>JANQLQ010000330.1 GCA_028280565.1 Fulvivirga sp.
TAGCAATAGGCAAAGGGCAGTAGGCAAAATAGGGGGTTGCCGACTGTTTACTGCCGATTGCCGACTTTGGGAACAAGACCGAAAAAAATAGCTTGAACGCCATTTAAGCCTTGACATGACAATAGGATCCAGTCAAATCATTAACGATGCCCAAAGGAAGAAAAGACTGGTGACACGTACAAAGGGAAAAAATATATACTTTTCGACCACTACTTTTTTTCACAGGGGATAGTTTAAAGTGCTGAAAAGACTTTTCCTTGCTGCTTAATAAAACCGCAAAATACATCTGTAAGCTCTTAATTCTTTAACCTTGAAAGTTAAAGGCAATCTTCAAAAAGAAAAGACATTACTAAGGATAGTTTTATCCTTTTCCTTTATAGCACAAAAGCCATAAGTAGTCAATACGAGCACACTCAATGATCTATTGGTTCACCGGGTAATGCTAACCCTTGCTACAACACTGAAGTAAAAGCTAAATATTCTAAAAAAACATACCCAGGTAGGGGGTTACTCAAAGCCCTTTTTTATAGATTAACATCATAGAACCCTAGAATCGAATAATTTATTTATAACTTATTCAACACAAACTTTCAGACAATGAAAAAATTATTCACCCTACCCCTGTTACTTTTATTACTATGGGGTTGTAATGAAGAAGAGTCGGTTATTGTTCAACAAGGCTCTGTTCAATTTTCCATTCTAGAAAAAATAGCCTCCAATACTGGTGGAAGGTCCGTTAACGGGAGAACAACATCCGAAACACCCGCAAAAATTATCGTGTCTATCACTTCGTCCACCGGCGCCAGCATTATCGACCGGGGGGAGTTTGACGTTTTTAGTTTTGGGAATGCATTTCTAGTAGAACCTATCCTGTTAGAGACAGGCGATTATCGTGTTAGTGAGTTCTTGGTATTAGATGAAAACGCCGACGTAATTCTTGCCACACCCATCGAGGGGTCCGTATTGGCCTCTTTAGTAGATTCCCCACTCTCGACTGCCTTTTCTATTACGCCTGACATGGTAACAGAGCTGTCTTTAGAGGTGATCAGCACCACGTCCGTAGATCCTGAAGATCTGGGTTATGTTTCTATTAACTTCAATGTTATCCCTACCTTGGATATTTTGGTCAGTGTGTTCGCAGTAAATCCACAAGGCACGGCTTTTGAATTTGTAGCGTCTGACCTGTTGGTGATAGCGGATGGAGATTCTTTATTTACCCAGTCGCTGGGAGATTCGATCAACGTGGTCAAACTGCGATCTGATTTTGACGAAGTTACGTTAGTAGCAGCCACTCGTGTGGGTAATTCAGAACCGATCACTTTATCGTCCGATACATTACAAACATTTGTGGATGTTCCTTTAGACATCATTATTCCTCGTAATTCAGTCTCTCGTGGGCTATTTGCCTTAGTTGATGACCAAATCGTAGAACTAAATACAGAAACTGGTGAGGCCACCGAGGCCTTGCCAATTATTAATTTCCCGGCTAACGCATCTCATTCGGCCCTGACCTTTGATCCTATCAATCGTAATTTTTACCTCTTGCAAAACCCATCCAGCCTGCCTGTTCTTGTTAAAATAGATGCGCTAGGCAGGTACGAAGAAATAGGCAATATCACCCTAGGTGGTGTTCCGATGAGGTTAGCCGAAGCCTTGGCTTTCGATGGCCAGGCAGGTGTTTTGTATATGGCTGCCAGTCTTAACGGCACCCCCGGAGATAATGATGACTTTTGGAGTGAGAGCTTACTCACCTTGGATCCGTCTACCGCTGAAGCTACACTAGTTACTGAAATAATTACAAATGCCAGGACACAGCCAGAATCTGATACGGACGATTTGGCCATCAGCAATGGCGTACTTTATTTTATTGATAACGCACCTCCCTCGGCTAACTTTACATCGATCTACAGCTTACCTATAGATCAAATCGTACAAGGTGGAGAGACAAGCCCGGCACTACTCCAGACCCGCTCGCATTTAGTAGGTGCAAGAATAGCGGTGACAGGAGACCAACTTTATCTCACTTCAGAAAGGAAGTTACTCGGTTTGGACCTGGGTTCTCCCACAGGGTTCAATTTTGTTGGAATAACTCATGGAGGTTCGGAATTTAACGGTGCTCCTATTTTAGGCGTCACTTTCGTGGAGTAATACACCACGTCAGTGGTATAGGTACTTTTGGGGCTTGCCCCTCACTCACCGGGCGATTTCGCGTCTCCCGGTGAGTGCGTTTAGACCGCATCATTTACGTGATTTGGAACTCCTCCCTTCAACTGGTTCCTTAAACTGGTCCACCTTGCAAGCGCGGACCCATTGAGCATAAAGGGCACTGACGCCAGCCGTTGTAATGCGGGTATCCTACAAACCTTGTGATCAAGATGGAAAACGCTTCACGGACGGGCATGATCAAATTTCTAAACCCAGTGTTAAGTTAAACCTCAAATGACGTAACGGGTACAAGATGGTTATGCTTGAGGTATTGCAAGGTTCTCGATCAGTAAGCAATCGGCAAAGGGCAGTAAGCAAAAAAATAGGGGGATGCCTATGGCATGGGCGTGCAAAAGAAAATGAAAACCGGACTTAGAACCACAAAACTCCGCTTACACTGCTCATTTAGAGGATCGCACTACCCGAAACACTTTAAAATGTAGCCTATCTTGCCAAAATCAAACATTTGCCTACCAAATTTAATTTTCAAGGACGTTTTAAGAACGAGACTGGAAAAAATAGCTAACCGTCCAATTACATTTCACTTAACACTAGGACTACTTTGTCAGGTTTAAGTAATTGATAATGAGGTTTGTAGTTTTAAACCTAGTGCCAGCGAACTGCAAAGTATGGGTGATCCACATCCTGTTCTAAACCCATCCAAAACCTCTACCTAAGAACATCATTCCTTACTTTCCAACATCGTCATTCCTTGCAGCCTGTGCGTTGGGCTAGGCGTGACAAGGAATCTGCGAAGTCGTGAAACGAAAACCCAGTACACCCAAAAAAAGGTTCACGTTCAGCGACACAGCAGATTCCTGCTCTCGCGCATCGCTCACCCGGCAAGGCCGGCAGGAATGACGATAAAGAGGTTGTTGTTTCGTTTTTGATAAGGATATCCAACGGGCTCCCTTATCGTTAAATCCCTGCCTATCAAATAATTGAATGTAAAAAGTAGAACTAGTGTTAAGTTAAGCCTCAAATGACGTACCCGGTAGAGTGTGAGTAGGCTTGAGGTAATGGAAGGTTCTCGGTGAGTCGGCAATCGGCAAAGGGCAATAGGCAAAAAAATGTAGGATTGCCGATTGCCCTTTGCTAACTGCCAACTTTAAAAACGGGATAAGAAAAAATGAGCTAACCGTCCAATAACACTTCACTGAACACTCGTTTATCCGCCTGGGCCATAATGGCTTTTGTACTCTTCCCTTAGCGTTTTGATGGCCTTAACCATTTGTACTTCTACCGTGTTTTTAGAAATGCCTAGTTTTTGAGCGATTTCGCTGTAGGACAATCCCTCAAATCGGCTGAGTCTAAAGATCTGACCTCTTTTGGGAGGTAAAACGTCAATAGCTGCGTTGGCAAAATCCTTGGTTTCATTATAAATGATGGTATTCTCAGTGCTGTGATCTTCCAAGTGTACACGCCTTTTATATTCTTGTGCCAGCATTTGCCTTGATTTCACCCTGCGGAAATGATCCACTACCATATTTTTAGAGATCGTAAACAGGAAAGAGCTAACGCTTTTCGAAGGGTCGATCTTTTGGCGTTTTTCCCATACCTTCAAGAACACGCGTTGTAACAGCTCCTCGCTTTCTTCTTTGTCCTTAACATAATGAAAGATAAAGGCATATACCCTTTGATGACAGTCTTGGTAAAGCGCTTTAAAAGAGGCTTCGTCCCCTAAACGCATTTTGTTCATCCTTTCCTTTTCCATGGTTGCCTGGTAGGTTAAAGCAAACGAATAGACAATAAAAGTGTTCGCCCGTAAACTAACCCTAATCTAAAGAAAATATACCAATTTATGCAAACGTTTGTAACTCTAAAGCTTTGACTTTGTGCACTTATTGTTACTTGTAGCACAATTTAAGACCGCATAAAACCTCTCCTGTCTTTTAATGATTTACTTATCTTTATGGGCCGCAGGGCTGGCAGTGATCGAATTGAAATACCTATTGGGAAAACGTCCCTATTCAAAGCTAGCCCCAAAACATTTTAACAGAAACTGACCAAGCAATGACAAATACTTTAACTGGAGAGCACCTCACCGTAGAAAATTTTGGAATTTTAGATACGAATACAATGGTTAAAAAATATACCCTTGACAATGGTCATGGACAAAGAATTTCAGTGATCAACTTTGGGGGTATTATTACGTCATTGGAAATCCGCGATAAGGCAGGTAACCCTATCGATGTCGTACTCGGCTATGACACCCTTCAAGAATATGTGGATGACTCTTTTTTCATAGGTTGCTTGGTAGGCCGTTATGCCAACCGTATAAAAGACGGGACGTTCGAGCTAGAAGGAGTAAAGCACCAGTTAGAAAAAAATGACGGTGAAAACCATCTTCATGGAGGTGTACAGGGTTTTCATAAAGCATTTTGGGATATTAAACCTATAACCCATGAAAAGGACATGGGACTGCTACTCACCTATACGAGCGCAGATGGCGAACAGGCATATCCCGGTGCGCTTGATGTCAGTGTTATGTACCTTTTAAAACAAGATGCTTTAGAGATCCGGTATACAGCCAACACCACAAAAACTACGATCGTTAATCTTACACAACACACCTATTTTAATCTAAACCAGGACCATGAACAAAACGTATTGGACCATCGACTACAGCTTGGCGCCGAACATATGCTAGAAGTAGACGAAGGCTCATGTCCTACAGGAGAGATTCTTAACGTAAGTGATACCCTATTTGATTTTCGAATACCAAAGCAAATTGGGAGTTTCCAAGACGGAAACGGACATGCGACACTTGCCGGGTATGACCATTGCTACGTGCTGGAAAACCAGGGAGCGCTGGCAAAGGTAGCTGAATTTGAAAGAGCAGATAGCCTTGTTAAACTAGAAGTGTGGACCACAGAACCTGCCATCCAGCTTTACACGGGGAATTACTTGGCAAGTACCGGCAAAGGGGGCACAACGTATGACAAACATTGTGGGCTTTGCTTAGAGACACAGCATCACCCCGACTCACCCAACCATGCGCATTTTCCAAGCACATTGCTCCGGCCCGGGGAAGTTTTTGAGAGCACCACGCGGTACCGCTGGGGTTGAATTCTTAAGTGACCAGGATATGGACACGAAAACCAGGGAAAAGCCTTCACGGCAAACCCTTTCCGACACTGATGATCACTCTTTTTTGACGGCGTTGGATGCCGTAAAGCATTCTTTTGGCCCTGTCCCAAGCGATCCCCTGCCCTTCATTGGGAAAGTGGATCGTGGACAAGTGTTTGAGTATTGATCCTGATTTTGGCAGTTGCATCACGTATAATTCACTTCTATCATGCCCTGAACAGTAAAGCAGCCCATCCGGCCCCCAGGAACCCCCGGAAATACTGTAAGGTTTGGCCCTGTTTATGACGGTGGACGGGAAAATCCATTCCTCCAAAGACTGCCACTGATCATCGAATTTAACCAATGTAGTCCATTGAGGATCCGTATTTTGTGGATCGTTACCATCATTATCTTTTAGATGATAATCCTCGTAATGAGCGAAAACTGCCCACCAGTAATCCTCATGCCGATCCAGCCAGGTAAAAGAGCCCCAGCGTATGCCGAAACTATGACTGCTGATATGCTCTAAGTTCGTTTTATCCCATACTTCTACCGAACTGGTCATGGGTAATGCGGGATAATTAGAATGTGCACAATAGAGTTTACCATCAAACTCCACCCCACTATCCAAATGGAGGATCTCTCCTGTAGTGTCCTCCCACTGTCCTATTTTTTTACCGGTAGTTTTATCGTACTTCCCGATCACACGCGTACCTATGGCGTAAAAGTAATGTTCATCTACCGCCACGCCTTGGTGGGCTTCGGCCGCTGGAAAAGACCAGTGAATATGTAGAGAATCTTTGAATTGACTCTTTAAACCCTGGGACAGTGTACAGAGCAAAACGAGGATCATGATTGATTTTAAGCGGTTGGGTGCGGTGACCATAGTTAGCGATTTATTGTTTAAGACCTGCCAGGTCTTAAAACCTGGCAGGTTAAAAAAGCACGGCAAAGCCTCTCCCCTATCTCAAGTTAAACTCTAAACCGAAGCTTCCCCAAACGTTATAAGCTTCTCGTTCGTGTATCCTCGAAAATTCTTCGGTCGGTTTCAGTACGATTTCTTCGTTCGGTTGATTCGTTAGGTTATTCACCTGTACCTTCGCCCGTAAGAAATCCGTGACCTGGTAGCCTAATGTAGCATCCAAGTGAAAGGTGCTACCTAACCAAATATCCTGGCCATTTTGCGAGCTGGTCTCAAATTTTTCAAATACAAAATCCCGGAAATTCCCTGCTACCACTACAAAAAGCCCGTTGGGATTATCATAGCTTAAAGATAAATTACCAGTATGTCGTGGACTCCTTACCAGCGGAAACTCATCCTCTTCCGTACCAAAATCAGCTTGGCTATCGGCAAAGGTATAGTTGAAATCTACTCCCAAGTATTTCAGCCAAGGAATATCCAATACTGACAGTTTTTGAGAGGCCGATATTTCTACTCCCAGCACACGGGCAGATCCTCCATTTTCGGGAACTGTCACCGTAACCGCCTCGCCATCAGGCCCAATGATTTCTGTACTCCGATCTACCACGGGGTCAGAAATGAACTTTCCGAACAGGCCAATGCTGAAAAAGCCTAGGTTGGGAGTATACCATTCTGCCATCAAATCAAAATTATTGGCCCGGGTAGCTTCCAGTCCCGGGTTGCCAATGGCCTGTTCCTCCAGCCCGGTGGCCGTGGTTACCGGCACAAGGTTATTGTAGTTAGGTCGGCTTATCCCGGTGGACCAGGAAGTCCTAAGCACCAGGTTATTGACCAATTCGTACTTTAGATGTACGGAAGGAAGGACATCAAGATATTCCGTACCCTGCGTAATGGCCGTGTCTAACAAAGCGTATTCCTGCTCGGTCTGTTCAAAACGCACACCTGCTACGGTCGAAAATTTTTCCGTCCATTGGGTGGTATTCATGATGTAGCCCGCATAGATGTTCTCCTCGGCCTCATAAGAATTCGGATCATTGGAAAAGTCGAGGTCCCCGGGGCCTGCCGAAAGGTTAAGAGCGGCATATTCTGCGTCGTCATACCCTACACCGCCCAGTGCGAAACCGCCATCAGGATTTGTCAAATTCGGGCTACTATTGGTCAATGTTATACTCCCTATTTCATTTTGACGTGCCCTTCTTTCTAGGTTGCGCCATTTCGCGCCGAATTTAAGACGGCTACTTCCAGAGAGCGGCAATTCCAAGTCAATTTGGCCAATTATATGATCCTCTTCATTGAGATATGTATCGATGATCGCCTGTGATAGGGAGAGAGGTTCCAAACCAAAGCTGGTATTGGCCGATAAGTTCTCTTGCTCTTCCCGGGTCAAAGTACTTAGCTGTGGATTCGTTCGGGAGAAGCGAAATTCCACCCGGTCCGGGGTAGTTTCTTGTCCCGTGATATAAGCTGCCCCATAACTTAGCTTGAGTTTGTTCAATTGGTGTTCCCCCGCCAATTTATAATAGTTCAGCTCCTGCTCCTCCCTGCGGTTTTGGATACGACGCTGCTCGTTATTGCTGGCAAAGGTATAGCGCGCCTGCCTACGTATCTCCTCATCGTTGTAAGCGGTGAAATTGTAAGTGAAGGTAAGTTTGTTATTGATGTCCGGCCTAAAATCTAAGTTACCGACTATCCCTATTCGTTCGCGGGTCACATCATAGTCCGTCGTTCTTCGTCTCCTGGGCGTATCTGTTTCCAGTCCATCTTGTATACCCTCATCAGCATCCGGGCGCTCATAACGCCAGGAGTTGAAAAGAGAGCCGCGATCCGTATTGTAATAACTTCCAGCTACTAAAAGGCCCAGTTTATCTTTTAAAAAGCGCTTACTCCCCATGCCGGCCAAGTTGGTGATACTTCTACCGTAATCTTCAAATTCAGACTCTTGGGCATTTAGACCCCCTGCCGCAAAAATGTTCAGCTCGGGGTCGTCTCCTGCTTCTCGCAGTTGGAAATTCACCGTGCCCCCTATGGCATCGGCATCCATGTCTGCGGTCAATGCCTTGGTGAGTGTGATCTTGTCTACTAAATAAGACTGGAAAGCATCAAGACCAAATGATCTGCCATCGGCATCATCTTCCACGGTAGGCATGCGCTCACCGTTGATCGTCAGCGTATTGAATTGCTCAGAAACTCCCCTTACTTGCACCATCTCACCTTCGCCCTGGTCCCTGGTGATCGACACCCCGGGAAGACGCTGTAGTGTTTCAGCCGCCGTTTGATCCGGGTACTGGCCAAATTTTTCCCGGTCTACCACGTTTTTGATATTGCCGGAATTCCGCTGCTCTTGCAAGGCCTTCGCTTGCCCCCGGGTCAGGTTGCCATAGACTACAATTTGATCCAGTTGTGTGCTGGATTCTGAGAGTACTACCTCTACCTGTGTTTCCTGGGAGGCAATAACTTCCACTGTCATCTCCTTTGTTTCGTACCCTATGTAAGAGATCTCTAAAGCTTGGCTCCCAAGGGGAGCACTTAGCCGGAATCGTCCTTTAGGCCCTGTAGTCGTACCCCTCAGCCCATCCTTAAATCTTACTAAGGCAAAAGGAAGAGGGTTTCCAGTGGCATCTTTTACCACCCCTATAATGACCCCCTCTTGTATGATCTTCTTCACGGATCTTACCGGTTTTACGGAAATAGTATTATTGATCAATTTGAATTGAAGCTTAGCATCTCGCCCAATATATTCAAGCACTTTTCTCAAGGGCCGGTTTTCAAAAGAAGCCGTGATCTTATCCTGGTATTGGATGATCTCTTGGTTGTAGGCAAAAATAAAATCAGTCTTGCTTTCTATTTTGGCAAATGCCTCTTCTAGCGTGGCTCCTTTGAACCGGATCGTGATCGTAGTATTTTCAAGCTTTTGGCCGGTACCAGTATTTGCCATAAGTAACTGTATGGCCAAGGCCTGTATCAAAAAAAGTCGAAATGCATGATTTGAAAGGAACATTAACGTATCCAGTACATTTGTTTTCATAGTTTTGTAGATGTTAGAGTAAAACATGTATTGTTTTCGGGTTCGTTACCTGCGCCAACAGCTAGCGAACCTTTTTTATTGAAGGATATTTTATTCCATAGGCGTTGTTTTTTGGGTTGGACATCCTTTGCCGGTGATAGTCACATGACCTGTACTATCCCATTGGTAATCGATCTCGTTGACGAATTTTAGGCTCTCGAGAACGTTGCGCAGGTTTTCATCTTTGTACTTACCACGGATTACGCAATGCTTAAGCGCTTCATTAGCTAAGGTTATGCGCACGTTGTACCATCGCTCTAAGACCTTTACGGCCTGCTCCAGTGTAACCTTATCAAATTGAAGAACACCCTCTTTCCAGGCCAATACAGTGACCAAGTCGATTTTTTTGGTACCTAAATTTCCCTTTGCCCTGTTAAAATATGCTTGCTCCGCCGGGGACAATATCACCTCTTGCCGTGATACCTCCCCGGGAGCTTCTACTTTCACCCGGCCAGTGGCTACAGTTACATGTTGATCTTGTCCGGGAAAGGCGGAAATGTTAAAAGAAGTACCCAAAACGGTAGTTTTAAGCACGGTCGAGTGGATGATAAACGGACGGCCCGGGTCATTTTTCACATCAAAGAATGCTTCCCCCTCCAAAATGACCTCCCTATTTTGCTGGGAGAACCGTTGTGGGTAGGTGATCTCACTCCCCGAGTTTAAACGTACCTGGGTTCCGTCACTCAAGACCAAGGTGGACTTTTGACCTAGTCCAGTAGCTTTTGTGAGCAAGGGCCCAGTCACAGGGTCTTGTGGCCAATAGCGTATCGCCCATGAAATTGCCACAAGAAAAATGACAGCGGCAGCCACTTTCCAATATGCCATAATTCGATAGGTCCTTTTAGGTTGGGGACTAATTTGCTGCTGGACTTTAGCAAAAAGTTGGGTTGCTTTTTCACTGCGTTCTCCCAATAGTTCTTTGTTCCAATCCTTATTACCTGGCTGATAAGAATCTAAAAAATCCTCTAAAAGTTGCTCTTCTTGGGCTGTAGTCTTCCCTTGCAGGTATTTATCGATTATCTCTTTTATCTCATGCTCCGTCATAGCCGTTTTTTTATGCAGGGGCGCTTAGTGTTAAATCAAGTATAATTAGACGGTTGACTATTTTTTCCAATCCCGTCCTTGAAGTCAGCAGTTGGCAAAGAGCAATCGGCAACCCTATAATTTTTTTGCCTACTGTCCTTTGCCGATTGCCGACTCATTGAGAACTTTCCATTACCTCAAACCTACTCACCCTCTACCTGGTACATCATTTGAGGCTTAACTAAACGCTAGGGTTAAATTTAATGCTCGAAACTGGCTGCCTAGAGCCTACCTCAAGCCTTACACCTAATTTATAACATGTACCTTTTAGCTAGAGGAGGTACTATGTGACCGTGAAAAAAGTGTGATCATAACATTAAGATAATCGCCAATAATATTGAGATAATATTACTCACCGATGACCTTAATTGTTGGCATGCTTTCGAAATTTGATTTTTTACAGTTTGAAGAGATAAACCCAGGTGATCTGCAATCTCTTGATGAGAAAGGTGTTGGAAACGGCTTAATCGGAATATCTCCTGACATTTCGTCGGTAATTGATTTATGGATTCGCTAAGTATGACATTAAGCTCTTGATAGTATAAGTTATCTTCAGTCTGATTGATGAAATGTATTTGTTCTATTCTTTGAATGTGATGTTGGGCAATTTTCCCGGAACGGATATGTTTTAAACAACGGAATTTTACTGCGCGCCGGAGATAGGCCGGTAGATTTTGTATCTCCGTTTCGTGGCGGCGTTCCCAAAGATCGACAAAAATATCTTGGACAATATCATTACAAACGGCTTCATCTTTCAACACGTTGTAGGCAAATACGTAAAGTTCCTGCCAAAAACGGTCATAGATCTTTTCAAAAGCTTCCGGGTCGTTTTCCTTTAGCCTTTGAAGTAAGAAAAGGTAAGATGTCATACCCGTTGACTTATCACTCACAACGCTATACTTCAGTTCACTTACAATGCTACTGAAATGATATTGGTATGCCGGGGCGGTCCTTGTTAAATCATCGTTAAGGAATGGCGAGCGCCTAGCGGTACGGATATTTACTTACAAGTTTCCCAGCCTTGTTTATAGTATTCAAACGGTTTGTTCGAAGCTAGTGGAAAAAACCTACCAAGTTTACGAAATGATATTACGCAAAAACACGTAAGTGAAAACCACAAAAACAGCCGATACTATTTTATTAGAGGATTTTCGTCTTTTGTAATGTGGTTGGATTTTAAACATTACGGATATGAAACTCTCGAAAATTATAAACGCTGGGATTAACGAACATACCCCGAAAAACGTTGCCAAAAAGATAATCTTAAGCAATGGGCTGGCATTGATCATCGCTTTTGGTGTGGCCGGTCCGTTTTTCGTTATCTCGTTGATACATTTTGGCGCGCTGGCTTACTTACCCTTGGCAGGGGTTGTGTTGTGTCTTTTCACTATAGTTCTAAATGGTTTAGGCTTACAATACTTAGGACGATTCATACTAGGATTAATTCCCTTTACACTTACGGCCTTGTACGGGGCGTACTTAACACCGGCTGACCAGTTGCCTTTGCCTTCGATATTTACTATACAAGTCGCCTTTGCAGTTATTCCTTTTATCCTTTTCGAAATTTCAGAAAAAGCGTATCTCATAGTTTCCGGGGCATTCATACTCATTACCATCACTTTTTTCTCAAAAGACTTGAACCAGCTGTTGGAGATGGATCTGGACATTGAGGTAGCGACTAACGGCTACGTGTACTACCTTGCCATTGCAACGGGTGTTTTAGTGGCTTCTGGCAGTATTTTATTTATGTCATACAGTAACCACAAAACCAACAAGGAGCAGGAAGACCTCGTCGCTTTAATGGACAAACGCAACGAAGAGCTACAAAAATCTGAGGACACGCTTCGGGAAAACCTTAAAAAAGTAGAAGAAAACCAGTTGGAAGAAACAAGACGAAACTGGGCCTCTAAAGGACTGGCGAAGTTTGGGAACTTATTACGGAGTAATGAAGATAACGATGTCCTTTTTGACCAATTAATATCGGGTATTACTCAATACATAGATGCTAACCAGAGCGCACTTTTTATTGTAGACAAAACGAACAAAGACGACGTAAAAATTGAACTCAAGGCATGCTATGCCTACAGCAGGAAAAAATTCGTTGAAAAAAGCATCGCGCCGGGTGAAGGGCTTTTAGGGCAAGTATACTACGAACAAGAAATACTATACCTTAAAGAGGTACCCCAGGGATATACCAATATCACATCGGGACTGGGTGATGCCTCCCCTAATGCGATAATCATTGTGCCTCTAATCGCAAACGAGGAAATAGAAGGTTTTTTTGAGATTGCTTCTTTCAAAGAGTTTGAGTCTCACCAGGTAGAATTTCTAAAAGACCTGGCGGAAAATGTAGCCTCTTTTGTGGGTGTCAACAGGATAAATGTCCAGACCAAGCTGTTGTTGGAGGAAACACAGCAGCAGGCTGAAGAAATGAAATCCCAAGAAGAGGAAATGCGTCAAAACATGGAGGAATTACAAGCCACGCACGAGGAGATGAACCGGAAGGAACAAGAGTACATTGCTAGGTTAGAAAAACTGGAAGCTGAATTAGCACAAGCCCGGTCATCTATGAAGGATGTGCTCAGCACAAATTAGTGAACGTATTTTAAGATTTTGTTTGGCTTTAGTGATAGTGAGGGGCGATGGATCGATCGCCCCTTTTTGCTTTTAAAACCCAGCGCCCAGTCACACTTCAAATAACCTATAGCGATGTAAACAATGGGGTCACCTTTACCCGTTGAGAAGCTCTCGATGAGCCGGTAAAAGACAGCAGGTAAGTTGCCGATTGCCTTTTGCCTACTGCCGACTTTAAGAACGGGATGGGCAAGAATAGCGGATCATCCAATTACATTTAACTTAACACTTTTCCTGTCAAGCCTTAAATGATGGTTAACTATTCATAGGTTCGGTTGATTCTACTGTTCGAATTAGCTAACTTTTATCCATGGTTATACCTATTCATGTTACCAGGTCAAAACTCATGGTTTATGGATCATCCCGTATTTTCCAATCAATACTTAACCTGTATTTTGGACGACAGTATCCCGGTTCTTAAACACCGCTGGCAATGTTCACCTCCCCTGGGGGAGTTTAAAAAGGGGCTGTTAGCCATATTAAAGGAGTATAAGCAGTATAAAATTGACTATCCCAACTTGAAATGGCTCGCAGATACTGAACTGCTCGGGGAGCTTTCCGAAGAAGATGAAAAATGGCTTACCAGTGAATGGGACCACTTGCTTTTCGACGAAGCCGGGGTAAAGGTGCATGCGGTTATCCTTGGACCGGATTTTTTTGCCGATTATCCTATGGAAAAGTTTAAAAGCTCGTCAGAGAGGAAATTCCAAGAGTTAGGAGCACAACTGGAAGTGTTTTTGGACGAAAAAGGTGCTTATGATTGGTTAAGAAGCCGTTGACTTTTTCAATGGTTTAGTTAGTCCGGGATATCGCTAATTTCAAAAATGTAATCATTAATGGCATTCGTCAAAACTACCTGTAAACAACTGGGCCTATCTTTTTTGCTAGTTTTTGTATCATTCTACAAAAGTTTCCCGTGCTAGCGTTTCGCTTCATCTGCAAAAGCATTCCATTTTTGGGTCAAAAATGTTTTTAAGGCTGGGTATTCATCCAAAGCATTATCAGCTTTATAATTGTCTTTTTGCCCTATGTTTCCATAAACGGTGGCTCCTCGCACGGCATATTTTTGGTCACCTTCATAAGTAATGATTTTCATAGTGGCCGGGGAGACATCATAGCGACAAGCATAATCATAGGCCAAGGAGATCTCGGCCACCTGGTCCTGGTCCAGGTCGGTAACGGATAAGGACCTGTTAATAAAATTGATGTGAAAATCTCCACCCGATTGTTGATCTAGGTAATCGAATATCCGCCATTGTTTTTGATAACCCTTTTCCGTTTTGATAAACCGGTAAGCGAACAGCTCTCCTCCAAAACAGGTTTGCTCTTCCGGGCCTACACATTTACTATTATAAGGATACTCGTACCATCCATTGCGGGATAAGATAAGGAGATTTTCCCCCTGCGAATCTGTCCATTGCAATGCCTGTAAGAAACTGCCTTTAAAATCAATCGTTTTAGGCAGCTGGTGATATCCCAACACTTTTATGCTAAAAGGGCTTTTGCTATCCCAAAGGTCTTTATTAGCCCCCGGTGATTGGGCCACCAGGGTGAAAGACCACAAACTTATCACTACATATACGACTGTTTTCTTTTTCATATTTCGTCATTTAATGTATACCGTCTGCATACACTTTAACTTCCTTTATGTAAGCAACCTCGTAGAACTTCTTCGCTTTGGAAAAGCGAAACAGTTCTTCAAGATCTTTTCTTGATCCAATTTGCCTTATATAATGAACATTACACGAAGTTGAAGTTAAGAATTCCAACTGTCGGGTATTTCTGCATGAATCACGAATCAAAGACCATCAGTCCGGCTTGGTCAAAGACAGCCGCTTGCCTTTAAGCATTTTTCTCTTTATCCATTTCCAGGTAAGGACCAAGCCTGTAATGCTTACGCTAGTTCCCCCCAATAAAAGTACGATCACTACGATATCCCAGAGCGGTCTTCTGAAAAACAAGGCTGGAAAATCCAGGCTATGCAAGCCGTGATATAACCACCTGTTTATGCGACTGGTGTTTTCGTATTTTAACATTACCTCCGAAGTTTTGGGATTAATGTAATAAGAAGTGTTTACTTTATCGTTGATATCTACTTTCAGTACTGGCAGAGGCTTGGTACGGTGTTTATCATAATAGTAGGCATCATAATCAGTGAGTTCTGTGACTTGTAAACCTGCTGCTTCCGGGTGAAGTGCTTGGACCTGGTCCAGGTAAGCTTCTTTGCTTAGACCATCCACCCATTGACCTGGATAGCCATCAGCTTGAAAGAGGCTAGTGGATCCATCGGCTAAATTTGCCCTGTAATACGGCCTTCCGCCAAACTGTATAAACACGAGTTCACGTACTTCCTTCCTCTTATTGATTTGATTAAATGCACTTAATGCCTTTGAAGGGTTGATGATAAACAATCCGGGACTGAGTGGGCCTCCTTGCCATTGGTACATTGCTTCTTTACTAAGACTTCTCGACGGACTCCATTTCCACGGATTCATAGAAAAAAGGCCACTTAATATCCATGTAAAGGTGATCAGCCCGAAAATAAAGCCTGTGTAGTGGTGCCATTTGAACCAGGCTTTCTTGTAAGGACTGAAAGCCCACTGCTTGTGTCTCTTCCTCTTTATCCGGACGATACCCATATATAACCCCGCGATACACATCACAACACCCAATAGACTGAGCCCTACAACGACATCTCGCCATAACTGGGTTTGGATTCGAAGGTCTTTAAAGTAGATCCAATGAGGAATAGCTCCCAGCCACGCCCAGGTCTTGTCCGCCAAATTAACCTGCTGGAAAACCTCACCCGTAACAGAGGATACATAACATACCGTACCCTGCCCGTCGTCTAAGTACACTTTGTATGCAGGTAGGTAGGGTAGAAAACGTGTGCGCGGCGTCCATTGGTCTAGCTTACGCATAGGCTCCACTTTTTTAATGGCATATTCGCCCTTCATAAAGTCATCCACAATTTGTTTGGCCTCACCTGTGCCAAGGGTTGGCACTTTCTCACCCGTATCCGCATAATAACATGCAAAATCCCCTTCCCTGGACTGTAGACGATATACAGGACGCCCTAGCAGCGAGACTATTTGAATAGAATGAACATTTTGCCAATCTAGGCCAGGGGCATTTTCACTAAATGCCCCTGGCTCCAAAAAGGGTTTTTGACTGGGAATACTTGACATACGCTGCAGGCTTTCGGACTTGCCCAGGTATGGAAAACCTTTGTACATCATCACAAAGCCCGAAATGAACCAAAATAGGAACAATAAACTGAAAACAAAGCCAGTGTAACGATGCACGTACAGCATCCATTTGGTGAGTTTTCCCAGTTTTTTTTTTGTCATCTGTCTAGAGGTTATACCGAATACTTAGCAAATAATTTCTCGATACTCCCGGGAAAAACTGATCTCCAAAAATGGCGTCCCGGAAATACACCTCATCCGTAATGTTATTTACATTCAGCCTGACCTCTCCCTGTCCAAAATTGTAAAAAATGCTTCCATCCAAAAGGGTGTAGGCGGGCAGGGCAAAAGCATTGTTCGCACGGGTAAAGTTTTCCCCGGTATGGTTGAGCCCCGCACTCAAGCCAAACCCTTTGAGTAAGCCTCCCTGGACCTGGTAGTTGGCCCACACATTGGCTAAATGAACAGGGGCAAATTGGATACGATTGCCCGCGTCTTCGTTTACCTCGCCTCCGTCATAATCTTGGATTTCTGTGTCGGTATAGGCATATCCGGCTGTAATAGTAAAGCCTTCCATTGGGGATGAATTGACCTCAAACTCCAGCCCTCGTGAATCTGCCGTCCCTATTTGGTTAAAAATGCCTCCTCCCAGGCTTTCCACAATGTCATTTTTACGGAGGTAAAAACCCGTGAGGGTCATCGTGGTGTGGGTACCGAGGAAAAGGCGGCCACCCAACTCGGCCTGGAAGCCTGTTTCCGGCTCAAAAACATCTCCATCTCCCGTAATCCTACGCGATGGCTCAAAATAAGAAGAGTACCCGCTGTAAAATGAAAGCTGTTCCAACGGCTGGTAAACCAATCCTGCCCGGTAAGTGAATGCCGTTGAAGGTATTTCGGTCACTTCACCCTCCTCTATTACGTTGCGATCGGCATCCACTTGATCGGTAAAATAGTCACCCTTAAAGATATCGTAACGGAAGCCGATCAGCGCTTTCCACTGTTCGCCAATGTTTAGCCAATCCTGGACGTAAATGCCATGCACATCCTCCAGCCTGGCTTGGTAGCGGGTATCCACGTGATCAAGGTGTCCTTGATTAAGAATGGGGTCTTGAACCGCTATTGTAGCATTTAGCCCGGGACCGAAAATGTCGCCACGATAGGTTCTACGATCCAGGATACTTAGCGAATACCCAATAAGTACCTTTTGTTCTATACCCCCGGTATTGAAATTGTGGGTCAGCTCCAGTTGGTTTTGCACAGGCTCTGTTCGGTGATTGAAATAAAAGGGAAAGGAACGTGTGAGTGAATCGAACGTAGTGTTGAATGTCAGTGCTTCAGTGGAGAAATAATCGATATCATCCCAGTAGTAAGACAGCTGATTCGAGATTTTGGTATTCTCTGACAGTTGTTTTTCATACCTTACCTGGAAATCATAGCGGGTATGGTCAAGAAAATCCTGTGGGTCATTGTAGCGGTTATCAATGTCCATGCCCGGCACGAGAGAGCCATCTTCCAGTACGGGGAGACCGGTGTCGGTGTCATATACATCATCATTTAACCCTATCCTTATATCCAGGAGTTCACCATCGCGCGGACGAAACTGGACGGCCGTGTAAAAATTATTGGTGCTGGTACCATACCCCCGGAAACCGTCTGATTCGGAGGTGCCAAAATCTACCCGGTAGGACCATTTTTCGTTGATCGGACCCCCGGCACCTGCTTTTATCCTCCGCGTATTGAAGCTACCATACGCCGCCGAAAAATCTGCTTTAAAAACCTTGCTCGGCTGATTTCTCACAATATTGATCACGCCCCCCAAAGCCGAATGGCCGAAAAGCACAGAAGCTGGTCCTTTTAACACCTCGATGCGATCCACATTGGCCAGGTTGGTACTAGGAGCGCTTGTAGAAAGGTTATGACGCTCGTCCCTTACCCCATCAGTAAGTAAAACAAAGTCGTTGAACCCACGAATACGAAACGTCTGAAAACCTCCGTACCGGTTAATGGGACGAACCCCTGTTGCGCTCTTGAGAGCCTCTCCCAGGTCATCCGTTCCGCGCTGAGCAATCAAGTCTTTGGATACGCTGTTGATTGTAACGGGCATGTCTTTCAGCGGGACATTCACTCTATTTAGGTTTTCGCTGACGAACATGCGCATGCCACGCACCTGGACTTCATCCAGGCTGGTGGTGGATTCACTCATATCCAGCTTTACTTCGGATGTTAGCCCGGGATTCACTGTAAGTTGTTGAGTGATCGTTTCATAACCTACCATGGATACGATCAGTTGGTAGTTGCCAGGAGGTACATTAATGATAGTAAATTTACCGGAGTTATCGGTAATAGCTCCCAGGCTTGTCCCTTCCAGCTGTACCGTAGCAAAGGCAAGGACGTTGCCTTCCTTTGTTGCCACAGTACCCGTGACTTTCCCAGCACTTTGCTGCCCATAAGCGTAAAATGTCATCATAAAAATTATCGCCAAAAGGTAGCATAAGCCCTTGGCTGGAATTAGTACGTATTCTTTTTGCATAATAGTTAGTGTTGTTAAGGTTATTAAATGAATGATGAGAATTTGATCAACTGACGAGGTGCAGGCTTCATAAAAAACTACATGTAGTGGTAAATTCGAACGGACGATATGGGGACTCGAATGGGCCTAGGAAACCATGGGAAATCCCAAAACACGTTAATACCAGGAGATTGTCTGCATTCACTATTGCTGCTAATTCTCTAATTTAAGATCTGGGCGTGCAGCTAGCGACAGCCGGAATAGGCTGAAATAAGGCTCATAAGCTTCCCGTTCTCCGCAGGCTGCAAACTCTTATGTTGTTAATGGCAGGTATTCTGACTTACCCCAGTTTTAGCGCCTTCCCATCTTCACTATGAAAACAGTGACATCTTGCTAAAACCCTTTTAAGAGGCTCACAGCAGCGGGAACTGTTGCCGATTCTCACGGCATTCCCTTTTAATCTGCAACTAATCGTTGCAAAACCAATAACGCTCCAAAAGTATGATAAAGGACTCGCAACCAAAAATGTTGTCTTCCTCATAGTCATATGATTTTTGTCAGTTTTTGTTTTCCTTCGATTTTATGCCTAAAAAAGAAATACAAGATGACTATGCGTGAGGTATTGGAAGGCTCTCGATCAGTTGGCAACCGGCAAAGGGCAGTAGGCAAAAAAAAATAGGGCGAGGTACGGCCTACTGCTGACGTATAAGAAGGGTATCACTGAAAATTCAATTAGCGGATGGAGGGGGGCATCCAGGAACAGCGCGGCACATTTGAGGCCTGTGGGCAAGCGGCCTGTAAGGGCTGGCAAAAGAAAATGAAAACCGGGCTTAGAACCACAAAATCCCGCTTAAACTGCTTATGGCGAGGCTAGCATTACCCGAAACATCTTAAAAAGATAGTTTAACTTGCCAAAATTAAACGTTTTAATCCCAGTTCGATTTAAAATCATTGTAGACTAGGCTTAAAATGAGGTTTTGAATACTTTCACAGTCTTTAAATTAGTGTCATGTCAAGCCCCAAATAACCCTCCCACAGCCACCGGCGCGGAATGACGTTCATTTTTTAATCGATGCCAGGTTTAAGGGTTAACAGTAAGTTATACTAACCTGTGGGCGACCTATCCTGCGTACTAGGCTTACTTTGTTCTTCCAGTCTCCGTATTTCTTCCAGCAGCTCTGCCTCCCGCTGTTCCATTTCCTTTTTAAATCGTTCCTGCGCCTCTTGTGTGGCGGAAAGCTCTTCAAAATTCTGGCGCATCTCTTCTTCTTGCGACCGCAACTCTTCTGATTGCTGCTGTGCCTCTATTAATAGTCGATTGGTTTTTTCTGATATGCGCATAGATGAGATCGACGAAGCTAAGCTCTCCGCTACTCTTTCGATGAACTGGACCTGGTGGTCCTCGAAATCCTTGAACGAGGCAATTTCCATCACGCCGTACACCTCTTCATTAAAAATTAACGGGACCAAAATCAAGCTAGAAGGATTAGCAGAACCTAACCCACTGGTGATCTTGACATAATCATTTGGTATCTTTTTAAGCAAGGTGGTTTTCTTCTCTAAAAAGACCTGGCTAGCCAGGTTATTCGCCTGGTCATTGTCGATTACCAACTTATCATCGATGAACTTGAACCTCTCCCAAGCATAGGTCGCCATGCGTTCAAGAGTGACCTTATTTTCCTCGTCAATTTCGCTTTTAATATAAATACCCCCCTGGTTCGCACCAATGTATTTGACCATACCGGAAATTATGGACTCTGATACCTTTTTCAAGTTCTCTTGTTCTTTCCTAAGGATATCTAAAAATTTCGCGTACCCTTCATTAGCCCAATTACGCTTTTCATCCTCTTCTGCGGCTTTTGCAAGGTTATTCCTCATATTCAGCAGTGAGTGCCCGAGGATATCTTCATCGCTCAAAGGTTCAAAATCGGAATCATATATTCCCTGCCCTACGTGCTCGGCAAAACCAGATGCCACTTCCAGCCCGCTTATCACCTCTTTAAGGGATGTATTGATCTTCCCTATCTCGTCATCGGATGTTGTGCTAAGCGCACTTGTTTTTTGACGGGTTGCCAATTTATTCAAAACAGATTGTATCTCCCTTAGTGGGGTTATAATGATGTGCTTTGCCACTTTATTGATCGAAACCGAAACTACAATTATAGTAATGAGCGCCCCTGCCAGCATGATCAAAAGCTGTGCTCTTAACCTGTCCTGCACAAGTTCTGATCTCGGGACGGCAATAGCCACATAGGTATCGATAGTATCAAGATACCTGTAGTAATGTTCAATCCTCCTATTTTCATTTTGGAAAATGGCGCCACTGATTATGCCTTCTTCATTTTGAGCGAACTGATTAAAAAGTTGAGTACCGGCGATACTCTCATCTTTATGCGTGGGGTGGATGTATATTTCACCACTCCCGGAAAAAGCATATGCGTAGCCTGTTTCGAAATAGCTTTTTTCCAGGAATTTACTCTCTAGGTAGTTGAGATTTTTTTCTTTCACCCCTACGTACAAAGCCCCTTCCACTTTTCCGTTAATAGAAATGGGTTCATAAGCCGTTAAATACCAACCATCCACGACAAAAGCCCGCCCCCTAAAAGTCTCCCCGTTCAATACAGTATTTACTACCGGGGAGCTGTTCGGAATGTACGTACCCACTGCCCTTTCACCATCCAGCCTGAGTACGTTAGTCGAAACTCGCAACAATCCTTTATCAATACGCTGGAAAATCGTAGCGGTCTGCTGTGTGACCTGTTGGATCTTATCCACGACCTGGAAATCATTGTGTATAGGGACCTCCCCCACCTGCCAGCTTGGAAGAGTGACCTCTTGGGTACTTCCTACTATTTGATCAGTAGCGGTAAAAGACACAGGGACACTGTCTAACTGCACTAATTCGCCATAGTTTGCCACTATTTCCCGAGCTGAATTCAGCGCGAGGTTCACCTGTACTTGCTTCTCGAAAACTTGCAGATCGAATAGGTTCTCAAGATCTTCCAGGTAGCCTTGCATCCTGTGTTCATTATCCGAAATGATGGTGGCACGTTGATTAAAAAAGATAATGAATGTAAGGGCTAGTAAAAGAATGGAGATGATTACGATGTTCAGTAATGAGATCTTCTTATGAAGACTTAAATTTTTAAAAAATCTTTTCATTTCAAATAGATGGCAATGTCGTCTAAAAAATCGAATGGAAATGATAGCACCCTCTTCGAGCTTTTTCTTTTTTGAAAGAGGAAAAGCTCTTCATTCCAACTTACAACTTACACAAAAATTTAATGCAAGTGACTGATTAACAGAAATTTAATTTAAGACATCACGAGTTTGATCAAATCGAAGGGGGCTTTAAGAGGTTTTATTGTGGATGTCAAATTAATTAATTGTGAAAAACACGTCACTTGATAGTTACGAATGCTCTTCTCATGACTTACCCATGATCCAGCAATCATCAATTGGGTAATCCACGTATTTATGGAGGTTAGAGCAGGGACCAAAACTATCCCTTAGGTTGTCAAAGGATTACTTGAAACGGCGTATAGGAGTAACCGTTAATCTACATTCTTATTGAAAAACAGGAACACAAGCCAAGTTGTTATTCCTAGGACAATTTTTTTTACCGTGGATAACGACAGTTACCTCAAGAAACCATTTTTAATACGATCTCTAAAAGCTGCTCTTTCTTCAAGGTTTTTAATATCCCACGTTTTACATCTTCCGTGCTGCCTTCGGCCATAAACTCATTGTATATATTCCCGGGTAGGAATTCTTTGAGCGGCTCCTCCTGCCCTGCCCGTGCTGTTCCAAACAATTCCAACTCATCTTTGGCGATTTCCAAAATTTCATGGCCCTTTTTCTTACACGTTTCTATGGGTTTGTAACCCGAGCCAGAGTCTCTTAGTGCCCAACTGCTATAGTCGATCTTTAGGTCTTCTACTTCCTTGATCTTGGGATCACTCTTTCCAAATATTAGGGTGAGGAGGTAGATCGTTGAGCTTTTCCAAGCGTCTAGGTCAAAGGTATCTTCAGACAGTTTGGCAATTTGCTTGTCCAGCAACTTCGTATATTTTTTCTCTTGTTCTTTCACTGGCCATGTTATTTACAACACCCTTTAAATTAGGTCATTTCTACAGTAAATTCAATGGCAAGCGCTAGGTAAATATTAAGTGAGGCAGGGATCAAGGTTATGTCAGCCCCTATGCAAAATCAATCTTTGATTTTCATAATCAATGATCGCATTATACTTAATAAGGAAATCAGCGCCTATGATGCCCAAGATAAAAATATTTCGTTTTTCAAAGAACTCATGGAGCGAGTCCAAGTTGCAACTGTAAAACTTAAACCCTTTGAATTTGAACCGACCATGGCTCATCCGTATCCCAGAAGCAAGCTGCAAGGTGTTTACCCCCGTAAGGCCATTGATCTTGCCCTTGCCTTGGCTCTTATGGCAAACAAAATGATACTCAGAGGCTTGCTTTTCATCTAGCAGGGATACCGTAGCCCCGGTATCGATGATGAATGTAGCGGATGAATCATTGATGGTGAGTGTAATAAAAAGGACATTTTGGGTAATATTAATAGGGATTTCATGAGTAACGGTGCCATTTTCCGCCTGTCCCTTGAAACCTACCGGTAATATCAAAGACAGGATACAGGCTAGGTGAATTTGATGTAAGGACATACCCTTTCAACGGTCCTCAATTTTTATAAGTTGAATTAGTCCAATGAATTTATTTTATGTTTTTCATGAAAACCATTCATGTTTATACATTAAGATCGACCATTCCAGTATATCCCCATACCTCTCGCCCGATATTTTCTAACAGGTAAAATCAACCGGCTGGAGCTCGTTCATTTTGAGTTGAATTATTCTACCTGAGGTTCCTTCCTTGTTTTCAAGCACCCCGTACTACACCAACCACTCTTCGAATTAAAGAATTGATAATCAACTCATTTTAGTTGATTTTACTTTTTCTGAACCGACTCTAAGGACGCTATATTCTAAATTAGTAAGCATTTTCTTACATATGTAATATTCGCACTCAAGCGTAATTTTTCAATTTTATAATCTAGGTAAGTTTGTTGAATAGGTGATAACAACGAAATGCGAGTCTTTATGAAATGGTACCCTCCTACCTTTGTGATACTATTATTTTCTTTATCTTCTTACTCACAAAGCTTAAACCGGAACTGGTCCAGTGAGCTGGATAGTTCTTTGGAAAAATTTAAGAATTGCCAAGATGAAGAAAGTGAGATTTCTTGCCAACAGTTCCCCGGCCGGTCTTTAGACACCGTTTATGATCTTGATGATTTTTACAAGAAGACAGAAAAGCGCTACCTTTCGTCTTACGAGATATCCGAACTGCTAAAAGATAACAGCCGATGGTCTAGACTAGGACATGCTTACGAGCCGGACATCTTAAAACAAGCGCAGGATAACGCCAATGCCAAAAAGGCTGTAGTAGCGGTTTACATGAATGAAGCTGGCGAAGGACATATGGCGTTGATCCTCCCCGGCGAGCTTCAACCGTCCGGGTCATGGGGGTTAAACGTACCTAATTCGGCTTCTTTCTTTTCGAAAGACCCTAGCAAGTCTTACGTGAACAAAGGTTTGTCCTACGCATTCAGCAAAAAATTAATAAAGGACGTACTCTTGTATACCCGGAAATATTGAACCCATTTCTTCATAATTCCTCTCTTTTTGGAAAGCAGTCACATCAATGCTTTAGCATAGCAGCAACCAGTTAAGGGGTAAAGTTGTACTAGGTATCATTAAAAATTCAAGTGGCCTATGGAGAGGAGACGTCCAGTAACAGCGTGGCACATTTGAGGCTTGTGGACAAGTAGCTTATAGCGGCTGAGTTCTGCGTCAAGCGGGGAAAATGGGCTTTATTGCTGGCGCTTTTTTCTTTTGGGCGGGAAAAAGAAAATGAAAACCGGGCTTAGAACCACATAATCCCGCTTAAACTACGCATTGCGAGGCTCCCATTACCCCAAACACTTGAAAATGTAGCCCAATTTACCAAAATCAAACGCGCTACGATCAAAGATAATTGTCAAGGGCGCACTTTTATAGGATCATGAGTCACAAACGAGAACGCCCGGATTACAAATCCTATTGCCTCGATGAGTACGCATTACGCTGCGCTAAATGCGCACTAGGTGAGAGCATCATTAAAAATTCAACTGGCGCATGGAGGGGAGACATCCAGGAACAGCGCGGCACATTTGAGGCCCGTGGGTAAGCGGCCTACAGGGGCTGGGCAGTGCGTTTTGCGCGGGAAATGGGCTTGGTTCCTGGCGCCCTTTTCTTTTGTTTCGTTTTCTTTTGGGCGTGCAAAAGAAAATGAAAAACGGGCTTAGAACCACAAAATCCCGTGTATACTGCTCATTACGAAGATAGCATTACCCGAAACATTTCAAAATGTAGCCTAGTTTGTCAAAATCAAACGTTTCCTTATCACAGCTAACTTCAAAGACGCACTATTTGGTCACCATCAACTTGGTCTCTACATTGTTCAAAATAGCCCCTAGGAATTGACCGTTAAGGGTTTTTAAGAACTCTATAGACTCCGAATCGACCTGTTTGATGACCGAATCTGCTGAGAATACAGGGATCACTTTATCTACGTATGCCAGCAATTCTTTCGTATCAGGATATTTATTTAAAGAAGGACCTTCCATGAAAACATAATCATAGTTCATAGAAACTATGTCAAGCATGTTCCTAAAGTCCCTGCCCGAGAATATTTCCGACGGGGAAGAAGTACCTACACTGCTTCCTATCACATCGATATTTTCATGGCCGGTTCTATTGATTATGTTCTTAACGAAATCGTCATCAGGCCCCATACCGGCATCGCCTGCCGGTAAAAGCCTGGCAGACATAGTATTGTTAGCCTCTAGCAATTTATCCATACTGGCCGGCGCTAGTAGCAGTTCCGTGAGTGAGTTATTTTTGAAATTAGTATCTATGATCAAAATACGCTTTTTGATCAGGCTCAAGGAGTACGCCAAACACAAAATGAGAAAAGACTTGCCCTCTCCCTGTTTAGTACTGGTAACAAGCAAGGTCTTCGTATTGGGAGATTGCTCTATCTCAAAACGTATCTTACGCAACGATTGCTTAAAAACCAACAATTCTTCATCTTGATTATCACTCGTAAATATTTTCTTTAGGTCTATGTTGGCCATTTTGATGGCATTAACACTCCCTAAAGGGCGCAGTTTCGTGTACTTTTCGAATTGCTTTATATTTTTGATCCTAAGGTCAGTGAACTCGAGTAATACTATAGCAAAGCACGTCAACCCCATAGAAGCTACGCCTGCTAAGATCACCAACAAGAAAGTCTTGGAAGACTCGGGCGTGGAAGCCGGAACACCCTCCAAGATCTGCTTGATCCCGGCACCTGATGCTAACGACTCACTCTTTTTCTCATTGTATTTACTTAAGGCCTGCAAATGCTCTTTTTTGGCATTTTCAACTTCTTCCTCTAATGCCGCTATTAATGACTCTTTATTTGAAAAAGCAGACAAATTCGCCTTGAGATTATTGATAGACCTGTTAAGCGAACTAAGGTTTGACTCTGCTATGGAAAGCTCAAGCTCCTGTTGCTCTTTTTGATATTGCAGGTCCGAAATATTTACGGAGGGTTTATTGGGCGACTGTGAGGCCAAAGAGGTCATCTCTATCCGCAATCGTTCACGAAGATTTTGTATGGTCTGGTAGAGCTGGGTATCTGTAGACCCCCCTTCAATATAGAGTTGGTTAAGATCATTGATTTTCTTTCGAAGCTCAACGATCTTGGCGTTATTCGGGTTGGAAGTACTCTCCTGGCGGAGTTCCAAAAGATCATTATTGAGTTTATTGATAGACAGTGTCAACCGTTGGATATTTTTTAACTCTTCCTGCCGGTTGATTTCATACCCGGATATTTGTGAAACGATAGACTCGCTTTGGATCTCGTAATCGACAACGCTATTGGTAGATTTAAAGGTGTTGAGTTGTGCGATCTTTTCGTCGAGGTTTTTCTTTTTTTCTTGGATCAGGTCATAAAAGAAAGACAAAGACTCGCTGGACCTATCTTGGTTAAAGAGCTCAACATATTTTATGATCTGCTCACAGACCTGGTTAACGACAAAAGCCGAGAGGTCAGGATTTTCCGAACTGTACTGGACAGAAATGAAATCCGTATTCTTAACTCTTTTTACACTCAGGTTCCCGATCAGCATCCACGGATGGTAATTTTTCGTCTTTATTCTTTCAAAGATCAAATTTTCCTCCGGTTCGGTGGGATCAAGCATTTCCATTGCAGATATGTGCTCATCGAGCACTTTTACCATTTGCTCCTTTTCCGGGTATTCACCCTCGGGATCAGGCCGGAATGGATAGGTGCTCTTCAAATCGCTTAATTCCAAGTTATAGGATACCATGCTGATCACCCTTTCTGATTTCATGGTTTGGATCAAGTTATCAAACTTGATCCCTATCCCTCTCAGGTCCATTTTCTCATCTTTCAGGGCCAGTGTATTTTCCATGGTAAAGCCCGTAGAAAGCTGGGCCGTGGATTTATAGGTCTTAGGTTGACTGCGGACCACGGCAAAAGTCAAGCCGGCGGCCAATGCCGGAACACCCAATACCAGCCACCACTTTTTAAGTATAAGATTTAAAATACCTGTAATATCCATTTTTCAAACTGTTCAGGACTTGAGTAATAAATAGGGTAAGCCCGACAATCTATATGCCGATTCTAGTTCAAAAGTAACTACTTTAAAACATTTATAAGAACACCGCTTTTATTTCTTGGCATTTCGTCGGAATTACTTGTTACCCTGTAACTTACTTTGGAACCGTCTATGCCCTGTTCCACTAAATAGTTTTTGACGGATTGCGCCCTTCTTTCGGAGAGTTCGTTGTTCAGCGAAACGTCAAAATACTCATCAGAATAGCAAATCATTGAAACCTTTATACTCCCTCCTACGATCTTTTCTACTATCTTGTTTAACGATTTTTTAGCTCTTAAAGATACCTCTGCATTGCGACTGCTAAAAGAGATCAGTTTTGACTCCGGGTCTGCCATATCGACATCATTGGAAATATCAGCCAACAAAACTTCAGCCTCCTGTACGATCTTATCTATGGAATCCTGTAGTATACTTCGCCTTTTGATCTCTAAAGTGCTTGTGTAGATATCTGAAGAACCTCCTCCCCTATTGCTTGAAAAGAAACAAACACTGTCTCCGTACATAGAAAAGTAAGAGTCAAAGGCTTCGGAATTTACCTGTTTCCCTAGGTTTTTTGGTTTGGTCCATATCGTCCAGCTATCATATAACCTCTCCGACATGAAAATATCCGCATCTCCTAAACCGGGGTGCCCATCGCTTGAAAAATACAAGATCTTTCCATCGGCTGATAAAAAGGGAGAGGTCTCAAACCCCCTTGTGTTGATCACTGGCCCAAGATTAACGGGTTCTTGCCATACACCGGTAGAGTCTTTAATGCTTACATAAATATCCTCCTGTCCGAAAGAATCCTTGCTTTCCATAGAGATGAGCAGCACGTTATAACTTGGGTTCATGTAAAACCCGTTAAAACCGTCTTTTTTAAAGCCAGGAATGGGTATTTTCTCAGGTTTTGACCAACCTTCTCCTATGCGTTTTGAAAATGCCAAGCCCTTTTTACCCGCATAGGTATTGATCAAATACACGACTTTATTATCTGCTTTTAGTCCGATGATCGAATTATTATCCTTGTTATTCAAAGGGCCTAATGCATTGGCAGGCGTGTCCCATTGATTGGCCTCGTCCAAGCCGGATACCCAGATGTCCATCCCGGCATAGGCGCCGCCAACATTTTCCGGGTGGAATGCCCGGGTAAAATAAAGCTTGCTCCCATCCGGTGTAAGCAGGGGCATCAGTTCCTCTCCCTCGGAATTAATGGTACTATTTAATCGTACCGGTTCGGAAAATTCTATTTGTTGAGCGGTGGCCTTTACACTTAGCAAGGCTAAAAACATGAGACCATAAACCAAAAACCGGGGTTTCATCTTAGTTTGCGTTACCAGATCCGGTTCTCCAATAAATGTTTATTGAAGAGTGCTATGCCAATGATCACCTCATGGCTGCCGGAGTTAAATTCATTTAATCCTGAAACGTAGTAATCGTAAGAATAGTTGAGATTAAACTTACCATTTAATGTTAAACCTAAAAGAAGCGAAGTTTTCACATCATTAAAATAACCGACACCAAGGTATACCATCTGCCGGTAACGAAGTCGCACAATGGCATCCCAAGATAAACCATAGAGATCATGCTGGCTTAATCGTACCACGGGAAATACCTCTAACATGGGGCTTATATCCTCGATAAGACCGGCCATAAGATCGTAAGATCTTGAAGTTGTGAATTCGCCAAACTCGTCTCCACTCATCTGCTCTAAAAATAAGGCATTGGAGGAAAGGCCAATGTACAGCTTATCAGAATAAAATACCGAACCAAAGTCTATCTTCAACAAATTTTGATCCCCGTTTTGAGCACTTACCAATTGTTGATAAAAATCATCATTTTGGTTTCTTACCACATAATTGGTGAAATCCATAGTATTCTGGATCATATCTACAGACATACCCAATGACAAGCTGAATTTATATCCTACCGGTAAATGATAAGCATAATTCAGCCCCGTCTCGATCGTTTCAAAAGGGCCCGATGACTGTGATGTCAACGTTCCCCCCACACCGTGTTTTCTTTTGACATTTTTATTCCTGGACAGCTGGTCATAGGCAATAGGATTACTGACTCTCAACGAATTCTTTTTGTATGCCGAAGGTGGAGTGTTCCCGATGGACCCGAAGGCGGTTAAGTAAAACATATCGTTCCCGTCGTCAAAATCTTGCCACCGTTGCTTAAAACCGAATTTGAAATCAAGGAATGATTCCATACCCACAAAGCCGGGGTTTACAATAGCCGGGTTTACATAAAATTGTGTGTATTCCGGTACCTGTGCATAACTATTGCAACAAACGATCATAACGACCATCCATGCTGCCAATGTCTTTATTTTCCTAGGGTCAATCATTTCAAAATCGTCACCGTTCCTTTGTACTCCCGTTTGCCATCGTTGAGTAAGATCGTATAAAAGTAGGGTCCGGCGGGAAGTTCGGTACCTTCGTAGGTACCGTCCCAGGTGCAGTCCTGCCCCCCGCATTCAAATACTTTTAGCCCGTCTTGGTTAAAAACGGCAATCTCTATTTGAGTGTAAAACTGTAGGTTCAAAAAATCCCATTGATCGTTAACTCCATCATTGTTTGGAGTAAATGCATTCACAATATCCAGTTCAGGAAATATTTCTGTAATGTCTACTAGTCGAGTGGCAGGTTGGCTATTCACCAGGCCATCATTGACCACCACCTGTAACCGCTTAGTGAGTAAGTTGGTATTGCCCGTCACTGGGCTACTAAACAATACTTTGCCCAGCGCAATTTCGTAATTCGATCGAGTGTCTTCGCCCGTTAACGTCAAGATACCTTGACCGGCATTATATTCGGCGCTGATGGCCACATTCAACTCATCTTCATGAGTAAGAAGGTCACCACCGGTAAAGTTTTCGACAATCGACACCACAGCTCCTTGTATGAATGTATTATCCACATCGTTAATCGTGATTGTGGAGGTGACAGGAACCCCCGGGTCTCCCAGGCTGTACGCCAAAGCTGTGTTTTCGATATTCTCAAGTACCGGGGCGTCATTAATACTTAGTACACTTATATTGACCTGTGCGGCATTTTCCGCTAGTGCTACACCATCAAATCCATTCCATGAAAAGTCGTCGCTCCCGTTAAAATTAAGCCCCGGTGTGTAGACCAGCTCTAAAGGCACATCTGAACCCACCGTAATATTATCGCCCACCGACACTTCGCCGTTAGCTGACTGCAGTGTTCCGTGACTAGGAAGTGACACCACTTGAATAAATTGAATGTCATCGCCATCGGCATCCGAAAAGTTGAGACTGAAATCGCTAGCATTAAAACTGTAAGGGTTGTCCTCGTTAGTCTCAAGGCTAAAGCCTGACAATGAAGGCGGGGTATTTACCACGATCGAGAACGACTGCTCCACTGAAGTACCCATTTGATCTTCCACTCGCACCACCACATCCCGATCGTTTAATGCCTGTGATGTGATAACGCCCGTAATTTGAGCGGTGCCATCACCATTGTCGGAGAATGACAAGTACGAAGGTAAAGTCAGCGCTCGTATCGTGACCTGGTCCCCGGCGTCAACATCCATCGTTTCAATGGTATAGACATAGTTTTCGTTTAAAGCTACACGTGTCCTTGGTGTACTGGTGAAAGCAGGAGCGTCATTGGTATTTGCAACCGTAATCGCAAATATTTGACTGACCTCACTGCCGGCTTGATCTTCAACGGTGATCGTAATTGTGTGTGTCCCTACATTATCGTTTGTAGGCACACCAGAAAGCAAGGCTGTTCCGTCGGTGTTATCTTGAAGAGTTAGCCAAGAAGGCAGGTTTCCCGAAGTGATAGTAAGCACATCTCCCACATCTTCATCGTCTGCCCGGATGGCATAGTTGTATGGACTATCTTCATCCACCGAGGTCACCCCGGAAGAAAGAAAGACTGGTGGATCGTTGGTATTAAGAACAGTTAATTCAAATTCTTGGACATCTAACGCGCCTGTACGGTCTTGGGCGGTGATCCGGATCGTATAGTTGCCAACATCATCATTCAGTGGGGTACCGGACAGCGTAGATTCGGCTGCGTCAAAAGTGAGCCAGCCGGGCAAATCACCCGTGGTGAGGGTCACGATATCCCCGGAAACAAGATCGTCATCCGTGAACGCTATCACATATTGGTATTCATCGTCCTCATCTGCGGTCACCCTTGCGGCGCTTGTGATCACTGGGGCATCATTTGTATTCGTAACCGTGATCGCATATTCCTGCACCGCTACCTGGCTACCATCTGACACCTGTAATCTTACCTGGTGAGTCCCCACCTGGGCATTAGTGGGTAGGCCGATGAGGGTACCCCGCCCGTTACCATTGTCCGTAAAGGTAAGCCAGTTCGGAATATCGAGTCCTGTTAGGGTCAATTCATCTCCCGTGTCCGGGTCCGTGGTGGTCACTTCATAGGTGTACGGATCATCTTCGGCTACTAGCTCTACAGGTGCACTGGTAAACACTGGTGGATCGTTAGTATTATCCACCTGGATGGTAAAACGTTGTTCGGCGGATGCGCCTATGGATGCGTCGTCCGTTACTATCAGTACAACGGGGTGCTCTCCTAAGTTGGCATTTGAGGCTGTACCCTCCAAGGTTGCGGTACCATCACCATCGTCGACGAGCCTGAGCCATCCCGGCAAAGTGGTGGCTTCAATGGCCAAGTTATCGCCTACGTCAGGATCAGCAGTATTAATACGGTAGGTATAGGCTAATCCTTGGATGGCACTCAAAGGTGGAATAGAATTGAAAGAAGGTGCGTCATTCGTATTGTTAACCACTATGGTGAAATTATCTCTTTCACTGGCGCCTATGGCATCTACCACCTCCAGTACCACGGGATGATCGCCAACATTTTCATTGGTCGGCACCCCGGACAATACGCCTGTTCCGTCCTCATTATCATCAAAGGATAACCAGGAAGGTAAGGATAGAGCGGTAATAGTCCGGGTATCATTATCGTCCGGATCACTAGTAGATACATTATAAATGTAGTTATCATCCTCATCGATCGACGTTATTGCCTCACTGCTGAAGGTCGGCGGATCATTCTGGTTATCTACGTTAATGGTAAATTGTTGGTCTACCGAAGCCCCAGGTCCATCCGTTACCCGTAGCACTACTTCATTCGAGCCGAGGTCATCATTAGCAGGAGTACCTTCTAGTAAAGCAGTACTTCCATTACTAGAAAAGCTTGCCCAACCGGGAATGACGATCGCCTCGATCGTTAATGTCTCCATAGCGTCGACATCTGCCACTGTGATGTCATACCGATAGTTGATGTCTTGTATAGCGCCGGTCCTTGGGCTACTGGTAAAAGAAGGGGCATCGTTCGTGTTTTCCACGGTTATCGTGAAATCTTGATTTTCACTCGCCCCGATACCGTCCCTCACATTCAGCACCACGTTCACGGAGCCTACATCTTCATTTAGGGGGGTACCTGTAAGGACCATCCCCCCATTCCCGTTATCCACTAGGTCTAACCATGCGGGGATAGAAAGGGCCGTGATGATGCCAATATCGCTCTCATCCGGATCTTCGGTGGCTATGTTATAGGTATAAAGGTTGTCTTCTGTAGCATTGGTGACAGGTGAGCTGGTGAAAACCGGGGGGTCATTAGAATTATCTACATTGATCGTGAAGACCTGTTCTACGATCACCCCAGCCCTATCTTCCACTGCCAACACCACATCATGGCTCCCCAAGTTAGCATTAGAAGGGGTGCCTTGTAATACGGCGGTCCCATTGCCATTATCTTCAAAATTCAACCATCCCGGCACCGTAGTTGCCTCTATGGTACGGGTATCCCCCGCGTCCGGATCAAGGGTGGTAATCGAGTAAATATAGCTTATGTCTTGTACAGCTACCGGTAGAGGTACAGAGGTAAAAGCTGGCGGATCATTAGTATTTGTAACGGTTATGGTAAAGTTCTGGTTTACATTAGCACGTCCCGCATCTATCACGTTTATGACGACGGTACTGGTACCTACATCATCATTAAGCGGCACACCGGTGAGCGACGCCGTACCATCTTCATTATCGGTGAGCTGCAACCAGGTCGGACCTGAAAGCAACCGAATATCACGGGTATCTCTTATATCCGGGTCTGTGGTGGTAATGTTGTAGGAGTAGTTTTGATCTTCTACAGCCGCGATGACAGGATCGCTAGTAAACTCCGGCGGGTCATTCGTATCGTCAACGTTGATAACGAAAGATTGATCCACAGAAGCTAAAGCCAAGTCTATCACCCTTATTACTACCGGGTTACTTCCACGGTTAGCATTTGCTGGAACACCTTCTAATGTCGCGCTACCATTCCCATTGTCCGTTAATGTGAGCCATCCAGGGAGGGAAACTTCGGTGATCGAGCGTGTATCTCCTGCGTCAGGATCGGACGTGCTAATGTTGTAACGATAATTAACATCCTGTATAGCACCCGTTACTGGGCTACTCGCAAACAAGGGTGGGTCGTTGGTATTTGCCACGGAGATCGTGAAATTTTGATTGGCCGTAGCTCCCCCGGCATCCTCTACACTGATCACTACACTGGAAAGCCCTACATCTTCGTTGAGAGGGGTACCTATAAGATCTGCGGTGCCATTTCCATTATCCGTGAGTACTAGCCACCTAGGGAGGACAAGGGCTTTTATCTCCAATTCATCCCGTTCATCAGGGTCGGAGGTTTGTATTTCGTAGGTGTAAAGATCGTCTTCGGTGGCATTTGTTTCCGGCTCGCTTATGATTGACGGAGGATCATTGGCATTGTTTACTGTAATGGTAAAGACTTGATCTACAAATTCATCGCTTTCGTCGGTAGCTCGAAGCCTGGCCGTGGCATCTCCAAGGTTAGCATTCGTAGGGGTGCCCCTCAACGTAGCCGAGCCAGAACCAGTCACGTCCAAAGAGAGCCAAGAGGGTAAAGTAACCGCAGAAATTGTAGCTTGATCACCATTATCAATGTCCGTGGCCTGCACATTATAAATGTATTCAATGTCCTGGAAAGCTGCTGTCAACGGTTCGGAAGTGAAGGCAGGCTTATCGTTGGTGTTGCTGATCGTCAACGTATAACCTTGGTTATCTTCTGCCCCAATGGCATCCTTTACATTAAGAACAATACTGAAAGATCCCACGTCGTCATTAGTGGGAGTACCCGAAAGTTCGGCGCCTCCCCTCCCGTTGTCTGTAAGGTTCAACCACCCCGGTATTGACAATGCCGTGATCGTCATTCGATCATTAGCATCCAGGTCACTGGCAACGATGGAGTAAGTATATAGAACATCCTCCGTGCCAGTGGTTACAGGGTCACTGGTAAAAGAGGGCGGATCGTTGACATTATCCACATTAATGGAAAATCGTTGCTCATCCACGGCACTGGCAAGATCGGTCACCACCAATTCCACAACATTCGGCCCAAAGTCACCATTAGACGGGGTTCCTGCCAAGGTAGCTGTACCATTTCCATTATCAGATAATGTAAGCCAACCAGGCAAATTGATAGCAGTAATGGTTCTACTATCGCCGGCATCTGGGTCGGACGTGCTAATGGCATAGGAATATTCAACTCCTTGTAAGGCTGCCTCTACGGGTGCCGTGGTAAATTCCGGGGCATCATTGGTATTGCTTACCACCAGGGTGAAATTCTGGTTCACATTTGCGCCATCACCGTCCCTTACGTTAAGTACAATACTTGCGCTCCCTACGTTCTCATTCAAGGGGGTACCACTGAGCAGGGCTTCGCCGTTAGCACCGGGGGTCAAGGTAAGCCAAGCTGGCATTGCCAATACCCTGATCTCCATTGCGTCACCGGGATCAGGGTCGGTGGCAATAATTTGGTAGCTGTAAGGACTATCTTCTATGGCGGTCGTCACGGGTACGCTGTTGAAAGAGGGTGCATCGTTAGCATTGTCCACGGTAATCACAAACTCCTGCTCTTCCATAGCAGTCGCTTTGTCCATTACCACGAGTTTTACCGTATTTGGCCCCACATCATCATTAGCAGGAGTCCCGGACAGAACGGCTTTACCATCCACGCCATTTACCAATGTTAACCAGGCCGGTTTAACCGGCGCTGTTATGGTCAATTCATCATCGATATCATCATCCCCAGTTGTAATATTATAAATGTAATTGATGCCTTCTGTCGCGATCTCTATCGGTAAACTGGTGAAATAAGGGGGGTCGTTGCTATTGCTTACCGCAATGTTAAATAACTGGGTAGCTTTTCTGCCACCTGCCCCGTCTGAAACCTCAAGGGCTATGCCCACTGTCCCGATGTCGCTATTGGTTGGCGTGCCGGAGAGAAGGGCCGTACCATCACCGTTGTCATCCAGGCTCAACCATGTGGGTAGGACCAGTGCATTTGTGATCGTTAAAACATCCGTAGGATCCGGGTCAGAAGCTTCCACTAAGTACTCGTACAATTCTCCTTGGATGGCCCCCGTAACCGGTGCACTGGTAAATACGGGCGGATCTTGCTGGGCGGTGACATTAATAGTAAAAGACTCGGTTGGGCTTTTGTTGTTGTTAGGCGCACTCAACGGGCCATCGTCTTGTAAGTATACCTCCACTCTTGCCTCCCCAAATGCATTGTCGGCGGCGGTAAAAGATAATTGACCGCTACGGGTTATCTCGGGTTCTTGGGCAAAGGAAAGATCGCCTGAAACAACGGAGGTAAAAAAAGTGAGTTCCTGCCCATTTTCATCATCGCCCCCTCCTGGGCTAATGCCAGTAGCCCATGGGTCGAAAACACGTAGGCCGGCATCTTCCAAAACGGTAATATTACTACCCTTGGTAAAGCCGGGAGCATCATTTATGGGGTTGATCTTAAGCCTGAAATTTTGGGAAGCTGTCCCGTTCACCGGTTCTCCATCATCGGCTATTATGGTAAGTACTTCGTCACCAGGGGCATTGGGCACCGCCCTGATATCCACTTGGCCGTTGTTTACATTGATCGTAACCTCCGCAAATGATACTGTGGAAGGATCCGGGCTCAGCCGGTAGGTGACGTTTTGATCCTCCTCACCAGGGGGTACCGGCAGTGGGGTAACATTGATCGTTTGTACGGCGGTAAAGTCTTCATCAACTTCCAGCAGCGAAGTGCTTACCGAGAATGCCGGGACATCATTCACCGGGTTTACCACCACGGTAAAGTTCTGCTCAAAGGTTCCTCCTGCTCCTCCATCATTGGCTGTGATGGTGAATTCTTGGGTCCCCGAGAGGTCCGTTTTTGAGGTGACCCGGATCTCTCCTGTGGGTACATCTACTTGTACGTTGGCGAAATCACCATTGGAATTCAATGTATAATCTACTGATTGTCCTGTCTCATCAGCGGGTATAGGGCCTGGTACTATCTCTATGACTTGTGTACCTCCAAAATCCTCGCTAACAGTCAAAGAGGTAGTACTTAATGAAAAAGTAGGAACGTCATTGACATCATTTACCGTAAGGGTAAAACTTTGAACAGGGCTTTGATTATTGTTGGGGGAGTCCCCTGGGCCCAAATCTCTCAAGAAGACCTCTAAGGTAGCTAGTCCATTGGCATTTGGGGCCGTGGTAAAGGATAGGTCGCCGGTAGTCTGATCAATAGCAGGTGGGGTGCTGAACGTAAGGTTAGGGGTGGCACTGGCTATATTCACTTCAAAAACCAGCGTTTGTCCCGATTCATCCGCTCCGCCTCCCGGTGAGATTAGGGTAGCCCAACCCGTAAAGACCTGCAGGCCGGCGTCTTCATCCAAAGTGATATCCGAGCCTTTCACAAAAGAAGGGGGATCATTGACCGCTTCCACCGTCACTTCAAAGGATTCTTCGACGAAAAGACCGCCACTATCGGTTGCTCGTATCACTAACGAGCTACTACCCGGGATGTTTTCTGCAAAATCTAACGTCAACACTCCCGCGGCGAGGGCAACATCATCAAATAACGCGGTGTTACTATTCGATTCGACAGTGAAAATGAGATCTTGATCGTTATCTTCGGTGTCTTCAAAAGCTGCATTGAGATCAACAATGGCATTGGGCGCATCTTCCAACACATTGATGTCGGCGATGCCGGTAGTTATCGGGGCACCATTGATCAATAGGTTACCCGTTGCCGACCCCTCGTAATTCGTCTCGTCTATCTCTGCCAGCACGGCATAGGTCCCTGCTGCAACAGGTACGGTTAAATCTCCATCATACCGGGTGATCACTGACAGGCCGGCCGGGTCGGTACTTGTAGTAACAGGCTTGGGTTGACCGTCAAAATTTTGATTTAAGTTATCCAATGAAACGGTGGCGGCCGCCTTACGGATGACCAGGGTATTGCTCGCCGTTCCTTGGTAATTATCGTCGACCACCGTGGCTTCTACCGAATAGCTGCCGGCATCCCGTGGAAGCACGGCAGAAGCATTGTACAATACATCCACGCTCAGCCCGGCAGGTAAAGTAGTTACCGTTACCGTTTTATCCAAACCGTCATAGCCCTGATCCAAGCCGGATAAGGTGACGGTAGCCGTTGCCTTGCTCACATTAATAGTAAAGCTTTGCGTAGCAGACTGGAGTCCCCCGCTGGTTTCTTGTACCGTGAGCATGATCGGGAACGTACCGGTTTCCTCGAGTCTTCCCGAGATGGTGGCAGTACCGTCAAGGCCATCCGTAAAAGTCAAGCCTAAAGGTAAAACACCGGTAGTGATTCTAATGGTCCTGGTATCATTTTCAGTGCCGTCGAGTGTTTCTATTTCATAGAGATAATCCTCAAAGTAAACGCCGGCTTCTACCGGGGTACTGTCAAAAACCGGTGCTGTTTGCGCATATAAAGAGCAGAAAGCACTATTCAATAGGGTAACCAGGAAGAAAATGGTTATTCTAGCCATCACTATAAACAAATTTTGGATTATTTAGTCACTTATCTTACATCTAAACCATCAGCCTCTAAACAGTCCCAATCCTTAATTAAAGCTATTAAACACCAGTACAAAGTTGTAAAGTTAAAAACTATATAGAATATTTTGACCATAAACTTACATATATCATCTACTCTTTTAATTTTAAGGCTATTTTTGATTTTAACCCTGTTATAAACTGTGCTCGAACTTTACTTCTGGATTGGATTAGGTATAATTTTTTACACTTACCTAGGTTATGGGATACTTCTTTACATAATCGTACTACTAAAACGATCATTTTCTAGCGCTAAACCTCAACAATACTCTTTTGAAGAACTCCCGGGGATGACACTGATCGTAGCTTGCTATAATGAGGCTGACATCCTGGATGAGAAAGTCAAGAATACGCTTGATCTTCAATACCCCTTGGAGAAGCTAAATCTTTATTTTGTCACGGACGGGTCGAACGACAATTCTGTAGAGGTACTTAAAAAATATGAGCGGGTAGTGACATTTCATGACGATAAACGCGCGGGTAAGGTAGCAGCTGTTAACCGGGTAATGCCACACGTAAAAACCCCGATCGTAGCCTATTGTGATGCCAATACATTCCTGAATCCCGAAGCATTGGTCCACCTGGCCCGGCATTATAAAGATCCTAAGGTGGGAGCTGTGGCCGGTGAAAAGAAAATATATCAAGGGGACAAAGAGCATGCAGCAGGATCCGGCGAAGGGGCGTATTGGAAATATGAATCTGCTCTTAAAAAACTAGACTCGGAATTGCATACCGTGGTAGGCGCTGCCGGTGAGCTTTTTTCCGTAAGAACAGAACTGTACGAAGATGTTCCCGGGAATATCATCATAGAAGACTTTTTCTTATCCATGCGCATCGTTGAGAGAGGTTTTAGGGTAGTTTATGAACCCGACGCCTATGCCATGGAAACCAGTTCTGCCTCTGTAAAAGAAGAACAAAAAAGAAAAGTGCGTATCGCAGCGGGAGGCATCCAAAGTATCGTGAAGTTGTATGGGTTGCTGAATGTATTCAAGTATGGCGTAGTTACCTTCCAGTATGTCTCGCACAGGGTACTTCGATGGACTTTAACCCCGTTACTTTTACCGGTTGTTTTTGTTTTGAACTACCTGCTGCTTAACCTTCACCCGGTATACCTGGTCTTATTCATCGGGCAGGTGTTGTTTTATTCCATCTCTTTACTAGGGTACTTGTTGCAAGGTAAAAAGATCAAATTCAAAATGCTTTTCATCCCATACTATTTCACCTTTATGAATTGGTCCGTTTATCGTGGTTTTTTACGGTACATTGGTGGAAAGCAATCCGCAGTGTGGGAAAAAGCCAAGCGTGCCTAAGGGATAACTTTGGTATATTCTTTTGGATTCTCAATAAAAGCCTTTTACTTACGTTTGAATACTTTGGCCAGGTCAATTATCATAGTGCTCCTACTTTTCTTTCTCAGCGCAGGCTGTAACCAAACGAGGTATGTCACTGTTAAACACGTAAAACCTGATAATAGGAATCGGCCCTACAATAAGAAGAAGGATCGAAGGAAAAAAAGGGTGAAGTACGTACGGGTAAAGATCTTAAAACAATCTAAAGAGGTAAAACCTCCTAGAGCCAAGCCTGTAAAAGCTAAAAAAACGAAGGAAACAACGACAGAAGAAACTGCTACCGGGGAAATAGAACCGCCAGCAGAACCAACCCATGAACCAGACAGCACAGGACTTTTTTAAAAAAGGACTCCAGTTGTGCCAAGAGGCAAACTTTGAAGCCGCAATCGAAGAGTTTAGCAAGGCCTTAGCGCTTGAACATGCATCGGATATACTTTACAACCGGGCAAAGGCGTATTTTAAGCTGCAGGATTTCTCAAAAGCCATAAACGATTTCTCGTCACTCATCAGTCACGAACCCAGTAATGCCTTTTATTATAGTGAGCGCGGGGTGGCCTATCACCTGTCCGGGGATAGTACCAAAGCCCTAGAAGACCTGGATAAGGCGGCGGCACTAGAGCCTATGAAGCCTTTTCGCTATTCAAGCCGTGCCTTCATAAAGGAAAAAACCGGTGACCTACGCGGGGCCATTGCCGATTATGAAAAAGCCATAGAGCTGGACCCCGAAGATGCTATTGCTTTCAATAACAAGGGACTCATAGAAGAAAAGCTGGGTTATCTTGAAAATTCTAAAAAAAGCTTTGCGCGTGCCGATGAATTGGACCCTCCCAAAAAAGTACCTGGGGCCACCGAGAAGGCTGAAAAGCCTAAAAGCGCTGGTAAAGCCCCTCTACAAGAAAAAGTTACGCCCGCCCCTACCCCTGTGCCCACCAAGGACTCGCTGACCCTAACCTCATATTTAGGGACATTAAAGCAGCTTATCACCAATGGAAAAGAACAAAAAGAATTTATCAGCTTCATCAAGAACTTGGGCAGGACAAAGAAGTAATGGCCACCGTCTCCGTAGTGCTGCCCGCATATAACGCATCTAAAACGATCATAAGGGCAGTAGATTCGATCCTGGCACAAGAATACGCCGGTTGGGAGTTGATCATTGTTAACGATGGGTCCACGGACAGCACTTTGAGCGACTTACAGGCCTACCAGTGCCCACGGGTATCTTTACATTCGATTCCCCATGGAGGCATAGCACGCGCTTTAAATTTTGGTATAAAAATAAGTAAAGGCCGGTACATCGCGCGGATGGATGCCGATGATGTATGCCACCCTTCACGGTTAGGGGAGCAGGTACAATTTTTGGAACAGCACCCAGAAATAGGCCTTGTGTCTTCCTGTGTCCAGTACCGGGGAGAGCGCTATAACCAGTTCGGATACGCATATTATGTAGATTCTATCAATGCCATTGTAGATGAAAATGAGATTTACAACAAAAGATTTACCGAAGCTCCTTTTCCTCATCCCTCCGTCATGTTCAGGAAATCGCTCTTTTATCAACACGGTGGGTACCAGGAAGGACCATTGCCCGAAGACTTTGAACTTTGGCTCCGCTGGTTTCACCGGGGAGTGAGGATGCATAAGCTCGCCAAAAACCTACTCACATGGCATGATGATACCCACCGTTTGTCACGCACGCATCCTAACTATACCATGGGCAATTTTTTCCGTATCAAGGCCCGCTATTTTAAAAAGTGGTACATCCAAAATCAGCCCAAAGGCCCAAAACTATGGGTATTTGGAGCTGGTAAAGACGTAAACAAGCGTACCCGGCACTTCGAAGAGGAAGGTCTCCGTATAGAACGATTCATTGATGTGAAACATAAATCCCTTACATCAAAATTCATACATTACGAAGACATACCTCAAGCGGATGGTTCATTATTGATCCTGTCGATGGTCAGTGACCGGCAGGGTAAACTCAAAATAATGGACTTCCTATTGAACAAAGGCTATAAAGAGGGCTCTACCTTTTTCATGATGGCCTGATCATGTGAGCCCTTTGAGCACCATCTCTAAGTTACGGGTAACAAACACCTTAAACGTTCCCATACGATGCAAATGCGCGGTGACAATAGAGCCGTAAATGACTGACAACAGCATATTGGCGATCTCTTTTGTATCGGTACGCTTCGTGATCTCCTTTTTGAATATCGCTTCGAGCACATAGTTTTCCAACAGCTGGTTCAACGATAAAATATCGATCTTCTCCACCTCCTTACCGGGATGGAGCAGTTGTCTTTCCAACGGTTTCAATGGGAACGGTCCGGGCGGGTGTTTAAAGCTCGTCAGGTGGCTGATCAGCCCCAGCACGACCCCCGGGTGTTTGTAATACGATGCGGCTAGTTCATCTTTCAAATAAAAAATACCTTTTAGGCCTTCTTTGGGACTCTTAGACAGTTCCATGGCACGGTCAAACAACCATACACGTTGATAGTAAAGTAAAATATCATCCTTCTGGGGAAAATATTTAAAAAAAGTTACCTTGGAAATGCCGACCTTCTCGCAAATGGATTCTACATAAAGTTGGTCAAAAGAGTTTTTCCCGACTAACTCCAAAGAAGTATGGAGTATGTCAATTTTAAATTGAGCTGCCTTTAGCAGCCTGCGTCCAGGTGTCATAGTGTTTTAGGTAAGGTAATAGCGTCCTGCTGCGTTACGTTTAAAAAATGGATAAATTGACTATATTCAGCGTCCAAATCGATCTTAATGAAAACTATCTACCTCTATCTCTTTCCATTTATCCTATTTGTACTCCTTAATTGCTCAACTACGCAAAAGGTCACCAACGCCCCCCCAATTGGTGTAATTTCAGATAGTGCCTTGGTAGTCAGCGCACACCCTTTGGCCTCCCGGGTCGGAGTGGATATATTACGGCAAGGAGGAAACGCCGTAGATGCGGCCATCGCCGTTCAATTTGCCCTGGCCGTAGTTTATCCCACCGCGGGGAATATAGGGGGTGGCGGCTTTATGATAGTCCGCACGAGCGAAGGAAATATAGATGCACTCGATTTCCGGGAAGCCGCCCCGGGATTATCCTCTCGAGGCATGTACCTCGACCCGGAAAACGAGGTGATCGAAAAGCTGAGTACACGCGGGCATTTGGCCGCAGGAGTGCCCGGATCAGTGGATGGAATGGTAAAAGCCCATGAAAAGTATGGGTCGATACCGTGGTCCCAACTGCTTCAGCCCGCTATTGACCTGGCCTTAGGGGGTTTTACATTGACAGAAAAGGAGGCTAGTGGATTAAATCGTAACCAAGAAGATTTTGAGAAGTACAACACGGTTGTGCCGGCATTCCTCATGAATGACTGGCAGGCCGGGGATAGTATACGGTGGCTGGAATTAGGAAAGACCTTGGAAAGGATACGAGACCAAGGCCGGGACGGGTTTTACACGGGCAAAACGGCCAGTGACATTGTAGCCGAAATGAACAGGGGGAACGGCATCATCACACCCGGGGACTTAGCCAACTATCAATCCGTATGGCGCGAGCCTATCACGGGGTATTACAAAGGATACAAGATCATTTCCATGTCGCCGCCCTCCAGCGGGGGGATAGCACTTTTACAGCTACTGGCATCTGTAGAAGACTACAACCTCAAAGCCTATGGTCATAACACGGCTAAGGCTATTCATCTTATGACTGAGGCAGAACGCAGGGTATATGCCGATCGCGCTACCCACCTTGGCGACCCGGATTTCTACGCCGTACCCCGGGATGAGCTGCTGGACCCCACCTACAACCGGCAACGTATGGCAAGCTACGACCCTTCCAGCGCCACACCCAGCGACTCGATCAGCGCAGGAAACTTGTACAAGGAAGAACGGGAAGAAACCACCCACTTTTCTATTGTCGACGAGAATAAAATGGCGGTATCGGTGACTACCACCTTGAACGGTGGGTACGGTTCTAAAGTGGTAGTAGCCGGCTCCGGGTTCATATTAAATAATGAAATGGACGATTTTAGCATAAAACCAGGTTTTCCGAACTTATACGGACTAGTTGGCGGCGACGCTAATGCCATTGAACCTAAAAAGCGGATGTTAAGCTCTATGACCCCTACGATCGTAGAGAAAAATGGTGAATTATTTATGGTAGTAGGTACCCCGGGAGGTTCTACGATCATCACTTCCGTATTTCAAACGTTAATCAATGTACTGGAGCACAACATGGGGATGCAGCACGCCGTTTCAGTACCTAGGGTACATCACCAATGGAAGCCCAATGTGATCTTTTACGAGGAAAACGGGCTGAGCTCGCGGGTGATCAAAGAGCTCATGGAACACGGACATGAGCTTAAAGCACGATCGCCCTACGGCCGGGTAGATGGAATTTTGATCTTACCGGGCAACTTGCTGGAAGGCGGTGCCGATCCACGGGGTGATGATACTGCTTTAGGATATTGATTATGAGCTATTTAATTCGATTGATGAAACCCGGCGAAGCTGGATTTCTTAAAGAAATGCAGTACGAAGCGCTATACGTGCCTAAAGGCAGTGCCCCTTTTCCCAGGGAGATCGTAGAAAACCCTGCCATTGCTAAATATTATGAAAACTGGGGACGGCCTGGGGACATGGCGATCGTAGCGGTGGACCAAGAAGCTGAAATTTTAGTAGGAGCCATTTGGGCAAGACGGTTTACAGCCGAGCACCCCGGGTACGGTTTTGTCGATGAACAAACCCCGGAGCTGAGTATTGCGCTGCGTCCTCCATTTCGCGCCCAAGGTATTGGCACAAAATTACTCGGATCCTTCATCAGTTTAGCACGGCAAAAAAAGATAGCCGCCCTTTCCCTTAGTGTAGACGGAACGAACCCTGCGTTGAGATTGTACCTAAGATTTGGTTTTAAAGAGGTCAAACCCGGGGATAGCCCTACGCTGCTATTAAAATTATAGCCTTATTTCTTAACGATCGTAAACTCCACCCTCCTGTTCAGCTTACGGGTAGTAGGATCATTATTACCAGCTATGGGCTTGGTACCTCCATATCCTTTTCCGCTGATCCTCTTTTTGGCAATACCTTTCTTTACTAAATAGTCTTTGACGGCGCTTACCCGCTCTTTGGAGAGTTGCAGATTTTGCTTAGCGTCTCCCCTGTTATCCGTATGTCCCGCCAGTTTTATTTTTACGGTGGGGTTTTGTATCATGAATTCCACCACCAGGTCTAGTTCTACATACGAATCCTTAACGAGTGTTGCCCTTGATTGCTCGAATAGTACATTCTTTAAATTCACCGTAGTGCCCACAGCAATAGGATCCAGTAAAAAGTTTACTTCCATTGATCTTGTTTCATCTGCCGGCAACTCTATCTCCTGCAATGCGCTAATGTATCCCTGCGCATCCGCTCGCACCACGAAAGAATATTCGGAGGGTAGATCAACAGAATAGTTCATACTTCTTGCCGCCTCTACTTTTTCTGTAAGTACACTATCTTTTGAAGTGATCGTTAGCTGCGCATCCACTTTGAGCTTAGAAGAGGCATCATAAACGGCCCCGTATACGTTAATTTGACCCTCGCGCGCCTGGGTCACAAGATCTTTTACTTGCATAGCCGTATCGCTCAAAACAGGTACTTTTTCCATCAAACTATCAATACTCACCCTAGAATAGATCTTAATATCGCCGTAGCCGTCGCTGTTTTGATTGGAAGAATAAAGGGACCATGCCTCGTATTGGTGAAAACCAAGCTCTCGCCCTTCAGTGTTCACCCCTTCTACAAGTGTCGGCTTTGACCAATTCGTCCAGGTGTCATCCAGCCGCTCTGCCATAAAAATGTCAGTACTACCACGCCCGCCATGTCCATTGGAAGAAAAGTAGAGTGTTTTGGTATCTTCACTCAAAAAAGGAGTAAGCTCTTGGTACCTGGTGTTGATAACGGATCCTAAATTTTTGGGCTCAGACCATTGTCCTCCTTTTCGTTGGCACACATAAAGGTCTTCCACCCCTTTGGAGCCATACCCTTCCAGCGACAGTAAAAGGATGCTTCCGTCCGTTGACCAATGCCCTCCCCCAGTATTGGAACGGCTTTTGAAGTAAGGGATGGTGATGTTTGAAGGCTTTCCCCATGTCATCGTACCCAGTTTTTTAGCTAATGATACGCCTTGTGTCTTTACGGGGTCGCCGGTTTGAGTGTAATGTCCATAGAGTAGGATATCTCCATCGGGGCTCACACCGAGTACAGCATTCCATCTAAAGTCATTGAGCGCTGTAGCATTCTTAGGTTCCGACCAGGTCCGATCGGCCTGTAACATACTATACCATATATCCCCGGGATCCTTTCTCCCACCGATATTGGCAGGATGGTGCCCCCGGGTAAAGAAAAGTACGTTCCCTTCGGGACTTAAAACGGGGTTTTGCTCATCATAAATACTGTTTATAGGACCCAGTGGGTCGGGTGCCTGTGCGTTGGAAGTAAAACCTATAATGCATACCAAAAGAAAACAGACAACTGGTGGTATCTTATACATATTAACTTTGAAAACGAAATTTTGGCCTCCTTGTTATGCTTCCAACTTAAGAACTAACAAGGGCTTATTTGTAGAATAGGCCAATACTTTAGTAATACTTTTATGAAAGATGCTTTGGACGAAATTTCGATGCCTTTTGAAAACAACCAGTAAATCACTGTTTTCGTCCTCCATATATTCATTTATGCCCATTCCTACGGAATCCTTAAATTCTTTATTGACAAAACCGATCTTTTCATATTGAATAAAGCTACTTAGCTCTTCAACAAACTCTTTGTATTGCAGGTCGGTATCACTTTGATTGATATGTAAAACGCTCACACGAGAGTCAAACATCGTGGCAAAGGAAATTACCTCCTGGATCGCCAGTTTGTCTTCTTCTGCAAAATCTGAAGCGTAAACCAGCTTGTTAAATCCCTGGTAGACAGCACTTCCAGGTACGCATAAGACCGGGATCTTGATCTTATCGATAACATCTTCCGTATGGCTGCCAAAGAAAATACCGTTGGTTTTACTGATGCCTGTTGTACCCATCACTACCAGGTCAAAGCGATGATCCGTGACCTGGAACTCCAACTGGTCCGTTAGCTCACCCAACTCCAAGCTATACTCACATTTGTCAATACCTTTTGAAGAGGGATCGTTATTGATGCTATCGGCCAAATTCCTTAGCCGGGCCATAGCCATATTCATAAGCTCCTTGAAGGTTTTACCCAGGGCCTCTTCGCCTACAATTTGGTTAAAATCCCTTTCGGTAAAAACGTTAATCAGTGTGATCGAGGAATGAAACTTCTTGGCAATAGCCACGGCAAACTCCAAGGCATTCAGCGATGTACTTGAAAAATCAACGGGGCACAAGATTTTCTTCATCACGCAAAGATACAATAAGACCTTGATTTACTCTAGCTTGTAATTGGTAAAACCCTTACTCACCCATAGGTTTTCTTTGATAAAGAACCGCCAGGGCAGCAAAGCATCCTCTTTAGCATAGGCTACCCCTATCCTTGGGCTTTCCCCTATTGCCGTGCCCGGGACCTTATACCCATGATCCTCAATCCATAGCCGCCTTTCCAGTAGCCATTCGCGGTTATGTTCCATGCCGATCCCCAATGCCTGGGTCAGTTTACCTGGTCCTGAAGTAAGCTGGTATCCAGGCTTTTTGAGTGCCCTACGTTGCTGCATCACCGTTATATTTTCCAAGGGCTCTACCCCCCTCACCAGGACAGCCTCCGCCACTCCCTCCCCATTGGTCACCACGTTGAATAGCTTATGGATGCCATAGCATAAATAAACATAGGCAGTTCCGCCCCGCTCAAACAGCACACGGGTGCGATGCGTATTCCTATTCATGTAGGCATGGCAGGCTTTCTCCAGGTAAGAGTATGCCTCGGTTTCTACGATTTTTCCCGCGCTGATCACCCCGTTCACGTTTGTCACAAGCACTTTCCCTAATAGCTCCTTGGCTACCGTCACCACCTCGTCACGCGCGTAAAAAGACTCATTTAGCATGGGATATCGTGTTTCCATCCTTAGTTTTAGGCTAATCTTGATAAGATCCGACAAATTTGAACTAATTTCGTCACACATAATGGAACAAAACCAAAAACTTAAACCAATGAAAAGAACACTACTAGTTACGTTATTAGTTGCCTGTATTGCATGGGGTGCCATGGCCCAGATCAATGTCCCGCAGCCGAGTCCTTCCGGGTCGGTTTCTAGCAAAGTAGGGCTTACTGATGTCACCATCGAGTACTTCCGGCCCAAAGTTAACGGTAGAAAGATCTTTGGCGAAGGCAAGGATTACCTACAGCCTTACGGGCAAACGTGGAGGTCAGGGGCCAATGCTGGCTCTAAGCTGATCTTAAGCACTGATGCTACCGTTGGCGGAGCAAAAGTGAAAGCAGGCGAATACTTGATCTTTACGGTCCCCGGCAAAGACGAATGGCAATTCATGTTGTACTCTGATCTAAGTTTAGGAGGCAATGTAAACCGGTATGACAAAGCCAACGAAGTCGCCAGGACAAGCGTAAAGCCTATAAAAACCTCCCATATCATAGAAACCCTCACATTTAACATTGCTGATATCAGTGAGGACAATACTTCTGCCAACATAGAGCTTGCTTGGGCAGATGTCGCCATCAAAGTGCCCTTAAAGGTATCATTTGATGAAGAAGTGATGAAAGAAATTGCCGAAAACACCAAGGTAAACCCACGCAACTACCTGGCGGCCGCTAATTATTATTATACAGCGAATAAAGATCTCAACCAGGCACTTGAATGGGTAAACATGTACCTTAACACAGGTGACAATGCCAAGCAGTTTTGGAACCTGCATTTAAAGGCTAAAATCCTGGCTAAAATGGGGAATAAGAAAGAAGCAATTGAAGTTGCTGAAAAGTCAAAAGATCTTGCATCGAACTTCCCGAACGGGGATTTCGGATACATCAAGAGGAACGAAGACCTTATCGCCCAAGTAAAAGGCAAATAATGCAATATTTCCCACAACCTGTGGGCTAAAATAACGAAGAGGCTGCCTTGTGTAAGGGCAGTCTCTTTATTTTTCAACATCACCTGAAAGTTCAACTTGTTTTTTAATGGCTAAGAATCCAAAGAAATCGAAAAAGAGGTACACTATATGAACCTCGCTACTGCTTCGCGAATAGGAGATTGCTTCACCGCTAGCCCTGGAAGACGAGGAATCTGCTGTGTCGTTGAATGTGAACCGTTGTTTTGTAAGTGCAGTAAGGTTTTCGTTTCTCGACTTCGCAGATTCTTTATCACGCGCACCCTAGGCTGCTAAGCCGCAAGGAATGACGACCAACGGGAAAAATGAGGTCGGTTTATGCCTAGGTTTAGTTTTCAAGAAAAATGATGAATAGGTTCAATCTCATCAAATAACCAATAGTAAACTGGGTCGTGTTTGTAACGCCGACCCATCGAGTAAACAAGGCACTCAAGCTAGCATTTGTAATGCGGGTATCCAACGCACACCATCATCAAGATGGAAAACTTTTGAGACACCTTCCTTTTACGAATCGGACATAAAAAAAAGGCTACCTCATGGAGACAGCCTTTTTTCTATTTCAATTATAATTTTACTGTTTCGACTTCACGATCGCCTTTTCCACTTTGGCTTGAAGTTCAGATAGATCGGCCGAATTACTTTTTTCTTTCACTAGTTTCATACTTTGAATGTAGTGCTTAGCAGCGTCACGATAAAGCTTGCTTACCATGTAATAATCCCCGGCAACTTCATGTCCTAAAGAACTCTCTTTAATAGCCAGTGATTTTTCAAACCACTCTTTGGCCTCGGTAAGATTTACCTTTTTAGTGATACACATGTCAGCCGCTTTTGCGAAAGCTTCCCAGTCATCAGGAGCACAATCTTTAGCTAAGGCACGGGCCTTTTCTACGGTTTTATCCTCGCGATCGAGAACAGATGCGTTTACCTGCGCCGCCATTAACATAAGACCTAATGCAAAAATGGATGTTGTCTTTACTAAATTTTTCATGTTGTTATTGATTTGACCTTTAAAAATTTACCTGAACACCCTATTACTAAGATTGTGCCAAATGATAAAAAATCATAAATAACTGAAAATCAATGATTTATAAATATCAACAACCAAGAAATGTAAAATTGGGTGAATTCAAATGCACGCTAATTGTACGTTTTCGGCCAAGTAACCAAAATATTTAGTTTTACGTAGATGGAAAGATAACTTGTTGATAATGAAGTTCATCATGAGCCATTGAGGCCATTACATGGGCGTTGAGTTGGTTTTTTGTTGCTTTTAAGCTTCATATATTCTTACGCTTGTCGCCAGACATAATCTCTACTTTCAAAGCCTTCAATATCTTCCTCAATTTGACCCTATCTTTCATACTACATTACAGGGACAGAGAAATATTACTCCTTAACCGATATGGTTACTTAATAAATTTCTTGATACCCTAATTCAATACCTGGCCACCAATATTCCTTGTCCTTTTTTAGTAAAGTACTGAATGGTAACAATCAATTCTGAAACAGAACACTCCTAAACAAACGAATTTACTGCGAATTTTGTATAACACATAAAGTAAGCCAAAAGAATTAAACCAAAACAATTTGAAGCATCTAATGGGCAAAACAACCAATAACTCGTAATCAATACTTTACTTATCAAAACTAATAAATAAAGCATCAGGTAGTCGTAAATCGAATAGGTATGGTTAAGACTATATCATATTAATCAATGATAAAACATAGTTTGTACATTTCATTACGGCAGTATTTTGAGCTACGCTAATTAAGGATCACGTAACGTTCGAATATCATGACAAAGATTTTTACAATCCTTTACTTTGCTTCTGTATCTAGCTCAAAAAGTTAAGGCAGTCGGCAAAGCGCCGGCGACATTGAAAAAATGTTATGGCTGATACCCAAGCCTTCAAGTACATTGAGTTTTTAGCAGTACCAAAAAATACGTCACAGCAATCGATGAAAGCGCGGTCAGCGGGAATTAATAAGACCGCTGCTCAAAGTCGAACATAGAGTATCGAATCATCAGTACGAAGTACTAGGAAAACTAAGAACGGCCTCAACAATGATTGATATTAGCCATACACGCTTTAATGCAGGAAAAACAAAACGAAAACCTGCAAGAATATTAAAACCCTGCATAACGGTTGAGCGGGGTTGATAAAGAACCTAACATTAAAAGAGCCTTAATTATGAAAGGAATCAAAAAATATGCAAAAAAGGTAGCAAAAAATGATGTAGTTGTAATCGCTCTATCTTTCTTGATGTTGGTTAATGCTAATGGCTGTAGTGATGATAACGTATTACCAGCGCAAACAGAAGAAGGACTAAATACGTTTGGTTGTCTTGTCAATGGTAAGTTATGGCTCCCAGAAGGTAAGCGAATGGATCGAATACTTAACGTTTCTTATGGTCCCAGCTTCATGGGTGGGGCTTTTAGCTTAAATGTTCGCCGTCTTAAAAATGACCAGGATAAGGAATTCATGTCGCTTTTTTCTAGAGATATTGATAAAGAGGGGAATTACCTCTTGAATAATCCCAGTATAGCAGCAGCTACTTACACTTCTAATGTTTGTTCGTATGACCGTGACTCAACAGTCTATCGTGAAGGCATGTTAACCATCACAAGGTTGGATCTTGAAGCACAAATCATCTCAGGCACTTTCGAGTTTATCTTGGCTAAATCCAACTGCGATACAATCCGGGTTACACAGGGGCGCTTTGATATGAAAATTTAAAGCCCTATTGTAAACCCTTAACTATTACTCTAATTGAACCCCAAATAAAGAATAACATAATACTTTAAGCGACGCAGCGAAAGATCACCATTACTGCAGGCCCTGGTTGATAATGAACCTTATTATTTTTTGTCTTCCATGCTTATCCTAGATCAAAGCATTAACAACCGGGGCAAGGGACCCGGGACTACTATTTACGATCCAATGAGAATTGGAGAATAGCACCTAAGGCAATCACCAGTAAACATCCGAAAGCATTATACCAAAGATAACCCATGGTAAAAACACCGGCAGACTCGATCGTATTCAAGTAGTGAATAAAAATTATGATGCATTGGCTTATGACAGCACTGATGAATACAGCATTCCCTTTGATCTGCTTAAAGAAAAACGCTACAATGAATATACCCAGCACGATGGGGTAAAAAAGTGAACCAATAAGGTTCACAGCCTGTATTAAGTTTTCGAACAATGAAAGTGACGATGCAAAGGCTATGGCCAAAATGCCCCACCCCAAGGTAAAGAGCTTGGAAGATCTTAAATAATGGCTATCAGCAGCACCTTGCTTTATTTTGCGTTTGTAAAAATCAATGGTAGTTGTAGACCCCAGGGCATTGAGCTCAGACGAAGTAGAAGACATAGCGGCAGAGAAGATCACGGCAAAAAGTAGTCCTATAATCCCTACAGGCAATGTATTCATAACAAAATTCATGAAAATGTAATCTTTATCATTCGTTTCTGCCCCGGGCAGCGCGGTAGCAATGACCTCTTTTGCCTTCTCACGGATCTTATCAGACTCTTCCTGCAAGGTATTGAGTTGATCTTGCGCTAGGTCTATCTCCTTTGCATCCTTTTGTTCCAATGCCCCTAATAACTGGCCGACGGCTTCCTTTTTAGCATCAAAAGCCTGCTGGTAGCCTGATTCCAGTTCTTTAAACTCCTCGGCATACGAAGACTGGATTACCTCCTCTTTTACAGTACTGTTAAAAAAAATGGGGGGCGCATTGAACTGGTAATATACAAAAACCATGACCCCTATGAAGAGTATGACAAACTGCATGGGCACCTTTAACAGGCCGTTCATCATAAGCCCCAGCCGGCTTTCCGCTAATGACCTTCCGGACAGGTAACGTTGTACCTGCGACTGGTCCGTACCAAAATACGACAAGAACAAGAAGACAGCACCTGTCATTCCCGACCAAAAATTATAGCGATCGGTAAGGTCAAACTCAAAGTTAACCACGTTCAGCCGGCCCATTTTACCGGCCACATGCAGTGCATCCGTAAATGTAACCTCTTTGGGCAATGATAAAACCACGAAGACCCCTGCTACGATCATTCCTCCCATCATAACGGCCATTTGCTGTTTTTGTGTTTGAGTAACTGCCTTGGTGCCCCCGGATACGGTGTAAACAATTACCAACAGGCCAATGGCAATATTCGTTTCAAACAAACGTAAGCCCAGCAAGGAAGACAGGATGATCGACGGCGCATAGATCGTGATCCCCGCAGCTAGTCCTCGCTGGATCAAAAATATGAATGCCGCCAGCATCCGGGTCTTTAAGTCAAATCTCGACTCTAAGTACTCATAAGCGGTGTATACCTTGAGTTTATAGTAGATAGGGAGAAAAAAGATAGAAATGATGATCATGGCCAATGGCAGCCCGAAGTAGAACTGGACGAAACGCATACCGTCCGTATAAGCCTGCCCGGGGGTGGATAGAAAGGTGATCGCGCTGGCTTGAGTAGCCATAATGGAGAGCCCTATGGTCCACCATTTGGTATCATCCGCACCACGCAAGTAGCTATCCATGGTCTTAGCACCCCGTGTCTTCCAAACCCCATAAACTACAATAAACAACAGCGTACCGAAAAGCACGATCCAATCGATACTGCTCATGAAAAACGCCTAGTGAAGAGATAAAATAATAAGATACAAAACGCTAGGTTGGCCATTAATAATAAGTAGACGTTCCTCCAGCTTCCCAGGAAAGGAGGTTTGTCCTGTTCTGTCGTATTCATGTTAATTTTGACTATGCCCGTACTGTACTTTGGTTGGTTTTTCATTTCCCAATGAAACCATATTTACAAAAAGGCGGAATGCACCCGGAACACCCGCGGGGAGTTCTCGGAACCAAGAGTAGCCGCTGTAAATAAAATAACCGGCCCCATATTTTGCTACCAGCAGTCCCCCGTCCAACGGTTGCTCACCCGAATCGTTGCTAGAAAGAATGGCTTGGTAATGATCGTCCCATTCGCTGGGAAAATAGAGGCCTCTTTCTTGTACCCACCCTTGGAAATCCTCTTGGGTGATCTTATTAGGTTCGTTCAATACGGGGTGCCCCGGCTGTAAGATCCTTATTTCCGCATCTTCCTCGGCCACTCTTCCACGAGATAGTCTCAGTGGGTAGGGCGCGAAATTATTCGTCTTCAGCCTGAAGCTAGTATTATATTGCGTGATCATCGTCCCTCCCTTCTCCACATAGTCCAGCAGGTCGTCCATGTAAAAACCGATCCTTTCATTCGTATTCAAAGCCCTGATCCCTAAGATCACTGCATCCAGTTTTTCCAAGTTAGCAGGGATGATCTCTTCTTCTTTCATCTCCCATACCTCGTAGCCGATCTCCCGAAGTGCCGAGGGGATAGCGTCACCGGCTCCTTGGATATAACCCACGAGGTCTCCTTTTCTTTCAATGTCAATTTTTACTATCCTGGACTTAGCGTCAGGTAAAAGCATTTGGGTAGGAATATGATCATAATCCACCACCTGTAAGCTTTGATGATACGTTGAGCCCCCTAAGGATACATGGGCCGCCAGGTCACCTACACTCTGCTGTTCGGGAGGTAGCACTTTAAAGTAGTACTTAGCCTCTTCGTTTTTCTGCTCCAAGGCTATCTCGTGCCGGGCAGGCGTGACCTGCCATCCGCCGGGCAAGTTCAACGTGAGTGTGCCCTGCACCCCGGGCCTACCCGCCTTCACGGTCACCTCTACTTGTTTGGCATCATTGGAAGGAAAAATATAAACCGGTTCGGCAATGTTCACAAAAACCGGTGGAGTGATACAAAAGGGGCGATACTGCTCACCCTCCACGGGATCATTCCATTTATATACCACGGGCAGGTCGTAGGCTAATGTTTTTTTATTCACCTCTAACTCGAACTTCACCGTCAGCGCCGGTTGGTTTTCCGGGGTACCTCGAAGAGCCCTTTCTTCCACTTTATACATACCTAATGTACCTTGTTCCCGCAGCCAATAGGGCTGTGAATAGGGAAAATCCTGTGGGATCACAACGTTTTGCTCCCATTTGACACGACGGTTACTCGCCATGTCCAGGTCCAAAACGGAATCTGCCAGCGTATGGTAAGATATTGATTTTAGAAGTATAGGATACGTGGATCGATTAACGGCTTCCACATTTAGTGTGATCACATCCCCAGGGGCTGCGGCATAGTCACTCGCCGTGACTTCTAAGTAAAGGCCTAACACATCTTTGATCAATTGGTCGATCTCTTTAGTTTTTACATTTTTCCAATGCTTGTCGTCTAACGTGGTGATTTTGTCTCGCGTTGCCATCAATAGGGGCAATAGGGCTTCAGGGTGGGCGGGATCATAGCTATCGATCATCGTTTGGATGTCTTTTTCGATACTCTTTCCTCCTTTTACTCGCCCCCAGGTAGTGTCAATTCCTTCAAACAGATCCTTGTCGGCCTGCTTCCCCACCCTAAATTCCAGGAATTCCCTGGACTCACCACGTGTACCCGTAGCGCCAAAACCTTGGCTTTTATGCTGGCTCCTACTGCGGGCTGCTATTTCCGTGTAAGACGCTCCCAGCAATGGGTTATATTTTCCCACATCAACGGTCAGCACGCCTGGTTCTTCCCCAGTCATATTTGGATTCCACCATCGCCCGGTATTCGTGTAGAGCCGCGTGGGTTTCCATAGGCTCACATCGCCAAGTTGATCGGGGTATTTAGACTTGTCACCGGATAAGTCAAAGGCCTCTTCAGCAAATATGGCCGAAGTAGTGTGGTGACCATGCCCAGCACGGCGGTCGGGCGGAAATCGTGTAATGATCACATCCGGTTTAAACTGCCGGAAAACCCACACAACATCGGAAAGGACTTGATCACGGTCCCAGGTGTTGAGTGTCTCTTCTGCTGACTTTGAATATCCAAAGTCATTGGCGCGGCTAAAAAATTGGGTACCCCCATCGATCCGGCGCGCCGCTAGGAGCTCCTGGGTGCGGATCACCCCCAACCCCTCACGGATCTCGGGACCTATTAAGTTCTGCCCCCCATCACCTCGCGTCAGTGACAAATAGGCTGTACGGGCCAGCCGCTCATTGGCCAAGTAGGCGATCATGCGGGTATTCTCGTCATCAGGATGCGCAGCCACATATAAAGCGCTACCCAAGAAATTCAGCTTTTTAAGCTTCAGCAATATATCTGCGGCACCAGGCTGGACCGGCTTTTGAGCTTGTATAGATAGGCTGCTCAAAACGATAAATAAAAAAGTAAAGCTATAGCTTCGCATAGTCCAGCATTAGGTTTTTAGACGATAACGGCGGCCAAGACCAAAGGTTCGGTAAATATTTCAGTGCATGGCCATTGAAAGTTCTAAGTTGTGTGTTTTATGGCAAAGTAAAAAACCAGCCATGGAACTTCTCGTTTTCCGAAAGGCCGCCTGGCGCTTAGTAAGGGTGCATTTTTTTCTTGTTCTTCCCCTTATACTTGATCAGGTTCGGGTAATTTTCACCGTGATGCGGATTTTGTTTTTTGTAAATAGGGTGCATCCTGCTTCGGTAGACCTGGCTGTTGCCGTGTTGATGGTTTATTTGGGTAGTACAGTTCTTAATGAAACATTTGGGGTGTTCAGGGATACGATAGGTGATCCCCAAACCCACGTAGACGGCATTCATTGAATGATTTACCTCCAGGTTAGACTCCGGCAGGCTGAGGGTGTAGTTCTTAAAATCAAAAGAGGGCCTGATGTAGGCAGAAAAGTATTCGGATAATTCACGCTCAAAGGTGACGCCCAAATTCACAAAAATACCTTTTTGGACCAGGTCCCGGTCAAAATTCCTCCCCAGCCGGTAGGCGCCGATCCTGCTGTCTACGGAGAGCAGCCAGAGCTGGTAACGGTATACTTTAGCCCCTAGCATTAAAAAATACTTTTTATAAAAGGCACTACCGAAATTTGGGTCAAAGGAGGCTATCCTGTCTTCAAATACCGTGGGCCGAAAGGTACCGGGTCTATGGTATTCAAACATAAACCCACCCCCTATTATGTAACGGTCAAACTCGACATGGATCATCCCGGCCAGTGGAATACTGGTGCCCCCCGCCCGGTATCCTAAGTCAACAGAATCTCCATTCACTAGGAAATCATCATTCGTATTAAAGTTCACATCAGTACGGGGGTTAGCCGTATTGAACCAGTAATCATGCCCGGCGGAGACATTGCCTCCGGCAACATTAAGGTCGGGACTAAAGATCAGCGGCAGTGAATCTACGCGCTGAAGCAATGAGAAATCTGACAGGTCCTGGCGATAGAAAGTGCGGCCGTAGCCGGTTTCGAAACTAAAATGCAACTTACTCAGTAGCTTTCTAAAAGCACTGCTCGGCTGCGGATCGGCGTAAAAATAATCCAAAGGAATGCTGGGCTTTTCTTCTTGGGCATAAACCACATCTTTGCACGATAAAATGCAAAGTGCCGTAAGCAAGAAAAAACGTAAAAAGCCCTGATTGGTCATTTGATTACAACCGGTAAGTTCAAAAAATATTATATTACTCCCTAAAAAAATGGATTATCTTACCTCAAAAGTACCACAAAAAGACCGAAAGACCGGTATGTCATTAATGTGAAGTTGGACACCGATATTCTCGATCTTCTCATATTCTACCCTAGATATACTCCTGCGCTCCACGATATCAGATTCGTCATTCAGTACCATAGTACTTAAGAAACGTACAAAAATATAGGGTACTTTCATAAGGTCACGGGCAAAATCTTTGACTACATCACCCGATTCATTGCTTGTTAATTCTTTAAGTTGCGCCCGGTCAAAAGTGGCATCCATGCAGGTCTCGATGATCCCGAGAAACTCCTTTTCCCATTTGTTGAAATTTTTCACCACAAACTTCATCGCATGGGCTACGGGGTCCGTTTTCATAAAATAGCCCCCTTTGGACATTTTCCGTGCCATTTTATTGAGTGCCAACTCCTCGAAAAGGCTAATGCTTCCATTGGCTAGGGCCACGCCTATGGCCGGGGTGACCATGATCAACGAGAGAAAGTCATGGTCAGATATGTCTAAAAAATTTGCTTCCTCATCAATAAACTGCCTCTTGACCGCCACAGTCGCCTGCTTGATCTCCTCTATCTCTATCATCGTGGCTATCTCGTTCTCCGAAAACATTTATATCGTAATTTAATCTAATTATGAGCTCAATATACTATTTTTTTAATAAAAAAAGGTCAGCGAAATAATCACTGACCTTTTTTATGTAACTACTAGGCTATCAAGCATCTCCACCTGCCATTTTTACAGATGCCTCTATCTTTTCGTAGCGCGCTTTTAACGCTTCATCGGATTTTAAAGCATCTTTGATCGCCTTATACGCTTTACCGCCGTCAGGCAACATTTTGGTGGCCAGAATTTGGTTCACTTGTTTGATCGCCTCTTTTCTTTCGTCTTGTTTCTCAGTGATCAGGGTCATAAATTTCTTTTCAAAATCAGAGGCTCCCATCTCATCCAGTTTGGCTTCATTCCCTTTCGCTTTAGCCAACTCTAAATACCGCTGGCCGGTCATACCCTCTTGATTTTTTATCATATTATTCGTGAGCACGCTTATCTCCGACTTCATAGCGTCTATTACTTCCATCATCAAAGCATACCTTCTTAGGTCTTCATCTGAGATCTCATCCTGCGCTTGTGCTACGTTGCCCAACAACACTACAAAAAACAGGGCCAACAAAACATTGATTTTCTTCATTTTCTTTCTTGTTTTACTCGGTTAAATTTCCACTTGGGATTTTATAGAACCCCGAATTAACGATATTCGTGCATTTTTTTCAAATAATTTAAGGATTTGATGCTCAATATCCCGCAAATTGTGGTACAAGCGACTTAAACGGTACAAAATTGTGTTAAAAGGCTCCCCCTACCATTAGAACCGGACCGATGCCCTGACATTTAAAAACCTGGCCGACAAAGAATTAGGCACTGCAAATTGTTGATTGTTGACATCGGATATCCAAGTGAATGAAATTGGGTTGGAAGCCCCAAGTAAGTTTAGCACCTCGGCCGTCAAAAGTATTTGGCGCCCCTCGTCCAGTTCTTTGTTCAAGTAGAAAAGTTTAGTGAATCCTACATCAACACGGCGGTAGCTATCTCCAACAAATCGATTCCTGTTCCGTAAGCTGTTGGGTGGACCAAAGGGGAGCCCGGAACCATAGAGCAGGCCAAGATTCACGCGGATGGTGGGGTCGTTTGGAAAATGGTCCTGGAAAAAGACCGCCAAATTGATCCTCTGGTCGGTGGGTCTCCTTATAAATCCATTGCCATCTTCTTCTACATCCTCCCGGGTGTTGAGTATACCTAGGCTGAACCAAGACTGCGTATCTTCTATAAATTCACCGCTAAGTCGCAGGTCAATGCCCGTGGCAAATGCCTCGGCGTTGTTCTCCGCATAGTATCTCACCCTAACATTGTCAATATCATAAGGAATGACATTCCAAAGTTCCTTGTAATATACCTCGCTGATGAACTTAAAATTCCTACCCCACCACCTGAAGTTATAATCAAGGCCTGCGATAAAATGAACGGATTGTTGCGCTTTTAGCTCTTCATTCAGATTCCCCTCAAAATCTCGTAACTCCCGGTAGAACGGGGGCTGGGCATAAAATCCTATGGCCCCAGTAAATACAATGTCACGAACCCAGTTAGGCTGGTAAGAGAGCTGCCACCTGGGGCTAATGATCCACTCCTCGTTGAAGCTCCAGTAATTCATCCTAACCCCCAAGGTAGAGGTCACCTCTTCAGACAGGTCCCGGGAGACTTGACCATACGCATGATACCGGTGGCTGGAAATCTCATTTTCGGCGGTCAACGCATTAATTTCGATCACAAAGTCAGCGGAATCTGTAAAGTCATATTCTGCCAGCACGTCGTCTATGATCTCACGGGTATATCCTACGCCGTATTCTACCGTGGTTTTATTATCTACGACCAGGATATTCCGGCTTTCGAGATTAAAGATCTGCGCCTCAAGGGTATTGCGTCCAAAATCATAGTTTGTACCTATGCCACGGGTAAATACACAGTCGTTAAAAGTGGATGACCCTAAGCTATTATCCACGTCGCATAAACGATATCCGCCTTCTACATCTGTAAATTCTCGCTCGGCGGTGTGTACGGCAGAGGCTATGAATTCCGTGGTAAGCTTATCATTCACCCTATGTGACAGGTTGATCCCCCCTTGGTAGGTGTCGTATTCCAATATCTCTTGTCCTTCGAAGGCTACAAACAGCCTAAGGGCTTGGGTAAATGTACCGAAGTCAGTCTCACGGTTGGCCGGCTCTACGAAATATCGATTCCTGGCATACGAGGCAAGTACCCCCAGTTGGGTCCTGTTCGGCTCACGACCCAGCGCAATGGTCATATACGACTGTACATCAGTGAACCTCGGTAAGTACTCCCCTTCAGTTTCCAGCGTATTTAAAAGGTATTCGGCTGATTTATGCCTGACACCAAGTACTCCTGACACCCTGCCTTTAGAAGCCTCTACATGAGCCGTACCCCCCAAAAGCCCAAGCATGGCGGAGCCTCCCCATTTTTCGGGTGTTTTGTAACGTACGTTTAAAACGGAGGAAAGCTTGTCTCCATACTTCGGCTGCCACCCCCCGGCGGAAAAGTCAATAGAACCTACTAGGTTAGGATTAATGAAACTAAGGCCTTCTTGCTGCCCGTTGGTAATTAAAAAGGGCCGGTAGATCGGTATGTTATTAACATATACCAGGTTTTCATCAAAGCTGCCCCCGCGCACTGAATACGTGGAAGAAAGTTCGTTGTTACTCACCACCCCCGGAAGGGTAGCCAGTATTTGGGTGAAGTCGCCAAAAGGAGAAGGCAGCGCCTCTACCGACTTAGGCTCTATCTTCGTGAGGCTTGCCTCGTACCGGTCATTACGTCCTCCCTCTATCTCTATGGTTTCCAGCACTTCGGTGGATTCAAACAGCACTATGTCCAAGGCCTGGTCCGCCCTGTCTACGACTAGTTCCCGGGTTACATATCCCACATGACTGACCACCAGCACCCATGGGGGCTGCCCTGCCGTGGGGAATTCGAACCTTCCTTCCTGGTCCGTAACTACTCCCAGCGCTGTATCTTTGATCACCACGTTTGCGCCTTCCACAGGGTTGCCGGACGAAGTTTGGATCTTACCTGCAAGGGATACATCTTGAGCCCAAGACTGCCCTATGAATACTCCTAAAAAAAAAGAAAGTATGAATTTTGCCCGCCTTTGTGTCATGCCGTTAGATAACGTGCTTAAGCTCCGAAATAGTATCCGGTGGCGATGGAGAAGAGAAAACAAAACTTCCGGCCACCAAGACATCTGCCCCAGCCTTGATCAATTTTTTAGCATTCGCTGTGCTTACCCCTCCATCTATCTCTATCAGCGTAGATGTCCCTGCGTCCGTGATCAACTCTTTTAGCTGTTCTATTTTTTTATAGGTATTCTTTATGAACTTCTGTCCGCCGTAGCCAGGATTGACCGACATCAGGCAAACAAAATCGAGCTCTTCTATGACATCCTCTAAATAACTGACATGGGTATGAGGATTGATCGCCACCCCGGCCTTACACCCCAAGTCTTTTATGTGCTGTATATTACGGTGAAGGTGATCACAAGCTTCATAGTGGATGGAAATGCTGGCTGCGCCCGCTTTTTTAAACTCTTCTAAGTAGCGCTCAGGTTGTTGGATCATCAAATGGACATCCAGCGGTTTAGCCGCGTGGCGGTGTATAGCAGCAACTACAGGAAGCCCAAACGAGATATTAGGAACAAACACCCCGTCCATTACATCGACATGTATCCAGTCTGCTTCGCTCTTGTTCAACATTTCTATTTCCGACTGTAAATTGGCGAAGTCAGCCGCCAAAATAGAAGGTGCGATAACCGGTCTATTCATGCGGTCAAATATAGAAAGATTTAGTATTTAATAATTTTAAAGTGGCTTGAAAAAGAGTCAAACTCAAGTTCTAATAAATAGACGCCCTGGCGCATATGACGGGTATCTACCTCTACCCGGTTCCCGGACCTTAAGTAATCGTAGCGCCATTCCTTCACTTCACCGCCTTTAGTGTCCATTAAATGGATGTTGACCCTCGCCAGGTCCTGTTCATCACTGGTAATGATCAAGATATCACCTTGAAGCGGGTTGGGATAGAGTTTGATGCCTTCGGCACCGTCGAGGTCTTCAATACTCGTGATGATGGTTCCATATTGAGGGATACCATACCCGAACTGGTTATCCGGCGAATCCGAACGGTTGCCTAGGCTTAGTATCGTGTCTCTCAGTTGCATATTTGTAAAACTAGGCCGTGACTGCCATAAGCAGGCCGCAAAACCTGCCACCAAGGGCGCGGAAAAGGAAGTGCCCGTTGAAGTGCCCGGGGTACCGTTATCGCGGATCACAGATGTTCTTACGCCCAAGGCAACGACTTCGGGCTTGATCCTTCCATCGGCACTAGGCCCTCTTGAGCTACTGCTTCCCAGGTTGCCGTTATTATCCACCATACCTACGGAAACTACCGAATCTGCATCTGCCGGGGCAATGATAGTACCCCAATTGGGATCATTAGCCTCATTCCCGGCACTGGTCACCACTAGAATGCCTTTTTCAGCGGCTAGGTCCGCTGCACGCGTGACCACCGCCGTATTTCCATCCATTTCGTCCAGTTGGTAATTCATCGAGGTATCGTCAAAAGTATTGTAGCCCAGCGAAGCGCTGATAATATCCGTACCGGCACTATCCGCCATCTCGGCGGCAACCAACCAATTGTACTCTTCTATTCTATACTCAGAACCTACATGTTCCGTCAAAAAGAGCATGAATTCTGCCTCATAGGCGGCTCCCGTATAGCCCGGATCGAAGGCGGAAACCGTAGAAAACGCCTCCGTGCCATGATCATCTGAAATGTATACTTCCCGGTGTCCTTCTACGATATTATAGGTGTAGACCAGGCGGTTATCATCAAAAATGTGGGCGAAAGGATCAGTGGTATCCACACCGCGAAACCCGCTATCAAAAAAGGCCATCCTCACGCCATTGCCCCGGTAGCCTTCCCCATGCAGGTTATTTAACCCAAGCTGGTTGAACTGCTGTATATTGACACTGGCCAGGCTCCTCTGCCCGGCAGCTCGCCTGGATTTTCGTGAGCCACTTGCCGGCTTTTCTCCCGGCGCTATCAATTCCACACCCGTGACATAGGCAAGGCCTTCAATAGTGGGCACCAAGCCAGCAGATGATTGGATGATCAAAGCATTAAGCCATTTAGAAGCGAATAAAACATCCGCTCCTGTACCCGTAACCCCGCTTATATACGCAGGATCTACCGGCAGGTCACTCTCGGTAAGCTCAATCCCTTGGTTGGTTCGCCGCTGGACTGCTCTTTCTGACAAAAAAGCATTCGGCATATCCAAAGAATAGGGCGTATTGGTTTTATCCGAAAGAAAAACCACGTATCGATTCACTTGTGCAAGTGAATTGAAACTAACCCATAAGGCTATAAATACAAGTATAAATACCCGGTTACTCTTGTCCATACTCCAATAGACTTTGCCTCAGCTCTTGGCCCGACTCTATAATTTGCTGCCCGATGCACTCCTGCTCTGTGCAGTACCTGAGGTCGATTTCTTCTTTGTAAACTAACCCTATGTCTTGCCCGTAAATCTCGAAACGCCGGATAAGGTTAACGGTAAAGTCATCATTATCCTCCTGGATCACAGTCAACGTTTCCGGGATATTTTGTCCCGAAGGAGTGATGTAAGCGCTAAACAAGCTATCCATTTCATACAGATCTTCAGGCTCCGCGTTCAAGGCGTTGCCATCCCATGTTTTACCAGCCACCACTGGGAACGAAAGCCTGAGAAAGGGGACGTTTCCATCAAAAAATACCCCTTGTGTTTCGTTTCTTTGCAGGCTGTTGGTCTGGATAAATTCCCATGCATCATCGGGCGAATCACGACGTAATTCATGCAAGACATAAGTTAAACTACCGGCCTGGTTCATAAAAGAGTCCACCACTTGTGTTCGTAACTGGTAGTTCGTAGTGATGCTGCTTTCGGAAGAATACGTGATCTCCTCCACATCATAAATAATGTAAGCCCCTACTTGTAACGGGAAAAACTCATACCCCAACCTAACAGGGTCTAATTCCCCCTCCTCGCCATTGTCTTGGCAAGCCATTATCATCACTAAAAAAACTACCGCGTATCCAAACTTCATCGTAAACAAAAAAAGAACGGAGCGTACCGTTCTTTATTTTCTTTTTCTAAATATACAAAAATTATCCATTAATTGACTCGCGAACCTTGCCTGTATAATCACGAAGTGCTGATTTAAATTCCATGCCTTCGTTCATTTTATCCATGATGTAGATGGCGGCCAATACATGGGTCAGTTTTTCTCCTTCATCATCGCCTGTAACGTTGATGGCGGGCTCTTCCTCGTTAGCGATCTGCTCTTCTGCCTGTACCAGTTCCTCCCTGCTAAAAGATCCTACTAATCTTTTGATCTCGGGAATTTTCATCAGTTCAATTGATTTAAAAGGTCTACTACTGCTTCTTCTTTGCTTGTCGCCACGCTTCCCACTAATTGATCCCCTTTAAATACAGCAAAAAACGGAAGGTTGGTAACCCCGGCTAATTTCCTGGCCTCTGGGTTCTTTTCCGCATCCACGTCCACAAAACGGATCCCATTGAATCGGTCATCGGCCGACAACCTCTTGAATTTAGGCGCAAACAGTCGGCAGCTTCCGCACCATCCGGCAAAGTATTTTACTACGGTTTTGTCGTTACTATTAAGTGTAGACCTAAAATTATCGTCATTTAAAACTTCTACAGCCATTTTTATCGATTAGATTATAATTTTTACTAGAACAAAAAACGTATAATTAAGTTAGATTTGCCACTCATATTTATTGAAAAACCCAATGCAGGGATCAGCAAAATCTATGTAACGCATGGCTCTAAAAACATTTGTAAAGATCAGCAAAGTAAATAACTTGTCGGATGCCCGGTATTGCGCGGGTATGGGCGTAGATATGATAGGTTTCAGCCTCGATGAAAACGATCCTGACTATGTGGATGCAGCAAAATTCACGGAAATCTCCGAATGGCTATCGGGGGTAGAATTCGTGGGTGAATTCCAAGCCCCTGCCGGGAACGATATTTCAAAAAAACTAAGTACGCATTCCATAAATTACGTGGAGTTAGACACCACTGAACACATCGATGAATTGAAACGTCATGGGCAACGGGTCATTTTACGATGGCCTTTGGCCAATGTGAATGCATTGCCCTTTAATCTAGCGGTAGATTATCTCCTATTGGAATCTCCCTCCCCGCCTTCCGCAGAAGAGCTTGACGATATAAAGCAAAGAGCGAGCCGTGTGAAAGTACTGCTGGCCAGTGGGATACAAGACACCAACGTGGAAGAACTCATCAAGACCACGGGGGCTTACGGCATTGCGCTAACAGCGGGCCATGAGATCAAGCCCGGCTACAAAGACTTCGATGAGCTCGCAGATATCCTTGAGGTGCTGGAAACCGAGTAAAGGGTTATCGTTCCCTTCGTTTCCGGGTGGTTTTTCCCTTTTTTCTTTCGGCTATCTTGGTATCAAGTACATACGCTACTCCTAGGCGTATACCGTTATTCCTAGCACGTAAAGGATCTGCAAAATCCAGTAACTGTTGAAATCTAACCGGCTGCTGATCGTCTGAAAAAAAGGAGTGTCCCATTTCATACTTTAGGTCTATGATCAGCGATCGCCCCGGCTGGGGTTCTAAGACCACCCCTACCGCAAAGTTAACCCCTAACATGATCCGGTTAGGGTCTTCCACCACTAGCTCTTCAATACTAGGATTATCGACATCGTCAAAAACGAAATCAAAGTCCACTTCAAAAATACCTTCCTCTTCTAATTCCGATGACCTGATCGTACCATTGGCCCTCCACCAATAACTGATATTGGGACCGATCCCGACATAATAACGGAAAGATTTCCCCTGGCCGATGGACCCTTTGAAATCTACACGGTAAATAATGGGCAAGTCAAAATGATGCTGCACCACCTGGTAGTCCAGCAAAGGGTCTGTCTCACCTTCATATTTTTTTCCTTTTCTTGAGTAGATAAATTCCGATTGCAAAAAATAGCGCTCACCTACTTTAAATGCCAGCATAAATCCACCATTGTACCCAATAACTGGCTGGGAGTTAATAAAATCAATATCGTCTTCAAAATTCACCCAAGACAGTTGCGCTCCTAGCTTAGGGCCTATCAATAGCTGGGCATTAGCTGTATTTAGCAAGGCCAGGCAAGCAAAAAAGAAAAAAATTGAGTATTTTGCTGTTTTTTTAAACGCGTTGGACATTTGGCTAAACATTAAAAAATGAAAAATTCGAGTTAGTTTTTTCAGCCAACCTGGTATTATTACGGCATAATATTACGAAAATTTAAATTAACAGGTCACGACTTTAGATACAGAGGTTGGTGGAAAATTTCGTATGTAAGATAAAACGCTGTTGATCGAGGGTTTTGTATTGTGGGTTGTAGGAATAGTTGCTTTAAGGATTTTTTCTTTTAAAAGATAGGAATTATCGATAACCTAATTTTTTTAACTATCGTCCAAAAATGGATAGCTTAAGATCTTTTTTAATCTTTTATGCTCTCTCTTGCTGTACGGCCTTTGGGCAAAACGTGGTATACAACCATTTTTTCAATAATCCCTATATTTTTAATCCCGCGGAAGTAGGAAGTGGAGAATTTACGAATTTCACACTGAATCATCGACAGCAATGGAGAGGGATCGAAGGCGCTCCCCAAGTATCAACTTTCACTTTCCAACATCCTTCTAACTACAAAGGCCTTTCTTTCGGAGCCTTCGTAAATAATTTTGAAAGAGGTCTCATTGTCACCAACGATGTCTATGGCACCGTGGGTACCACCGCTTTTTTAACCAAGACCTCCACCCTACATTTCGGTTTATCCCTAGGTGTAACCAGTACAAGCATTGATTTCAACGAGATCGATGACCCCGATGATCCCATATTATCGGAATTCCTGGATAACAACCTCCAACTGACCGGTAACTTCGGGATTAAACTCCGTAGTGCCAGTGGTGTCAATTTTGGGATTTCCCTGCCACGGTTACTGGAAAACAACCTGTTAAACGCCAGCAGCTTTGATTCTTATAATTTTTCACCTTTCGATGAGGTCAATGTAATGCTTTACTATCGAAAGCGATTCGATAAGAAAATTGTCAAACGAAGACGGGGAAGGGTGCGCCGGCGAGTGGATGTAAAAGATTACTATGCCCCGCTGCAATTTTATGTTTTATATAAATACGCGGCCATCGTAGATGATCGCATAGAGCTTATGGCTACACTTAATTTAGGGCAAAACCTGTGGGTGGGTGGATCTTACCGGTTAAATTACGGCCCCACAGGCCTTTTTGGCATAAAGATCGATAAATTCAATTTCAGCTATGCCTACGAGCCGGCAAATGACTTTGTATCCGGTTTTGCCAACGGTACCCATGAGTTACAGGTAAGTTTGAACATCGGGGAGCGCAGGAAACTAGAACGTACTCCACCGATATTGAAAACCGTACAGCGTGAACAGAAACACGAGGCCAGGTTCAGTAAGACAGACATCGACGAAGGAGGTCAAAAGCAGAGCCGTAAGGTATTCTACGTGGTCCTGAAATCCTTCAACAATTTTAATGCCGCTGACGACCTCGTGAGAAGGTTGAGAGAACAAGAGATAGATACGGATATTTTTTATAACCAGGAGAATAAGAAGTTTTATGTCTACATCTATAAAACAAGTAAGATCAAAGAAGCCAACGCCCAAAGAAAAGCAGTGCAGGAACTCACTAAATTCAGGAGTGTAACCATCATAACGGTCACAGAATGACCTTAGCGCTTGGTATAAAGCTGTGTTGGCCTGGTTAGCCGAATTAACTTAAAGGCTCATTTCAGCTTAAATAAAAAACGTTAGGTTACTTACGAGGAGTAGAATTTATTAATTTTAAAGCATAGGATGTAAGGAAATGCGTTATTGGCAATGTCTCGTTCTTGTTATAGTGGCTTACCAGGGATATACCCAAGTTCCCGTAATTCGAAATGTCCAGCCTAATTATGGCTATCCCGGGCAGGTGATCAGCATACAAGGAGAGGGCTTAGGCAACAACACCGAGGTGCGCTTTGGCGGGGTGACAGGGCAGGTGATCTCAAGATCTTCACAACTTATAGAGGTGGAAGTACCTGCCAGTGCCACCTTTGATAATATTTCCGTGTTGAACACCGCTAACCGTACGGCAAGTCATGCCCCACTGCCATACACCATGAGCTTCGGGGGAGATCCCGGGCTGGCGGCTTCGGATTTTCCAACCCAACATGATGAACCTGCCGGGAGTGTCTTGTTCGATCTTTGCCTTTGCGATCTCGACGGAGATGGCCTTAATGATATGGCAGCGGCTAATTCAAATGATGGCGTGGCCAACATCTATTTGAATACCAGTACTGGTGTTGGTGACATTAGGTTTACTACTTATAATAGGAACATAGCCAATACGCTGAATGTGTCTTGCGGAGATCTTAACGGTGATCTTCGGCCTGAATTAATATACAGCGTGGATAATAGTCCGCTATTAGTGATTTTGGAAAATCAAAGTACGCCGGGAACCCTCGCTTTTACTGAGACTACGATCAATCTCCCGGGAGTAGGTACAAAACGCGTGGTCATTCGTGATGTCAATGGCGATGGAAGGCCTGAAATTATCGGTTCGGACGTCCAGTTTAACCGGCAGATCTACATTTTGCAAAATAACAGTACGGGCGGCAACTTAAACATGGACCCGACGCCTATTTTCCTTCCCGTGAGTGGCGCGGATAATACTTCGGCCCTCGAAGTCATTGACATGAACGGGGATAACCTGCCGGATATCGTGGTGAACCAGTTTATCAATGGCGCAACCGGTGGTTTTTTTATTGCATTGAACCGGGGCACAGGAGGAACTATCCAATTTGCACCCTTTACCCGGTTTGATCTCAATGCCCCGGTCATCCTTAGAGCGGCGGATCTCAATAATGATAATTTGCCAGACATTGTGGTTTCCCAATCACTTAACAACCAAATATCCATCTTGATCAACGAAACGGCCACACCCGGGGGTGCCGTTAGCTTCGGCGCGGCAAGGACAGTAGGCACATATAATCGGCCGTGGGGGGTGGACCTGGCAGATTTTGATGGTGATGGAAAAGTCGATATGGCCATTGGTACACTAGGCCCCTCCTCCCCTCCTTCAGCACCTAGCTTTGTTTCCATTTTAAGGAATACTGGCACCAGCCCGGGGGATGTGAGCTTCCAACTGGTGAACGTAGGTGTCAATGCCGACAATAGGAACGTAGCCGCCGGGGACTTAGATGGAGACGGACGACCGGATATCGCCGTTACCAGCTCGGACAATAATATCACGATTTTGCGAAACACCAAGTGTATTGTCCCCATCATTGATCCCGAGGGACCATTAAACATATGCACCAATAATCCACAGACCCAAACCTTGAGAACGCAAAAAGTCGACAGGTTAACGTATTCATGGACCATCGGGGGTGCGCCTGTACCTGGTGCCACGAATTCTTCACTAGATGTGACCACGGCCGGAGACTACGAGGTGACCATTAGCGATATCGGCTGTAACGAAACCTCGGCTCCCGTAAATGTAAGTATTGGAGGAACGCCGGTTTTTACTTCTCCTAGCTTTGATTCTCCTTTAGGGCCTGTTTGTGTTGGATCGTCACCTTTACTCACCATGAATGGTGATCCTGCCTACACCTATAATTGGAGAGGACCTTTGGGGTTCTCAGCTACCGGGATATCTGTACCGGTACCGAACTTTCAATTTGCCAATAGCGGCACTTATGAAGTAGACATCATAGTAGGAGGTTGTACCAGGGAAACACAAAGTATCGCCGTAACAGCGATCCTCGCCCCGGAATTCTCAATCTCGGCTTCTACCACTGACCCGGTTTGCCGGGGTGAGAACATAGCGCTGAGCGTATCGCCACCAGGCAATACGGATTTCGATTACGAATGGTTTGATGCCGGTAATAACTTACAAGACACTGGGGAGACTTTCCCTCCTTCATCATCTGGCGATTACTTCTTTAGGGCTATTGACAACGTCACAGGCTGTGACCCTATCCAATCTCCCACAGTGAGTGTAACCATACTAGAGCCCCCAGTGGTAAATTTTGATCTTCCTGCCGCGGCTTGTTTAAATAGTACAGTAACGTTTACGGACAACTCTACATTAGATGCCAACGCCACCCCTAGTTACCTGTGGGACTTTGGTGATGGTATTACGTCTTCCAGCCCTACCCCCGTACATACTTACGCTGCCACCGGCAATTATTCAGTAGCCCTAACTGTCACTTATGATGGCACCTCCTGCGAGGGCACTAGCACCGAAACACTGACGGTGCAGCCCGGCCTAGAAGTCAATGTCATTGCTGAACCTGCGGTGATCTGCGAAGGAGAAACAGTAGAACTCAGCACCGAGATTGAATATGAGTCTTACACGTGGGACACGGGTGAAAACGAGGCCACCATAACGGTGGACGCACAGGGCAACTACGGGGTTTCCGTTACGGATCTCAACGGCTGTCAAGGTTTTGGCCAAGTATCCTTATCCGCCTTTCCAAGCCCCGCGGTAGAGGTTACTGCCGATGAGACCACTGTAGCCCCCGGCCAGCAAGTACAGCTCAACGCCTCCGGTTTGGTGAGCTACACCTGGACGCCCGCAGAGCTATTGGACGACCCCAACGGTCCAAGCCCTATTGCTACGGTAAATGTGCCCACTACTTTCGAGGTGTCCGGTGTGGATAATAACGGCTGCCCAGGCAGTGGCACCATCCAAATCATCACGGGGGGGGACCTCATCGGGCAGTTACTAGACCCCAAAAACTTCTTTTCTCCTAACCCCGGGGATAATATCAACGCCACCTGGACGGTGGACGGTATCTTAGAATTCCCCCAGTGCCTGGTGACCATCTATGATCAAACCGGCAATGTGCTCTATGAAGCCCAGCCTTATATGAATGACTGGGACGGTACTACCGGGGGGCGGGACCTACCTTCGGGAGTATATTATTATACCATCAACTGTGGGGGTGAAGAGTTAGCCCGCACGGGAAGCATTACCCTGCTTCGGTGATTGAAAACCTGTGCCGAACCATCCATAAAGGTGAGTTTCACAATAAAACAGAATGATTTTTACGAAAAAGCGAAAACTTACAAATTGTCAATTTTCCTTACAAGGCATGTTACCTTTTACACACCAGGTATATAAAATATCAAATGTTTCGAAAGGTGTCCCGGAGTAGTTGGTATTCGGTGGAAAATTTAATTTCTAGAATTATGAAAAAGCTATGTGTTACCTTAATATTTGTAGGTTCATTTTTAATGACTTACGGACAAGGTTCTGAAACCCTCTGTGGTGACGGTATTGATAATGACGGTGATGGTTTTATTGATTGTTTTGATGGAGATTGTGCCACAAGCGACGATTGTGAAGGCTCTTACATCGGTAACAATGCCTCGTGCCAAGCAGAACCTAGCGAATTCCCTGTCTTTTCACTTAGATTGGACTATGCCACGGAAAATGGAACCGCCAACCACATTGGTAGGATAGCCATTGGCGACCTTGACCGTGACGGGATCCCGGAAATCGTAACACAAAATAAATTTTCCGATGAGATTTTTGTGTTGGACGGGGCAACTGGGAATGAAAAAGCAAGCGCCACGATCGCCGGGAATGGAAGACCAGAATGGCGGATAGCGATTGGCAATGTCCAAGATGATGATTGTGGTGAGATATTTATCGTGGAAGAACTCCGAAATAACAATGGTGGTAATAACACGGATTATCGAATTACAGCCTTTGATTGTAATCTTAATGAGTTATGGTCTTCTAACGATATGGAACAGGATCCTGTTCACCTGGGCTTAGCAGATTTCGATCGTGATGGCACGCCAGAACTTTACTATAAAAACGAGATCCTAAACGCCGTGACTGGTGAGGTCTTGGTCAATGGGAACAGTAATGAGTTTAATAGTGTCAACGGGGGGCCCGTGGCAGTCGATATTGTGGGAGATGAAGACCTGGAACTCGTTTCAGGCGGAACGATCTACGGTGTGAACCTGGCAGCAGGCACGCTAACGGAGTTGGAAACCATGCCTTTTCCCAATGGATACCGTGTTAAACGAAAAGAAAGCACCACCAGTGTGGCCGATTTTAACAAAGATGGTTTTCTAGATGTCATCACCACCGGTCGTGACTTTGCTGATACCACCATCGTATTCTTTTGGGATGTACGCAATAATGCAATAAAGACCTTTAGTGATCCCATACCCGTAGTATCCGCATCATCACTCGCATGTTCAGACCTGGCTCCGCCTACTAACGCTTATCAGAGGGGTTGGAGAAACGGTACCGGCCGTTTGAATATCGGCGACTTAGACGGAGATGGAAATCTTAACGTATCCTTCGTGTCCGGTAGGTTTTTATATGCTTTGGATGAGAATTTCGAATTGCTCTGGCGAGCGGATGTCAATGAAGAAACCTCCGGCTGGACAGGTTGTACTTTGTTTGATTTTAATGGTGATGGGAAAATGGAGGTGGTCTACCGTGATGAAAGGTGGCTCTACATCATTGACGGTACCGATGGTACGGTCTTCACACAAACACAATGTGTATCCCGGACCAGTGTGGAATATCCCATCGTAGCCGATGTAGATGCTGACGGGTCTACGGAGATCTGTGTAGTATGTGGAACAGACGATGTAGCTGCTGCAAATCCACAAAACTTTTGTAACCTAGGTTTCTCCAGGAATTCCCAAGTAAGAGTATTCGAGTCCAACGGGGAGCCGTGGGTACCTGCGCGAAGGTTGTGGAATCAGCACGGCTACTTCAATGTTAATGTAGACGACGACTTGAGCATCCCGCAAAACCAGCAAAAGCATCACCTAATATGGTCGGAAGGTACTTGTTCCGTAGGCCCTAACAGGCCGCTTAACGGCTTTTTGAATCAATCTCCCTTTTTGGATTCAGACGGTTGCCCGGTATACGCCTCGCCTGACCTATTGTTTGTAGAAAGCTCACTGGTCGTAAATCCTCCGGCTTGCCCGGAAAGGGATTTTACAACATCTTTCCAGATCCAGAACCTAGGAGATGCCGAACTGTCAGGGGATGTTTCCATATCCTTTTACAATGGAGACCCTTTCACAAGTGGCGCTATATACTTATCAACAGAAACCGTTGCACTCAGTAATTTTGGCCCAGGAGATGTTTTTGATATCACGAACTTGACCATTACAGGTCCCGGGTCACCATTTGATCTATTTATAGTCTTAAATGATAACGGGTCTACCTTACCTCCTCCTGTAGACCTTCCTAACACTAATTTTCTTGAGTGTGATTATGAAGATAATGTCATCACCATTTTTGTAGACCCTATACCTTTTGATCTGACTACGGTGCCTACGGATGATATCCGGTGTGATCTATCCCTACCTGCTAATGGTACGGCTAGGGCTTTCCGGCAAGTCGGCCCTAATGAGGTTACCGCTGATTATACCTTCAGTTGGTTCGATTCCACCGCAGTAGGAGGAACACCGGATCATACCGGGGCGGTATATACAGGTATAGAAGCTGGCACTTATTCTGTTATTGCTACGCACAATACGGCATTCTGTAATTCAAATCCTGCCCAGGTAACGGTTGACCCGGGACAACGAACGATCTCAATACAGATCGATTCCGTAGGCTCTGACAATTGTAACGCTCCTAACGGTACGGTAAGGGCAATTGTCAACGGTGGTGAACCGGTATCAAATTTCACTTACGAGTGGTACAGATCCAGCCAAATATTCCGGCAAGAATTTTTATTGAGTACAAGTCATGAACTCACTGGGTTAGCTCCTGATGTATATGCTGTAGTCGTTACTGAAAAGCTTACGGGTTGTACAAACTTCCAATCTGCCGAGGTGATCGACGAAGCACCGGAAATAGTAGTTATCCCGGATCATACAGACATCGACTGTTCGGGATCGGATATTGGAACCGTATCTGCCGAAGTAGCCGGGGAAGGAACTACCGGTTTTACATTCAACTGGTATAGGAACGATATTAAACCGACTCCTGATTTTACAGGAAGCTCACAGGGTAATTTACCTGCAGGTACTTACATCGTTCAAGCGATACGAAATAGCACAGGTTGTGAGTCAGATACAGCAAAAGTAACGATAGAACAAACCGTGCCACCCGTGATCACAGATGCATCGGGCACAGACATGAATTCTTGTGACCCCACCTTACCAAACGGGACCGCTACGGTAAGTTTCACCGGGTTGACAAACTTTTCAATCGAATGGTTCAATGGCATTGGTGATAACGCGGGTAACAGGAGAACCGCTGATAACGATAGAACGACCATCACCGGGCTAAGCCAAGGTACCTACACGGTAAAATTAATAGATGATAATACCCAATGTTTTGTAACAGACACAGTGATCATACGGACCAGGATAGTGATCCCTCAATTGACCTTGTCTAAGGTGGACGCTACGATTTGTTCACCATTCAACGGCAGTGTGACCGCCACACCTAGCGTAGACACACCAAGTGATTATACCTTCTCTTGGTATGATGGGCCTGCGGTAAAGGCAACTCCAGACTACACTACCACTGGGAATGAACTGACTGGACTGCCTCCCGGGGAATATACGGTAACCGCGGTGAATAATAGCAGGAATTGCGTGGTGCTGGCACCTCAAACGATAAGGGTAGATGACCAGACGCCAGCCATTACGATCGTACGAAATACAGCATCTTCTCCTGCTACAGATTGTACCAATAACCAAGGGGAAATATCTATAACGATCAATAGACCTGGCAATACACAAGGTTTTAATGTAGAATGGTACGCTGGAAGGGCGACTGGAAGAAATACGTTCAACGGTCCTCCTATCGCAACGTCGCAAGGTGTTACGTCTGATGTATTATCAGGAATGCCTCCCGGTATTTACAGTGTTTTGGTCACAGACGTTGATAATGGATGTTCCGTAGTGGAAGAGGAATCTATAAGCTTTGTCAATGCGCATACAGTAAATGTTACCCCTTCACCTGTCAACCAATGTGATCCGCATAATGGTCAATTAACGATCACGTTAGGCAATCTCAGCGGTTTCCCTGTAAGTGCATTCCGAATAGAAGTATATGAGGGGCCTAATGTTGTTGGCAGCCCAATAGGCACCTATTTTGGAGCTGCCGCCACATCGGTATTCCCGACTAGCGCTGATCTCTCCCCTGGGGAATATACAGTGATCGCCTTCAACCAGGATATTTCTAATGATTGTGGCTCAGTACCCGTTACGGCAGAGATACTATCCATTACATCAGATCCTATTGTTAACGCCTCGATTACCAATAACACGGCGTGTATAGATTTAGGAGGAACCCCGAACGGTGTTGTTTCTCTTAGCCCGATAGCCGGTAGTGCTCCTACGGTCCAATGGTATGAAGGGCCTAATAATGCCTTCCCTGCCATGGGCACGAACTTTGGAGTAGCAGCGGGTACCGGTTTTACCGGCGTTCCCCCGGGAGTTTACCTGGTAGAAGTCACCAATAATGATCCTGGGAATGGTTTAGGTTGTTTTAAAGATTCATTGGTGGTAGTGGGAGACGATTCTCCATTGATCACCCTGGATATTAATACGACAGACATTACCAGCTGTTTGCCAGGAGGAGCTTTAGCTGACGGTATCGCTGTCGCAACTCTGCAAGGTGATATCGCCGCAAATTATACGATCAGTTGGGTAGATGCCAGTAATAATACAGTAGTTCCTACTGCGTTGCCTGCGGGTGAGTACACTGTTTCAGCTGCTCATAATGATCCAGCGCTGGGTTGTGCTACCGCAGCAGATGTCGTCATTGAAGATATGACCATAGGTACTGTAGGTGTATCCCTCGTTGACTTTACAAATCCTACACTATGCCTGCAACCGGACGAGGTAGGAAATTTGGTAGTAGTTGCGCAAAGTGAGGTTCCCGTTGCGGGAGGGTTTACCTACGAATGGTACGATGGTCCTGCCGTAGCAGGGACACCAGCCCTCACAGCTAGCGGTGTAGCCAGTTTGGAACATACCAATCTTGGAGCACAGGAATATACCATCCGGGTGATCAACAATGACAATAACTGTCTTGTTGACGAGACGTATGAGCTTGTTTTAATGCCGGAAATACTTTCTGCCACGGCTTCGTCTAGCCCGGTGACCAGTTGTGTCACTCCTGACGGTACCGTATTTGCTTCTATGGTAACCAATACCGGGGGTAGTAATTATAATTATACCTGGACACTCCCAGGAGGTACCACGCGTACCGGCCAGCAGCTTACAGGACTAAGCGAAAACGACTTAGGCCGCTATGAGGTGAGAGTGGTAGACGCTACCAACGGTGCCTGTTCAGCCACTGCATCAGTCACCTTAGGCGTAGACCAGCTATTCCCTAACCTCATGGTAGAAGCAGTAGCTCCGCTCACGACCTGCGACCCTGAAAGGGCAGATGGAGTAGCACGGGCTAGTGTAGAAGGTGAAATTGTAGGCTATACGTTCGATTGGTTCTTGGGCACTGACCTAGTATACTCCGGGACTGAATTTTCCGGGTTGCTCGCACAGACTTATTCTGTAGTGGCCACCGATATTGTTAACGGGTGTACTACTACGGAGCAGGTAACGATACAGGAAGATATCTTACCGATCCCTAACCCTACGATAGAAGTTATCTCTCATGTCACCAGCTGTGATTTTGACAATGGGGCACTTTCCGTATCAGTAGACGGTAATACCAGCGATTATATATTTGATTGGTTCAACGGGCAGCAAGCTACAGGAACACCGTCATTCACCGGTGAGATCTATGATAGCTTAGCGGCCGGATTCTACACGGTAACTGCCACAAGCAGGATTACGGGTTGTGTGTCCGAACCGGTGACCGAAGAGATCATCGAGGACAAGAACTTCCCAGAGTTTGAATTCGTCATCAAAAATGCAAGCTGTGGTCAAGAAGATGGCTTTGCCCAGTTATTCATCACGAATGATGTGGCGATCGATAGTGTCGTATGGGAAGGCCCTACAGGCGATATCGTGGTAGGACCTAACTTAGCGAATGCTCCCGCAGGGGATTACACGGTAACGGTATGGTCAACAGAAGGATGCTCCGTAAGCGAATCTTTTACTATCTTGCCGGAGATCAATCCTTATAACGGTGTATCAAGGAATGGAGACGGAAGAAATGATATCTTCATGATCGAATGTATCGAAGATTTTCCTAACAATTTGGTGAAAATATTCAACCGCTCAGGTACGCTTGTTTATGAGGCCGAAGGGTATAATAATTCGTCGACAGTGTTTGATGGTGTATCCAATAAAGGGATGCGAGTGATCGGTACAAACCTGCCAGACGGTACATACTATTACGTGATCGATAAGAGGGACGGTTCGGCGCCATTTGCCGGGTACCTGGAGGTATTGAAATAACACCATGAAGAAATGCGATATTTTTTAATCTTGTTATTGTTTATAGTAGGACTTACGAGTACACGGGGGCAGCAGAACCCCGTGTACTCTCAGTATATATTCAACGGGCTGACCATCAACCCCGCTTATGCTGGTAGCCATGTACAAATGAGCCTTACGGCCATGTACCGTAACCAGTGGGTTAACTTAGAAGGCGCCCCGCAGACCTACTCGCTTACAGGGCACACGTCGCTAATGAAACAGAAGATCGGTGTCGGGTTGATGATCACAAACGACGAGATAGGTAGCTATAGCAGCCAGAGTGTTTACGGAAGCTATGCATATATACTTAAAACCCCTGCCGGTAAATTATCTTTAGGGCTACAAGCCGGTTTCAATTTGGTTTCGGCAGATTTTAGTGATCTCAATTTGTTTGACCAAAACGATGACTCATTTAATACGATCAGGAACCGCCTGCGACCTAATTTCGGCGCCGGGGTATTGTTCCAGAACGAATTCCTTTCTGCTGGCTTTTCCGTACCGTTCCTTCTGAACAACTCTATCACCGGGGATGACATAGAGGGAGTTTTGAGCGAGATCAGGGAAGCCCGGTATTATTATCTTCATGGAAGCCTATTACTTCCATTGAATAGGATGAGGACCGTTCAGCTTAACCCGGGTTTATTGGTGAGAGCACAGGAAGGCTCCCCATTAAGCATGGACCTGAACGCAGGTTTTATATTTTACGATGTATTCAGTGTAGGGGCTTCTTACAGGAATATTGACGCCTTAGTCACCTACCTGGATCTTAAGTTATCGGACCAATTGCACTTTGGATATTCTTACGACTGGACTACGTCAGACCTTAACCAATTTTCTAATGGGACCCATGAGTTTATGATCAATTACAGGTTCAGGGTAAGAAAGATCCACGGTAATGTAGAGTGTCCTACTTACTACCAGTACCAGTAGCGGGTAATTCTTTTTTGTTTTTACCCGCTGCTTTTAATATGCCGGTTTTTACCTTGCTGGCGGCGCGTCCTACGGCCTCTACGCCGGATGTGACCGTATTTTTACCAGCATTTTTCATAGCTTTCATCACACTATTGATCACTTTACCAGAGGATGAAAGCACTAAGGTTCGCAATAAGGTAGAGGCCTCTAAAAAGGCAGACCTTTTCAATTCCTTCACCGGGATGTCGGGTGACAAGCTCCCGCAGTATCGTTTAGCGATCACCCCCACCCTTAAGGTCAAAAATGCGTTTGTAGACCCTTCCAGTAACGAGTCCGTTAGGATATGCGCCGCGTGACCCACCACGGGCAATGACCGGCCCGGGCTTTTTAGCAATGCACTGAGGATAGGCTCGATTTGGCGCGTGAGATCCAAGTCTTCCAGCTCAGAGGCTACCAGCGAGGCGCCGCCGACATTGGCATAGAGTCGAACAATATCCTGCAAGGCCGGTCGCTGCCAATAAATATGGGCTATTTTCCAGACCATACGACTTTGCGTGACAAAAACGGTTAACGCGTCCAGCTTGCCATTTTGAGAGACAGCAGTGGTAAGAAACACGCTGGTAGCCGTTTTATTGATCACCTGCAGTGCCTCGTTATCCAATAGGGCCAGGGCCTCTTTCAAGCCTTCGGAAGTATCCGTCTCCAACCCCGCCCTTTTTATCCTTTTATTGGTCGCCAGGCGTTTTTTAAGCTTGGATTCATACTGCGCAGGTTCTTCCCCCTCGTTTAAGATCGTTTTAGGCAACCTTAACAATAAAACAACAGGAAGGCTGAAAAGAACGAATACCAACAAGGCTACAAGCGATACTACGATATTGGCCAGCCAAACCTCTATAGCGGCCAGGTTGGCGTACAATGCCACTAGTTGGTTAATGGCAAAGAGGCCAAACACAAGGATCACCGACAAACATAAAAATAGGCTGTACTTTTTGAGTTTTTGGATCATAACGGTATAATAGAATGTGATATGCCGATGATCAAGGCCAGCTTTGGAAATCCAAGCTACCCAAGTGTCTTTACCGGTATGCCGGCTAACACTCACTCATATCTTAGTGCATTGAATTTCTGCTGGGCTTTTATTCCCTGTCCTGCCATCCTGATGGCACGGAAAAAAGCTAACTTCCAGGCACTTGACCTAAACCATGGTACTTGTTATGACCCTAATAGGAAGGGAAAGGTTTCATGATAAGAGAAAATTTTTATAAATAGAGGATCTACCTTACCCGGTACATTTGGTTTTCCCCTATGGTGAACCATCGATTGACCCGGGGCACCCCATCGTATTTTAACACCGTTTCGCCCAGCGAGCTTAACCTCAAATAATCTTTGGCATTTACATTGATTTCGCTTTCCCCTAAAATACCTACTTTGGTTTTATCGGTCAGCAGGTCCATATTATCCACGAATGTATCACCGTAGCCTTTGATCACCTGCTTTTTCGCGATCCCTTCCCGGATCTCAAGGTCATTAGCGCCATACATGACCACCTTGAGCCGGTCTGCCTTTAACGAGCTAAAATAGATATTGGCCTCCCCATACGCTTTGATCTTGAGTTTCTCTACAATAAGGGGTTTGGCGCTATATACACGTTCTTCTCCCCTCGCCTCGATCCTCTTCAGGTCACGTACCGTAACATAGGCCGTAATCCTTGCCCCACGGTAGATATTGATATGCCTGTAATGATTCCCCTCCCATTCTTTTCTCCTTTCTGGAAGCATTTTGGCTTTATCCAAGTAAACTTTTAACGTTTTGCCCGTCACTTTTACGATGATATTCTCCTGTTCAACACGTTTGTATTCGATTTTTGCGGACTCTCTATCCCCTTGTATTAATTCTAAATTGATCATAGGCCCTACGGAGACCTTATTAAAGTACCCCAGGTCGTCAAAAACCAAAGTTTCCACATTTTTTTGAGCAGGCAAGTGCGATACAATGGCTACTAGCAGTGTCAATACCAAGATATTCTTCATCATTTTGAGTTTTTGTAAGATTAGTGCTTAGTTATAAAAGTGGTGATCTACAATCCCCCTTTTTACGTGTTTAGAACTAAAGACAGGTCCACGAATAAAAAGGTTGCCGTGTCAGCGATTTTTTTCAACTACGTGAAAATTATACAGCCTACTCCCAATCTTTGATAATGCTCAATAGCTCACTCAACATCATAGCCGTAGCGCCCCATACCACTTTACCATACACGTCGAAATAGGGCACATTGCTCATAAAACCATTTTGTATCTTGATATCTTTTCTTTTCACGGTCTCTTTATCTTGCAACAGGGACAACGGCACTTCGATCAACTCTTTTACCTCGAAGTCATTCAATGCAAATTCAGGCGGATGTTCTAAAACCCCTACCACTGGCGTCACCCTAAAATTGCTCGGCGGAATGTATAAGTCTGAAAGCTGCCCTACAATCCTAACGTCATTCGGTAGGATCCCTACTTCTTCTTGTGCCTCCCGAAGCGCTGTCAGCCGGATCGTGTTATCCTCCTCTTCCATTTTCCCCCCGGGAAAGCTCACCTGCCCGCTGTGAGGCCCACTATAATCGTGGCGCTGGGTCAGCGGGATACACCATTCATCATCCTTTTGATAAAAGGCAACGAGCACCCCGCTGGGTCTGGCATTCCGTAGTAGCTCAGGATTAAACCTCTCCTCCATGCGCTCAAACGGCATCATCTGGCGTTGCGCTTCCTTACCAGGCAACTGCCCGGCAAGCCTGCGCTCCAAAAAATCGATCAATGGATAGGTGTTTTTCAATTTTGTGTAAAAAAATGATTAAAACTCACACTAAAAAAGGGCCTGGATCATAGGGAACAGTAGCCAGTACCTAGCGCTGACTGTATTCATCTCAGTTTCAACATTTAGCTTTTGAAACAAGACTAAAATAGGCTAACCCAACCAGTTTTCATTCATAATTCACCAAAATATTCACTCCTAAATGAGATCGAAATGTTGAATGAATTGGACAATAATTGGCTAATTTAGTCTTTTTAATATTGCGTGTCTTCCCGTGTAAGCTTATGATCAAAAGGTTCACTTACATCATGTTGCTCATTGCAGCCCCGGGTCCTTCCTTATGGGCTCAAGGGTCTATCGTGAATTGCACGGATTCTACCTTTTGTGTCCCTAGTGTAGTAGGCCTGCCCCGTAGCAAAGGAATAGAAATAAAACGTGAGATTACAAGAGACTATGGCATACGCTCGGAATCCGACGAATCGTTCGGTGATTCCTCGGCAGAAGTATTACGGAACCGGCGGTGGAGCTTCATGCTCAGGTTACCGGTAGTCATGAAAGATAATATTAAAATTGCCGCCGGGGTAAAATATTTTGTGGAGGAGTTCAATTTTGAAGAGCCCGGGAGCCTTGAATACCCGTTTTATCAAAACCTTGAAAATAGATCGCTTAGGAGTATCCGGGGTGATGTTTTCATGGTTAAGCCTACGCGGACCAATAAGTATTTCTTGTTGCGACTAAGCGGTGGATTGAATGGTGATTACACCTCCGATGCCTTCTCGTCCGATGATTTTTTGAGGTTCTCCATAGCCCCACTGCTGGGCTGGAAAAAAAATGACTATGTAAGTTATGCGGTAGGGTTAGCCTACAGCTACAATTTCGGGAGGAGATCCATATACCCTTTGTTTGCCTATACTAAAACGTTCAATAACCAATGGGGCTTCGAATCGGTGCTTCCCGCCGAGGCCAAACTGCGCTACAGTACCTTAAACCAGCGAAACTACTTTTACCTTCAAGCCGAACTGAATGGGGCCAACTATAGCCTACGCCTAGAACCCAACGATAGCCGTTTGATGTACTTGGACAAATCTGAAGTACGCACCTTGTTCATTTGGGAGCGTGAGATCCATGACTGGCTCTGGTTTAGCTTGGAAGCAGGTTTACAAGCAAATATTAATTTTGACCTCTCTAATTCGCCCAATATCAACTCCGAACAGATCGTAGATAACAGGTTGAATGCTGCGCTCTCCTACGGTTTCAGCATCTTCATCGTCCCCCCAAGGAAGTTATTGGAATAAACAGAATTTTATCTGGCCATCACCCTGTTAGACCGAATAATTCCAATCAATTTACCCTCAAAATGGGTAAATATTTTGCAATCTTCATATCTTAACGCTTCTATACGTTAACCTTAACCACAAAATGATGAAGAAAGTTTACAACTATCTGATGGTCATTCTATTACCCCTGGGGATGTACCACAGCACTTATGCCCAACAATTATCCGTTTCGGGCAAAATTATTGATTCCAATACCAAAGAGGGAATCGCAGGGGCCAACGTAGTGATCAAAGGGACCTCGAGAGGTACGATCACTGATATCGACGGGAATTTTTCCATAGACGTAGAACGGGGGAAAATCTTGGTGATCTCTTTTGTCAGCTATTTAACAGAAGAAATAGAGGTTACTTCCGCTACCATGAACGTTGAGCTCAACGAAGACATTACCAACCTGGAAGAAGTAGTGATCTCCGGGCTGGCGTCGTCGGTAAAACGGTCCAATCTCGCCAATGCCGTGGGCACAGTTTCCGCGGAAGAACTGGTGGGCACCACTGGGCAATCCACCATAGATGGCGCACTTTACGGAAAACTGACTGGCGTGAACATAACCCAATCATCGGGAGCGCCAGGCGGGGGTGTCGCCATGCGTTTGAGGGGAGTCTCCTCTATTTTTGGAAATAACCAACCGCTGTTTATCATTGACGGGGTATACATGAATAACAGCGAAATTGCCTCCGGGTCCCGTTTTGCCTCCGGGGCGAATAACGGTGCGGAAGAGAACGCCTCCAACCGGCTGGCTGACTTGGATCCTAACGATATCGAGACCATAGAAGTACTCAAAGGACCCTCAGCCGCTGCTATTTACGGGACACGTGCCAACGCCGGGGTAGTGCTTATTACCACAAAAAGAGGGCAATCAGGACGTACCCGGGTCACCTTTAGCCAAGATATCGGCGTAAATACCATCTTGAACAAAGTAGGAAGACGATCATTCACGGCGGATCAAGTGCAGGCTGAATTCACATCCGCCTCCGATCCTGACGGGACCATTACTCGCGGACAATTTGAAGACGCCCTCGCTGCGGGGGAGATTTTCGACTACGAGGACGAGATCTTCGGGGAAGAAGGCCTGATCCTGGAGAGCAGGATAAGTATATCAGGAGGTGACGACAAAACCAAGTTTTATGTAGGAGGGTCGATCCGGGATGAAGATGGTATCGTCAAAAACACGGGATTCAATCGTCGCAATATCCGTATGAATTTGGACCACAAGCTATCGGAAAAGATAAAGATCACGACGTCCAGTAACTATATCAACTCTGATGCGGCCAGGAGCTTTACCGGTAATGAAAATGAGGGAGGGCTCAGCTATGGCTATACACTGGCCTTTACCCGGGACTGGGTAAATTTATTCCCGGATGAGTTCGGCAACTATCCCACTAACCCTAACTACCCGGGCAATCCGCTGTTAACACGTGACGTGGCCCAAAACACGGAAACTACCAATCGATTTATCCAGGGCTTGGGAATAGAATACAACCTTTTTAACACCTCGAATACATCCATCCGGCTGAAGTTCAATGGTGGTGTGGATTATCTTCAAAACCAGACCTTCGTATACGTACCTGAATTTCAACAAGCCCAGGTCGGGACCACGAACGGTTTCATCGCTGTTGGAAATAACGAGATCTTCAATAAGAACTTCCAAGCCTTTGCCACTTTTGACAAATTCTTGGATAATGTTACGTTGAGTACCCAGGCCGGGATCAGCTACTTGGATTTTGACCGGGATCTCGTGTTAACGCAGACCACCCAGCTGATCCCCGGGCAAACCAATGCCACCCAGGGTGGTGCCCAACAGGTGATCCAAGATATTCAATTAGAAGAGGAATTTGGAATGATCCTCCAGCAAGAAGCCAATTTCGATGACAAAGTGATCTTGACCGCGGGGATCAGACTGGACAAATCCTCGTTAAATGGCGACCCTAATGAATTCTTTGCCTTTCCCAAAGCATCGGCAGCGGTGAACATCGCGAATTTTGACTTCTGGACGTCATCCGTAGTAAATTCCTTGAAATACCGTATCGCTTACGGGGAAACAGGAAATAGCCCGACATTCGGGGCCCTTTATACCACTTTCGATGCTACTAATATCAACGGCTCCCCGGGCGTCATTATCGGGCTGGATAGGGGTGCGCCGGACTTGGAGCCTGAAACAGCGCAGGAGATAGAAACCGGGATTGACGCCTCTTTCCTAGACGGCCAATTATCCCTGACGGTCACCTACTACAATAAAACCATTGAAAACCTGCTCTATGAAAGGCAAATACCTAGCTCTACCGGGTTTACCTTCCAAATATTTAACGATGCTGACCTGAGGAACCAAGGGCTGGAAGTAGCCCTAAACGCCCGGCCAGTGTCTAATAGCCGGATCACCTGGAACACAGGGGCAAACTTTTGGTTTAACCGCAGTGAGCTTACACGGCTGGACGGGCCGTCCATCGCACCCCGAAACTCGGCTTTTGGGACTGGGCTTGGATCTTTCTTCTTAGAAGAGGGAGAACCGATCACACAACTTAAGGGAAACCAAGGCGGAGAGCTGGTCACGATCGGTGATGTAGAACCTGATTTCCAATTTTCCTGGTTCAACGAGATCAATCTCTTCAACAATATCGACGTCTCCTTCCTGCTGCATTGGAAAGAAGGGGGAGATAACCTGAATTTGACACGACTACTTACTGATATTGGGAATACCACGCCCCGGGATATCGAACCTTTAAGAGATCCTAATTTTTACGTAGAGGACGCTTCTTACTTGCGACTGAGAGAGTTGGCAGTGTATTATACCTTTCCCAAAATATCGGCTTTTAACAACTTGGTAAACAATCTAAAGATCGGTGCATCGGCGCGTAACCTTTTTACCATAACCGATTACAGCAGCTATGATCCCGAGGTATCTACCAAAGGAGGGCAGGGATTATCCACAGGTGTAGAGGTGACACCCTTCCCAAGCGCTAAACAATACTATTTCCACTTAGCTGTAGAATTTTAAGATATTATGAAGATGAAAAATATAAAATCTATCCTTTTGGCGCTGTTAGTATTCATAATGGCAGCTGCCTGCACCATAGATGAACGCGTAGATCCTAACGGAGCGTCTTTAAATAGTGTCTTGACCGATGCTACCTTTACCGAATTAAACAACCTGGTCACCGGGATAGAAGCCCGGATGAGAAATGGATTCGATGTATACGTGACAGCGACAGGTACCATCTCCAGGGAGCTTTATCTTTTTGACGCCGACCCAAGGAACTTGACGGATCTCGTAGGCTTAGAGAACGACCAAGGTGAAAACCGGGAACTGGACAATAACTCTTTTTACCTGACCAGTCCTTACAACAACCGGTATCGGGTGATCAAAAACTGCAATATCCTGCTGGAAGCCGTCGACAATGCTTCTGTTGAAGTTACGGAAGCTAACCGGAATGGGTACCGGGGGTATGCCAATACCATAATAGCTTATGAGCTACTATTGGTATTGAACCTTTTGGATGAAAATGGTATCCGTGTAGACACCTCTGACCCTGATAACTTAGGTGACTTTGTGACCAAAGAAGCTGCTTTCACAGAAATAGTACGACTGCTTGACCTGGCCGTAACGCAACTAGGACAAGCCGGGAGCGAATTTTCTTTCGCCTTAACCCCGGGATTTACCGGTTTTAATACGCCCGCCACTTTTACAGAGTTCAACCGGGCGATCAAAGCGCGTGTAGAGATCTACCGCGGTGATGCTGATGCCGCGCTTACAGCGCTGGGTGAATCCTTTTTCGACTTAGACGGTGATCTTTCTATAGGCCCCAAACATGTATTTTCTACAGCGGGACCGGATATCCTGAATAACCTGTTCAAGATCCCCCAACAAAGTGGCGACCAGATCATTGCAAACAATGACTTCATTAATTCTGCAGCCCCGAACGATCTCAGGGTTCAAAGAAAGACCGTGGTACGAGACGATGCGGTCTCCCTAGGTGGTTTTAGCGGCACCCATGAAACACGGCTATACGCATCGAGTACTTCGCCCATCGACATTACCAGGAATGAAGAGCTGGTATTGATCTACGCTGAGGCTAACATCATGCTAAACACTGCGGCTAGTTTAACAGAAGCGGTAGAAGCGCTAAATATCATCCGAACCGCTGCGGGGATAGGTGCCTACGGAGGCACTGTGGATCAAGCCGCCTTGACCACTGAAATGCTAGACCAGCGGCGATATTCCCTGTGGGCGGAAGGACACCGAATGATCGATCTTAGGAGATATGATCGTTTGAACACAGACTTCGTAGTGCTCGACACCAATATCGATCCTGACAGCGGGGAGGAACTTTCCCAGGTGATATTCACCCAATTTCCTATCCCCTTAGCAGACACAAATTGACTTTTAACCTAAGTTCATTTTTAAACTGAACTTAGGTTAAGTATAACATAAGATCCTTTTGTGATTCTTAGCATTTTCAGCCCACTGTAGCGATCGGTGGGCTGAATAGCTTTACACCTAGGCACAAATGATGTAGGTAAGATCGGCTTGGGTTGATCCAAAAAGGTAAGGCCTTTCCCTAACTGCTCATTTTACGGTTTACCGGGAGATATCGGTGATACGATGGAGGAGTAAAACCTGCCTATTTCCACTGTGTTACATTCAATTATTGGATAGGCAGGGATAGCGATAAAGGAGGCTGTTGGATATCCTCATCAAAAACGAAACAACAACCTCTTTGTCGTCATTCCTGTCGGCCTTGCCGGGTGAGCGATGCGCGAGAGCAGGGACCTGTGTGTCGTTGAAGGTGAACCTTTTTTTGCGTGTACTGGGTTTCGTTTCACGACTTCGCAGATTCCTTGTCACGTCTAGCCCAACGCACAGGCTGCAAGGAATGACGATAAAGAAGGTTTTTTTCGTCCTGGCGAGTGACACCATTTTCGCGAAAGTGCTTGGAGTTGGTATAACAAAACGGGAAAAATAATCGTCACAGTGAGGCTGGCGTGGCTAGAGGGCGGGTTACGAAGCTGCCCCCTTCTCGTGTGTGATCTAATGGACCCTGTTCTCGTTCCGCGAGTGGGGGATCGCTTCACGCAGCGCTAAAACCAGCCCGCTGGGTTCGCGATGACGATACGTACAGGGTTGTCATAGGTAGGCTGGCGTAGTTTGTGGGCTGGTTACGGAGCTGCCCCCTTCTCATGTGTGATCGAATGGACCTTGTTCTCGTTCCACGAGTGTGGGATCGCTTCACGCAGCGCTAAAACCAGCCCGCTAGGTTCGCGATGACGACAAAACAAAAGTATGTCACAGGGAGGCTGACGAAGCCAGTGAAGAGGACTGCCAAGTCATCTCCTCCCCGGGATAAACTGCATGGACCCCGCGACTGGGGGATTGCTTCTTCCTCCTATCGTTGTCATGGCAACGACGTGTAAAATATAGTGTTTTCGTTTTGTTTAAGCATTCTAATCCCTAGTACAGGTTATTGGGCATATGATGAACTGCATTTCGAGCATTGGAAAGCTCTCGATCAACCAATAATAGACAAAATAGGGTTGCTTATTGCCAACTGCCAACTTTAAAAAACGAGGCTGAAAAAAAAGTTGAGTCATCACTAGTACATTCAACTTGCCACTAGCAAGGTAGGTCCGGAGCAGGATAAGATGACGCTTTAAGCTCTTCACAAGCTTCGGTTTGCTGGCCGTTGGCAAAATAAGCTTTGGCCAAAAATAAATGCCCTCGATCGATGTAGGGGTCCATTTTCAGCGCTTGTCGCAAAAGCCGTATTGCTTCCGTGTATTCTCCTTGGTGAAAATAATACCAACCCTTGTTACGATACGCCCAGGCATTGGTAGGGTCAACCGTTATGCTCCTGTCTATATCAGCGCGCGCTTGACCATGTTCTCCTTGGAGCAGGTAAATAAATCCCCGGTTGTTTAAAAAGTAAGGTTGACCGGGTTCAAAATCCAACGCTTTATTGACGAATACTAAAGCTTGATCATAATTCCCACGCTCCACCTCTACGAGGGCTAAGGCATTGTAGGCATTGGGCTCGAAGGTGTCAAGCAACAAGGCTTTATCCAAGTCAGCCTGTGCCTTTTGATAGTCGGTCAAATAGTAATATACCGTGCCACGGTTGATCCATGATTCGGCATTGAGGCTATCCAGTTGTATCGCCCGGTCAAAAGCAATTATAGCGTCATCATATTTCCTCATTTGGGTAAACACTAATCCTTTCATAAAGTGTACCGCCTCAGAATCGGGAAGCTCACGCTCAACGTATTGGAGGTCATCCAACGAACGGTAAAACTCTTTGAGCTCATAAAACGCATTGGCGCGATTGATATAAGCGTCCATGTAGCCAGGGTCGCAGATCATGGCTCTTTCATATTGGAGTACTGCCTGCCCGTAAGCGCCCTGCTCGAAAAGAACAATGCCAAGATTATTGATGGCGGGAGAATAACAAGAATCCAAGTTAATGGCTTCATTGTAAAATCTCCTCGCTTCGCGATAATTTTGTTGCCGTAGGGCTTCATTTCCCCTGATCAGGAAACGTTGTTTTTGGGTGGTATTGTCATTACCACAGGAGAATAACAACATCCCCCATAAAATCGCAGTCCATTTGTTCATGCGGTAAATTTAAAGGTATCAAAGCTCCTACCCTACTAAAAATATCAACGTCTTTTTGTTCAGTCTCAACTGGAAAGGTTAGAAAAAAATCGACATTTCTTAATGTTTTGCATAACAAATACAATTCATTTTCCGTAAGTTCGTTATTAGTTATGCATATAGTTAACTAATATCTATGTTTATTCAATTACTAAATTCCCACCATTTATGAAAGGCACTAATCTTGGTGAATTTGAAGAGCTGGTGCTTCTTGCCGTCGCTGCCATGCAAGAAGAAGCTTACAGCCTGGCCATTACGGACGAAATCAACAAGGTGACAGGTCGTAACATCACCTTTGGTGTGGTCCATTCGGCCCTGAACCGGTTAGAAAACAAAGGTTTCTTGCAATCAGAAATGGGGGGGGCAACCAAGGCACGCGGAGGGCGGAGAAAAAGAATGTTTACGCTTTCAGTGTCGGGAAAAAAAGCATTGTTAAAGACCAAGGCCCAGCGCGATGAATTTTGGAGTATGATCCCCCAGTTCGTTTTTGACAAGTTATGATGCAGGATAGAAAACAACCGCCCAAATGGGCAGATCGCCTTTTGGAATGGTATTGCCAACCTCGTTTACTTGAAGATCTTCAAGGTGATCTCTACGAGCGCTACGAGCGGCATTTAGATAAGCAAGGAGCTACCTGGGCGGCGCTACGCTACATTTGGGATGTTATCCGGTTCATTCGGCCCTATACGATGCGAAGATCTAAGGCGGGACATGCTCGTAGCACCGGGTTAATGCTTTCCAATTACTTTAAAACCTCGTACCGCAGCTTGATCAAGCAACGTATAAATTCTATCGTCACTATTTCGGGGCTAGCCTTAGGCTTTTCCACTTTCACGTTACTTTGTCTTTACGTTAACGATGAGTTGAAGTACGACCGTTATTTACCCAATGCTGATCGTATATACCGGGTCACCATGAGCTATACTTCGGGTTCTTCCAGTGAGCATACCGCGTGGAGCGAGCCCACCGTAGGCCAGGCATTGCAAGACCGCTATCCTGAAATAGAGGCCCATGTAGCACTGGTCGATGAAAAATTGACTGCCAGGGCTCACAACAGGGTCTTCCGGGAAGAAAACTTCTATTACACCACCCCTGGTTTTTTCGATGTTTTCCCTTACGAATTCGAAATAGGCGGCGTAGAGCCCGCTTTTACCCCCGGTACTGTGGTCATAACGCCTGGCATTGCTAAAAAATACTTTGAGGACAAAAACCCTTTGGACGAAGTTTTGGAAATAGACGGGAAAGATTACCGGGTCTCAGGAGTCCTGCAAGAAATCCCTTCCCATACAGATCTTAAATTTGATGCGTTGATGGCCGTAGACGACCTGGTCAGCTATGGGTGGTCCTTTAACTTCATATTATTCCGGGATACAGGGGATGCCAAGGACTTCCAACCTAAGCTGGATCGTACTTTTGCTGAAACACTACAAAAGGAATTTGACAAGTATGACACGAAGGGCCAATATCATATGGAGGCCCTCCCAGATGTGCACTTCGGGACCAAAAAACTATTTGACACCCCAAAAAGCAGCCGGGCTAATCTCTATGTTTTTTCTACCATCGCCCTGCTTGTGCTGATCATTGCAGGGATCAACTATATGAATATTTCCCTGGCCAACGCTACCAAAAGAAAAGCCGAAGTCGGGATAAGAAAGGCGGTGGGGGCCCTCAATGGGCAACTTAAGGTACAGTTTATGATAGAATCTGTCCTGATATGCCTGGCCGGTTTCACCTTAGGGGCAGGCATAACGGTGTATTGCCTGCCTTATCTCAATGATATAGTGGGGAAAGAGATCCATTGGTCAGAGGTTTTTTCACCGGCACTCCTCTTGTTTCTGCTTATGGTGGTATTACTACTGGCATTGGGTTCTGCCAGCTACCCAGCGCTTTATTTGTCGTCCGCCAAACCAGCGGAAATTTTGAAGGGCAAAGTAAAACGTGTGGGAAACAGGCTGCTAAGCAACACCTTAGTCGTAGCGCAATTTACGGTCTCTATTATTCTTATGATTTCCACGATACTCATTTTTCGCCAATTGGAATTGATCCAATCCAAATCCTTAGGATTCGACCAAGAGCAAATTTTATTGGTTGATATTCCTCGTGAATCCACCGTTCACTCCAACCTGGCGGTACTAAAGAATAAACTACTTGGGTATCCTTTTGTGCGGTCGGCGTCCTTTGCAGGCTTCAATAGCTGGCCTACGGCGGATATGGACGTTGATGTCTACGAGGTATACCAAGATCAAAATTGGCAAACCAAACCTTTCAATAACATTGATGTGGATGAGCATTACTTCGAGTTATTGGACTTAGAGCTAGTTGAAGGACGGGCCTTTACTACCGGGGATATGGATGGCCAGTACAGCGTAGTGATCGTGAATCAAGCGCTCGTGGACAACTTGGGCTGGACAAACCCGCTGGAACAGACCGTGATCTATGAAAATGGCGTAGAATCCGAAGTGATCGGGGTAGTCGAAGACTTTCATTTCAATTCCGTACGGGATAAAATTAAGCCCATCCTTATCTTCCCGAACGGCCGGTATGCCGAAAAGCTTTTGCTTAAAATCGATTCGGAAGATTGGTGGAAAGCTATTGAGCTGATCGAATCCACCTGGAAAAGCTCCATTGATGCTCATCCTATGGAATTCCAGTTTCTCGACCAATATGTACAAGCGCAATACAGGGGGGAACAAACTATGAAACAGGTGTTTGTTTATTTTATGGGTATCGCCTTAAGTATTGCCTGCCTGGGGTTATTTGCGCTGATTGCACTGACCAGCAGCCAAAGACTAAAAGAAATCGGGATCCGAAAAGTGCTAGGAGCACGTATGGGGCAGTTGATGATAACACTTTCTAAGGATTTTCTACTCCTTGTTGCGATTGCTCTCCTATTAGCCATTCCGCTGGCCGTTTTAGGAATGCGGGTATGGTTAAACAACTTTGTGTATAAAACGGCAATTTCATTCGACGTTTTCCTTGTTGCCGGTGGAACGGTAGTACTGCTAGCCCTATTCACCATGTCATTCCATATTATTTCAGCTTCTCGGACTAATCCTGCTACTGTTCTTAAAAGTGAATAACCGGACCCTTCGCACTATGAAACGACTGGCTTAAAACACAATTTAAAATCTTCACTTGTCTAGCATGAAATCATTATTTATCGGAATATTCTTGTTGACGTATTTGACGTGCTGGTCACAAGAAATGAAGACGATCAAAGGAGTAGTGACGGACCATGCTTCTGGCGAACCCCTTCCTTTTGCCTCCATCAGCCTAAAGAACACACCACTTTCTACGGTAACTAACCTGCAAGGTGAATTTACCTTTCATTTCCCTGCTGAGTTTATAAATGACACGCTGGAGATCTCCATGCTCGGCTTCGCGGTACTAGAGCAGTTAGTGAATACGCTACCTCCTAGTAAAAATTCATTTACCCTGCGGCAAAGTGAGAAAATACTGGAAGGAATTGTCATTACCGACACGCTTTCAGCGAATGAAATTATTAAGCTGGCGCTGGAAAGGATCCCTGTAAACTACCCTACCCTCCCAGTATCTATGACAGCATTTTACCGCGAAACTCAACAAGTGGACAGTAGCTATGTTTCTTTGGTAGAAGCAGCCTTAACGATTTACGAAGAAAGTAAAAGCAAAAAGAGCGGGATGTTACGAAAGGCCAAGCTCAAAGTGGATCACCTTAGAAGAAGCTTGAGCTTCCCGCACAAGTACAACGATTGGTGGGATACCCACAACCTGCTCATGGCTACGTGGGGGTTAAACCCTGTCCCATACGCCTATCACACCCTACGAAAAGGGGATTTCAGGCGTGAGATGAATACTGAGCTTAACGGTGAACCTATCTACGTCATTTCAGACCAGCAACTGGGGACTTGGGGTATCCGCCTGTACGTACAAGCTAAAACGTATGCTATCGTCCGTATAGAAGAACATTATGACCCTGCCGTACAAGGCGAAAAAATTTGGCCGGTGCATCACAAAACATTGGAAATTAAAGCTTACCCAATATACCGCGATCTCGTCATCGAATTCAGAAAGTATAAGGGACACTTTTACCTGAACACTGTACGATTCCATTCTAGCCACACTTATGTCGTTGACACCGGGGAAAAAACGGATTTTGGGATAAAGCAAGACATCATTGTTAATGAGATTACCTTGGATAACCCGACCAAAATATTAAAAAATGAGGCCCAGCGATTCAATAGCACATTGATAAACAAGAAGTATACCTATGACGCTGAGTTTTGGGACACTTACAATGTGATCAAAGAAACTCCCTTGGAGGAGGAGCTCATCAAGGACCTTGAACAAGAGGTATCCTTATATGATCAGTTCCAATCCCATCCTCAAAAGTAATACGGTTTACCCTCTCATTATGGTTAAAAAAATTATTCTTCAAGGTCTTTTACATGGAATTCTAGCCTTGCCATTAATGGCACAGGTTACAGTAAGCGGCAAAGTGACTGATATTCATGACAAACCTATTGCCTATGCAAACATTGGCATAGTAAACTCTACGGCCGGTACGCTATCTAACATCGACGGAAGCTTCAGGCTCAATGTACCTAGATCATTATACAACGAGTCTATTGTATTTTCTGCTATCGGGTATGAGAGGACACAATTGCCTGTTCCGTCCCATACCGGGAAAATCCTCCAGGTCAGGCTAAAAGAAAGTGTAACCACGTTAAAGAACGTCACCGTCTTGGCCAAGGAAAAGCAAAATAAAAAATGGCTGGGGAACAAGAAGAAACACTTGTTAGGGCTTGGATCGATGCATTATGATTCCAGCGCGGCGGGGGGAGCTTATGCTTTACTCATCCAAAATGACGATCCCGGGCTGAGATACCTGGAAGAGGCCCGGTTATTTATTATGAGAAATACGATGAAGGAATTTAAAATACGGGTAAGGATCATGGAGGCTGATACGACAAATCATGGTCTCCCTGGAAAGGATTTGATCCATGAAAGCATCGTAGTAGTCTCCTCTATGAAAAAGGGCTGGCTTACATTTGATCTTTCCCCGCATCATCTAACCGTGGATCGAGAAGAGTTCTTCCTGGTTTTTGAATGGATCTATGAAGATGTCGATCGTAAGAACATTGCTCGGCAGTACAAACACTTTATGGCCATGCACCCGGACCGTGTCACTAGGGATACCGTGACAATAGACGGAAAAAAGATCCCCCAAGTACAAGTTTCCAACTTTGTGGTGGGTACCTTTTTCGGGATTACGAAAAGCAAACGCGATCTGCGTTCTAAAAAATGTTATTCTCGTGAGAGCAGTTTTGGCTCGTGGGAAAGATCTTCGTCCATTATTTCTGCCAAAGTATTACTTAGTGATTAGTCTTGCTTTTTTACCTAGAGATGTAGTTTTATCAATCCCCAGGAATGATATGAAGTTAGAAATATTTTGTCATTCTTTGGTTTCCAACATCGTCATTCCTTGCAGCCTGTGCGTTGGGATTTTGCGTGACAAGGAATCTGCTAAGTCGCCGAACGAGAACTCTACCACGCACACAAAGAGACCGGTTCGCGATAAATGACACAGTAGATTCCTGCTCTCGCGCATCGCTCACCCGGCAAGGCCGGCAGGAATGACGATAAAGAGGTTGTTGTTTCGTTTTTGACAAGGAGATCCAACGGGCTCCTTTATGGCTAAATCCCTGCCTATCAAATAATTGATGCAAAAAAGCAGAACTAATGTTACATTAAATGCAATCGGCAACCTTGTTTTTTTGCCTACTGCCCCTTGCCTGTTGCCGACTGGTCAATACCTCGAACATAACTCATACTCTGCCCGGTAGGTCATTGGAGGCTTAACTTAACACTAGAGCAGGATACTATCAATCCCCATGGATCACCACCTTAGCCTTGAGATCATTGAGCAGGTTGTACAACCCGAAATAGGTCCGGTTGATGTAAAGGCCATGTCGATTTCCCCTTGCCGTTTTAGAGTTGCGTAGCTCTTTCATGCGTGAGACCCTATCCCCTACCTCGAAGATCTGTTGGAAATAGCTGTCGTCACCAAAATCGAATGTATCGTTCCTGAAAGGGCGACCTAACAGTTCGATCATCTCGTGGAAAATAGCCATGAAAAAGTCTTTTTCCTTCCGGGTGTCGTCAGCATTAAGGAATCCTAGTTTCATAAAAAGCTCTTCCAGGTCATATTCCGGGTTAAGGATATCCTTTTCCATCAGTTTGAAATACTGGTCGTAGAAGTCTTTTGGAATTACTTTTACACAACCAAAATCGATGATCCCCAACTGGTTTTCCGGGGTAATAATAAAATTGCCGGGGTGCGGGTCCGCATGCACCTCGTTAAGCTCATGCACCTGGTAGTGATAAAAATCCCATAGCGCTTGTCCTATTTTGTTACGCTCGTCTTGGGAAGGATTTTCCTTCACCCATTCTTTTACATGCAAGCCATCGATCCAGTCCATAACAAGGATCCGCTCACTGCTAAATTCGGGATAGTATTTAGGGAAGTACACATTAGCCACGTGAGCACTCTTTTGCGTCAGTTGTATCGACCTTTCCAGCTCCAAGCTATAGTTTGTTTCTTCGATCAGTTTTTCTTCTACTTCCCCGATGTATTGTTCCAATTCTATGTTACTGATCTTGAACATTCTCGCCGCTATAGGCCTTACTATTTTCAAGTCCGAACTTATACTGTCTGCTACCCCCGGGTACTGCACTTTCACGGCTAACTCTTTCCCATTTAACGTTGCCTTATGAACCTGGCCAATAGAGGCTGCATTGACGGCGTTTTTAGTGAACGAATCAAAGATAGACTCCGGTGATTTTCCCAAATACTTTTGGAACGTTCGCACGACCAGCGGGTAAGAAAGTGGCGGTGCACTGTACTGTGACAGGGCAAATTTATCTTGATATGGCGTGGGAAGCACGTTTTTATCCATGCTCAGCATCTGCGCCACCTTCAGCGCACTTCCTTTTAACTCACTGAGCGATTGATAAATATCTTCCGCGTTTTCACTATCAAGCTGTTCTTTGGTCAAATTGGGGTTGAACATTTTTTTCCCATAGTGCTTGAGATAATTGCCCCCAACTTTCGCTCCCGTCTTTATAAACTTTGATGCCCTTTGTACCTTGGACGTAGGTATACTTATCTGCTCCTTCATTCTCCCTTCTTCACTCAGCGGTTTTGATACAAAAATTTAGCGAAATCCACCATCATATCCAGAGGGCCTTTGCCCATCAATTCAAACGACAGGTTCACGGATTTCTCTATGGCTGCGTCTGTTTTTTCAAAATTAGGACTGTCATCTTTAAGCCAGAAGTTGATCACAAACACTAGTTGCAACCACAATGCATCCTTATACCTTTCGCTGATCACCGGTCGTTTTACGATCTCTTCGGTAGCCAACCCATCACTGATCAACTGCTGTATATAGTGGTGAAATTCTGATTTGAAGCTCTTTAAAAAAGCGGGGGTAATGTCCGATCTTTTGACATCCTTAAAGGACAGGATCGCATAGCTGCGGTCCTTTTTCAGGATCTCCATCATCGTGTAATAAAAGGCCAATAATTTTTCACGGATGGAGTATTCTGCATATTGTTTATCCGCGTGAAGTACGTTAAGCGTACCCGCTACGTAACCTTTCCAAATTTCGCGTTGTATGGATGCGAAGGACCCGAAGTACTTATAAAACTCCTCTTCGGGTATTTCTAACTCACGGGTGAATTGAAAAACTGACGGGGGTTCAGTTCCATTGAGGAGTACATACTCCTTGTACGCCTTAACTAATTTATCGTGATGATCACTCGGTTTCGTTTTGTTACCTTTACCGGCAGCTTTTGTGGTGGCCATAGTTTCAATAATTATGTTATCACTACTTATTATAACGTATAATTCAAAGGGTGTTCTTAATTGTTTTGATTTTTTTTCAAAACTTTTGTGGAACCCGGCGGGTCTATGCATCTCCTATGTAAAAGAATAAAACTATGAAAAGGATACTGTTTTTAGCACTCGTGATCGTAAGCTGGTCAGCGAGTGGACAAGGCACACAGCCCCTGAAAAAAAAGATAGAAGTTAAAGGACTGGCTGAAAAAGAAGTGGTCCCGGATGAGATCTACTTGCGCATCACGCTAAAAGAATACAAAGACGGTGGAAAAAATATTGCCATGAACCAACTCGAGGCCGGGTTGGTAAAGGCCGTTAAACAATTGGGCATTGCCGAAAAAGAACTCACTGTGGACAACATCTATGGTTACAATTGGAATTGGAGAAAACGAAAAAGTGATGAATTCCTGGCTTCTAAAAGCTTTCGGCTTAAAGTAAAGGAGTTAAAATTTGTCAATGACCTGGTGGACCGGCTGGACCCCCGTGGTGTGAATAACATCAACATAGCCGAGGTGACACACTCAAAGCTTGAGGACTATAAAATGGAACTCAGGGCGGAGGCCCTCAAGGCTGCCAAGGAAAAAGCCAATTATTTACTGGGCTCGATCGATGAAAAACTTGGCGGCGCTTTAGAAATACAGGAAATCGACTACGAATACCAGCCGCCGGTTTATGCAAGAAGTGTCGCCTATGACGCAGCAATCGCAGAATCCAAGGTCGGGTACCAGTCGGAGTTGGAGTTTAAGACGATCACGATCAAATCGGAGTTCCGGGTAGTATTCGAGATCGAGTAGAGTAAGATCATTGCCGGGAAAAGAAACTTCCCGGCAATGCTCAAAAGATCGTAGGACCTATTTTCTATCAAAACGATTCTGCCTTCCACCCAAATTCTACCTTGGATGTCGGCTCAAATTCAGCGCTTTTTATTCGACACGGTATCGAAACCCTACATAGGCCATCCTACCAAAGATCGGTCCCCAAACCAATGAGCTATCAAACCAAGGGCTAAAGGGTTGATCAGCCGCTACGATAGGGCCATCTTGCTGGTAATTTGCCAGGTTTTCAATACCCAAATAAACTGCCCAACCCTTTTCCAAGGTTTTGGTTACCTGTGTGTTCATTATGAAGAAACTGGGAGATTCTTCGGATAACCTAAAGTTTGCGGGATTGCTTAAGGTATTTGGAATGCGCTGCTCCCCCGTCCACTGCACCGTAAAGTCTATGTCCCAGTTATTCCTGGTGTTGTAAGCCAGGTTAGCAAAGGCCCGGTTTTCCGGCACTAATGGTTTTTGCAATAACCCGGTTGAATAATCTACCATAACATCGAGCCATCGCCAAGCCAGGCGTACATCTAATCTTTTAATGAGCTCATAATCAACCTGTACCTGTACACTGGTGGAATAGGAATCCCCGGAAAGGCCGGAAAATACCGCCTCTTGGGGACTTCGATCAAGATCCAAGATCACCTGGTCTGAAAAATCGGTGTGATACACATCAAAAGTGAGGATACCCTCGCGATAGTTTATCGTAAAATCATGCGATACATTTAGACCAAAGTTCCAAGCTACGTCTTGTTGGAAGCCGTATCCTACGTCTGCCGTTGTATTCTCAAACAAGACACGACGAGATGAGGCAAGCACACCTACATTTTCGGCAATGATACTTGCCGTCCTGCGTCCCTGGCCTGCCGAACCTCGTATCACCGTACTTTCTACAGGGCTGTATCGAAGATGCAGCCTGGGCGTAAAGTAGAACTCGTTGAACAAGCTGTTATGGTCAAGCCTGGCCCCAGCGATAAGCGTAAACTTTTCCAAGTACTCATAAGTATATTCAAAGAATGAACCGAGTACATGTTCCGTCCTGCTAAACGGTGTTTCGTCCAAGGCTTCATCGTAGTCATCCAGTAAGTAGGACAATCCTGTCTTGAACTTGTGCTGGGTAGAAGAGAAGATGGATTGATAGCTCAAATTCCCATACAAGGTACTTTGTTCCGCTTCATAATCTACCCTGCCAAAATAGCTGTCCATATCATGGCGCATAGCTGAGAGTTGCAACTCAATGTTTTTATACGGTTTTCCTTCAAAAACATGACCTATTTTACTCCAAGCCTCATAGCGATCCGCGTTGATCTCTAACCCGTAGCGATTCGTAGTGTTCCGGTCGGTTTCTTCATCATAATCCAACTCACCTCCCCTCTTCCTATCCCGTAGCGCCCTCACACCAAACTGTCCAAACCACCCGTTTTCCCCTTTGTATATCCAACGGTTGACTATGTTCACTTGGTTGGCAATTGGAAAATCCAGGAACCCGTCGTCGTTCATATCATTTTCCAAGGGACGCATGTCGCCGTGCAGTAATGTGGTAGTGGCCCATTTCTCTCCTACTCTTTCGGTCACGTTCAAATTGACCTCTGTGCGGCCGGATTGGTTGGCGTAGCCGTTCAAATACAGCCGCTCGCTTTCCTGGGGCTTTTTTAATTCCACGTTGATCTCCCCGGCAATGCTCTCATAGCCATTCGCCACAGAGCCCACCCCTTTCGTCACTTGGATAGCATTCATCCACGTACCGGGGATATACCCCAAACCGAAATTCGCGGCAATTCCCCTGATGCCGGGCATATTCTCAACATTCGTCATGACATTAGCGCCACTTAACCCCAACATCTGGATCTGCCGGGTACCTGTCATAGCGTCTGTAAAAGCTATATCTACGGAAGGGTTGGTTTCAAAACTCTCCGATAGGTTGCAGCAAGCAGCTTTGAACAGCTCGTCTTCATCCATCTCGATAACATTGATGCCCTCCAAGTAATTCAATCCACTCGTGGGTTGCCAGCCTTTCACTGTAACCTCATCCAGCACGTTGTCCGGCGTAAGGACCACCTTTATGTTACTTTGATCCGTAATTGTTATCGTGTCCGAGCGGTAGCCTACGAAGCTTATCACCAATTTGTCCTTTCCTGCCACCCTGGACACAAAGAAAACGCCATTAGCCCCGGTAGATCCGCCTTCGGTAGTTCCAAGCCAGTATACATTTGCGCCGGCCAAAGGACTATCCTTGCCCGACTTGTCAAGTTCCACGACCAGTCCCATCAGCTTATCTTGTGCGCTGGAAATCAATGGGATGATAAGGGCAGCCGTGAATACAAGCTTTCTTACCCCATGTATCATGACACTTGATCAGTGTTTAGATCTTTCTTCCGAGGTATGCGGGTCATGATCGCGATAGAGGCAACAAAACGGCAGCTCGGTATATACCGAATCCGGCGCTTTAGCTTGCTCCGTATCATGGCCCACCTTGGCTACGATCTTGTGGATCTCTTCCTTTGATATTTTGTCTGGCCGGTAGGCTACAAACATATTTTTGGTGTGGACATTCCATTCAACGGCTTTTATCCCTTTGGTATCAAAAAGGGACGCCTCAATGCGTCTTTTACACATGATGCAATTGCCGTATACCTTAATACTGTCTTTTTCCACCTTTTTTTGGGCTTTAAGAGGTAGTGTAAAAAAGACCGCAGATGTGATAATAAAAGATATCTTTAAAAATTTCATTTTGCTAATAGATTTAAGATTAAACGATGATCAGCGAAAGAAAAAAAATCCTTTCGCGCCTTGGTTTAATCTATCCTTAGCCGTAATGAAGGTAAGATGATGTAAAAATATAGATATCAACAGGCCGGGGAGGAGGTAAACCCTGTGCAACATATGTTAACTGGTGACTTGGCAGCCCTGGGAAATCCCAAGCTTCAGCCACCGCCACTGGCCTGATGATGTATAAAACTTTAGCCAACCCAGTATTGAAATGCGGCTGGAATTGGTCATCGTCAACAGATAAGATCTCCGAATGATCAGAACAGCATCCGGGCATATCACGATCTTCCTCACCTACAAAACATTTTTCCGCCGCAGTAGAAAAATATTCCACGCTTTTTACCTGCCCCATGCAATGGTGCTCGCTCTTTACGATACCAACGGTAAGAAGCAGGTATACAGAAGCTGAAAATATGGTGAATATATACTTCAAGCGTATGATAATGGACTTATTCGCTTTTACAAACCGACACCTTTTTTCGGCCGGTTGTACTTATGTTTTTATTGATCCCAATATTTCCCCCGGCTAAAACCACGTCCCTGGCCTCGCCTGTAGACCCTAAGTGTACTTTTACACTACCATCAAATTTATCGATCATATCAAAGGTAAAGATAGTTTCGTCGGATAACTGTGAAACTAACGTAGAAGAAGTGCCGGTTTCTCCAAGAAGATCATTCAGCAGGAAAGCAATCTCAGCATCAGGAACATCTAAGTCACCAAAATGCAGGTGCACAGGGTGATAGATATCTCCTTCCGTTCCGTCCAATGTCACACTGACCTCTATCTCGCCGCCTGTACGCTCCCTGAACGTAACATTACCGGATGTGGGGAATTCGGATGTTTGGAAAAGATCATAAACTAACTCACGCCCCGTATATTCATCATCAGCGGCGGAGGAACCATCGTTACAAGCTAACAAGCTCGCTATCAATAAACTAAAAAGAAGCGTAAAATATTTCATCACTATAATAACGCAAGGTTTTTTTTTCCGTTCATAAAAATAGGAGTTTTTTAGCATAAATCGGGTATTACTAAGAAGCATGCCAAGGCAAATGCATTTAAGCTTTTACTTTTGAGTGGACGGGTACTCCTCCAAGTCTGTACTCCCTTTTTTGTTTTTTTTGAAACCATAGATGATTTGATGCCAGAAGTCTTTGGGAAAGTCCCTTAAGCCTTCAAATCCCAAAGTTATGGTGCCGCTACTTTCAGGGATGTAATGTGTTCCAAAAAGATAGTCCCATAGGCTTAAGCTGATGCCATAGTTTACACCCTTGGGATGATCGGGCGGAAGGAACATGGCATGATGCCACAGGTGCATGACGGGGTTGTTAAAGATATATTTTAGCGGTCCCCAGGTGATCTTAACGTTCGCATGATTCAGATGGCCGATGGCTATGGCCACAAAATGTACGATAAAAGCCTGTGTTGGCTCAAACCCTCCTAACACCATTACTCCTAGCGTTTTCAAAGGTTTATAAAGAATATTTTCCATCCAATGGTACCGCAGGTGAGCCGCAAAGCCCATCTCTTCCACGGAGTGATGGACTTTGTGAAATTGCCAAAGTACAGGCCAGCGATGCAAAGCGATATGGGTTATCCATTGTACAAAATCAAGTACTATAAAAAAGACTACCCACTGCCCTGCTATGGTCAAATGAGAAAGGTTGAATAGGGTAAGGTCACTCATGGCAATCCCAACGTCATTAAAAAGGCGCTGAATCACGGCATAGAAGCCGCTGATGACCACAGAAAAAACAAAAAAATTAAAGAACATGTAAAACCCGTCTAACCAAAAGTCTTTCCTGAAGGCTCCTTGCTCCTTTCTCCAGGGAAATAAAACTTCTAAACTCCACACAACCAACGATATAGCGATCAATCCCCAGAAATAATTAGTGTACCAGGGTACCTCGAAAACAATGGATCTCCATACCCAGCCCGCGGTTCCCTGTATTTCTTGCATAAATGTTGTTAGATATTCTGCCATAATTCCTCTCGGCTCAGCTCATTTTCGTATTCCTGGTTTCATCTTTGAAAAAGTAGAACCCGTTTCATTTCAATTCATACCATTCAATATTTGCAAGGGGTTTTCTTCTTCCTTGGTCAACGGGAGCATAGTGTTTTGCCAAATAATTTAAGATCTGTTCCTCTTGATCGCCGAGGTCCCAAAGGTTTTGTGTGGCTTGCATCCAAGTGATCATATTTTTCCAGCCTTCACGGCTTGCCCGGTTTTGGATCACCAATTGGGATGAGTGACAGCCCGTGCAATTGGCAATGACCACCTTATACCCTTGATCTACGATAAATCCTGTGGGCTGATGAATGCCCCCTTCGATTTGAGCAACTTCGACATTTTCCTTCGTACTGGCAGTTGTACCTTCCGAAGGTGTGTTCCCATGATCCACTTGGGAGAGCTGACCCGGGAAACTATAAAAATAAAGAGTAACTGCGCCTAGTAAAAAGGCCGTGAATAAGGCACCGCCCAACAGGCTTAAAAGTGCACCCATACGCGATATAAAATCTTTACCGTCCATAGATTAGGTCTACACACTTTTCACAGCTATCCTATGGCACGCATTGTTGAGGTATCCTTTTGGATTCCAGCCCGGTACTACCATTGGCTGCTGCCTTCTATGGCTATCCGTAGCCCGGGCCCACACCTCGTAATATCCTCTTTGGGGGAGATCTACCTGTGCCTGCCAGTGCTGCCAAGCCAGCCGGTTATTGGGTTTTTCTAAATGACACGGGTGCCATGTAGCTCCAAAATCGATCGAATAGTGCATTGATGATACTTCATACTCCCCTGCCCAGGCGTGTCCGCGGATCCCAAGTGTCTTGCCGTGTGGCAGGATCGCCCCGGATTTTGGATAGGTGACCAATGATTTCACAGGCATAGATTCGATGATACACATATTTTTAGCAGGGGTGCCCGGGGCTACTGGCTCACAGGGCACACGATAAGAGTCTCCCCCCATCTTGGGGCCGTCATGGACAATGTTACGCACCGATAACCGGTGTATCCATTTACCCGAAGCTGATGCGGGCCACCCCCCGGCTACCATCCTCAGGGGGTGGCCGTGTACCAAGGGGATATCTCCGCCATTCATGCTATACGCCAGTAATGTTTCCGGCATCATAGCTTTTTCAATAGGCACCCCACGCGAGATCACTACTTTATCTTTGTCTCCACTTAAATGTTCATCCTTTCCATAGTAGCCTATGTAGAGTGCATCCTTGGCAATGCCCACGTCGTTTAGTAAGTCGCGCAGTCTTACACCCGTCCATTCCGCACAGGAGACTGCCCCTACTGTCCATTGATTTCCTTTTGCCGGGGGGTTGAACTCACCCCGGCCATTGCCGCCGCACTCAAGCGTTAACTGGTAAGTATACGGCTGGAATCGTGATCTTAGATCTGCCAAGGAGTATTTTTTGGGCTGCAGCACTGATTCTCCGTCTACCAATAGTTCCCAGCTTGATACATCCATGTTACGGGGAACTTGCCCATTATTCCTTATAAACATTTTGTCAGCAGGTGTGATCTTGTCATCGAGCAGATGCGCCTGGGCCTCTACATTCCATGGACGATCATTCAGCACTACCATACCGGGGTGCTTTCCACTAGGGGGTGATGCCGGCTTTTGACCTAGCAAGACAGGTTTGTAATCTACCGGCATGGTATGGCCAAACACGATATTCATGCCCAATGCGGAACTGTAGGCCGCTAACAACCCTTTTTTTATGAATGTCCGCCTGTTTGCCATAAAGCCCTCTTAAACACACTAAATTAACAAATCGTTCCGGCGTATACCCACAAAACTTGGAGTTAACCCTATTTCTTGGGAAAAGATACCTCCAGAATTCATATCTTCACATCTGCGTTACGTTTGTGTCTGTTGGCAGTTGCTTGTTTTTTTAAATGCAGTTAGGAATTAATAGTGCGTAGTTAATAATGTTTTACAATTTTTGTGCTGGTATTTATGGCCAATGGGCAGGTTAGCCATTACCGGTGAATGGCTAACAGGTGATGAACCATTAACAATCGTTCTTGACAATTGACAAAAAAGACTTTGGCATAACCCTGGTCACAGGACAAAATCAATACCCCGGATCACCAACAAATACTAGCGCCGATAGCACAGATAACTGCCGTAGCAACGATTAGATTGTAATACCCCCTAAATATACTGGGCAATTGCCGTTTGGAAGGCCTAGCAGGCCAAACATTTCAAAAGCGGACAGTACATTGATATAACTTAAAAAGTCACTACCCTCACCAAATGTTATCAACAATAAAACGTATATGGTCAAACGCTAAAGACTTCGGAAAGATATCTTACTTATTCCGTTCCGTGTCTCTTGTTTTTGCCTTTATCATTATTGTTTTCCACTATTGGGAATCGGGTAAGCCCACCACACCTCTTTTTTATCTTACGCTCGTTGTCATTATCATGTTGCCTACCGCTTATTTCATCGATTACTCGCTGGGAGGTAGCAAATTTTCTATAGCGGTAAGGCACCTAGTCTTAGATATGTTCTTGGTGGGATGGGGTATGGGCATGATCGGGTTATCATTGATCCCCTCGGTGCTTTATGGAATAGGTGTAGTCGCGAATTATATGGCGGCTAGGGGGCTAAAAAATAGTTACTACTTCTTACTGATCCCGCTGGGCTGTATTACTGTATTAGGGATCCAGGGTTTTGAAGTGAACCTAGAATCATCGAGTATTATGAACGGTATAAGCTTGTGTTATGCAGGCAGTCATTTCCTGTCACTTGCCTATGTTATGTTCCTCTATAATCGCAGGCACGTGTCTAACCGGCTATTGATCCAAGAACAGCACCAAGAGATCAGTATCCAGAATGAAGAAATAAAGGCCCAGGCCGAGGAGCTTGTGATGCTGAATGAATCCCTCAAAGCAATTAACAAACAACTCGAGGAAAATGTAACTGAGAAAACACAAGAAAGCATTCTTAAGACCCGGCTTTTAGCAGAATATGCATTCATCAATGCCCATGAGTTAAGAGCACCGGTGGCTTCGATCATGGGATTACTCCAGTTCTTCGATTATCCTTTAGAGCAACAAACCCAACAAGAAGTTGTCGAAAAGCTCAGGATCTCCAGTGAAAATCTCGACAATACAATCAAGAGTATCAGGATAAAACTTGAGAGCCAAGGCTTGATCCCCCACTCCGTTTTAGATCCGCAGGTTGATGGACCGATCCTGGACAAAGGAAATCCTTGAGGCTTCACTTTGGCCTACTGTCGTTTTACACGTCATTTGACATTTAAACTATTTTCCAGGTCTCTTCTTTGAAGTCGGCAGCCTGCAATGAGCAATTGGCACGCCTCTATTTTGCCTACTGCCCTTTGCCTATGGCCGACTGATCAATACCTCGAACTTAGCTTATCCTGTGCCAAACGTCATTTGAGGTTAACTTAACAACAGTCTACCTTGACGAGTTTTCCACATAAGCCTTGATCGTAACGCGTTGGGCACTGGCCCGAGGATCATTGGTATAGATCGTGACGGATTTTTGCTGGTTACCCCTCCTACCTTCTGCATCAAAAGTAACCTCCACCGTGGCTGTTTCTCCCTGGCGAATGGTTTTCCCTGATACTTCTGCCTTTATGCATGAGCAGTTGGTCTTATGCGTGCGGATCTCCAGCGGGTTCTGACCGGTGTTCGTCAGTTCAAATGAATTCGATACAACTTCGCCTCTCTTTATTCTCCCGAAATCGTAGATCGCTTCCTTAATTTCCATCTTCGGCGCTTCAGCTAATTCTGCCTGGGTCATGGGCGGGAAGTATTCTTCTACCGTGGCATATACTGAAACACTTTTCTGGTTATCTTCCCCTGCTTCATTCGTATAAAAAGCCATGTTATGATTCATGAAGCCCAGGTCATTTAACATCTTGGCATGGTAGGTGACCCGGATCACACCGCGCTGCTGGGGTGCTAGTGCCTGGGGATCAAATTCGAATTGGATATGAGCAGGCCCGAGCAATGAATCTAAAAACTCGATATCTTGTTCGGTATCATTATACACTTCAAATTCTTTCACTGCCGGCTTATCAGTAGCTTGAACTTTGCCAAAGTTAAACGACCTGTATTTAAAGCGCAGCCCTCCCATAGCGGTAGGAAGATCTTCTTGTAACGTTTTTGATTTTGGCTCCACGTACCCTTTGATGTAAAGACGTACCGGCTCTGTCGATGAATCAAGCGACACGGTCAAACTCTTGTTAAAAGCCCCGGGGCGACCTTTGGGATTGTAACGTGCCTGTACCATACCGGGCTGGCCGGGGGCCACTGGCTCCTTCGTCCAGGCCGGGGTGGTGCACCCGCAAGAGGCTCTCACCCCCGTGATCGTTACCGGGTCCTGGCCGCGATTGATGAAAGAAAACTCGTGCGTAACGGGTCCATCGCCTTCTTTGATGTTGCCGAAATCGAAGGTGGTCTCGTTAAACTGTATCTCTTGTGACAGTTGGCCTAGGGTGAAGGTGTTACTTAAAACCAACAAGACCGCCGATAAAAATAGTAAACTTTTGTATCGCATCTTTTTCTTGTTTCTAACAAAAATAAGAATTAATACTACAGTTACGGAATTTCGGTTTCTATTTAACAGCACATTAACAAGCTGGGGTTGGCACGTGGCATAACCGGGCGATGAGAAAATGGAACAGGAACAAAATATTATAGATCGAATGGTATATTTGCGCAAAACCTTGGATATGGCAAGAATATTGACTGGAATTCAAAGCAGTGGCCGCCCTCATTTAGGAAACCTACTGGGAGCCATTTTACCGGCCATCGAGCTGTCTAAAGATGAGAAGAACGAATCGCTTTTTTTCATCGCAGACCTGCACTCACTTACCACGATAAAAGATCCGGCCGTCCGGACGGAAAATGTCAATGCTACGGCGGCCACATGGCTTGCGTTTGGGTTCGATACGGAGCAAAACTTGCTTTACCGTCAATCCAGGGTAACAGAGGTGTGTGAGCTTACTTGGTTCCTGAATTGCTTTACCCCCTACCCTATGCTTGCCAATGCGCACTCCTTCAAAGAAAAATCCGATAAGCTATCCGATGTGAATGCCGGGTTATTCACTTACCCCGTCCTGATGGCGTCAGACATTATTTTATATGATGCGGACATCGTACCCGTGGGAAAAGACCAACGGCAGCATATTGAAATAACCCGGGATATCGCGCTTACATTTAATCATCGCTACGGGGATACCTTTATCATCCCAGAAGCGAAGATCGATGAACAGGTGATGACCATACCGGGAACTGATGGGCAAAAAATGAGTAAATCCTATGGCAACACCATTGACATATTTTTACCGGATAAAGCCTTGAGAAAGCAGGTCATGTCCATCGTTACGGACAGCACCCCACTGGAAGAACCCAAAAACCCGGATACCTGCAACGTGTTTGCCCTTTACCGCCTATTGGCCAGCAAATCACAAGTGCAGGAAATGCGAAAAAAATACGAACAGGGAAATTATGGGTATGGTCATGCCAAGCAAGAATTGTTTGAGTTGATCCTTTCGAAATACGAAAAACAAAGAGAGCTTTTCAATCACTATATGGAGCATGCGGATGAACTCAACCAAAAACTGGAAAATGGCGAAGAGAAGGCCCGGGCTATTGCGCAGCAAGTTTTGGCAAGGGTAAAAGCCAAGCTGGGTTTCTGACTCAAAGGCTTTGGCCGCTTAGCTTTTTGCGGTCCATACTACTTCTTTTTGACTGGGACTCACTAGTAAAACTACTCGTGTGGGCGAGGGTAATAGGACCAGTTTGGTCTCGTTGCTTTCATAATCGTCAGCTTCCACGTATACACCTTGGTCGCTCGGCACATCGTACTCCCCCTCTTTTACCGTTACCCTGCTGGGTATGTAAGCGATAGGCAGCAACACCTCGTTATCAGGGCAGTATTCGTCATGGACTTCGTGTAAAACATCCTCTAAAAAATCGCCGTACTTTTCTAAAAAGCCATCCTCCAGGTCGTGGAGTTCTTCCTCTAACTCGTCATATTTGGAGCTGTTATAATCGAGCTCACCTAATTTTGACTTTCTTTCTATGAGTTCAATTATATCCTTATCTAGCTCCGAAATGTCCATGGGGAATTATAAGTGTTTTGTTTGGTTACCAGTTTGTTATTTAGGGCTAACATCCAAAATATTTTTTTCAATTAAAAACCCTTGGGATAAAATTTATTTTAATTGCACCGGGTATTGAATAATTTTACTTCTACAAACGATTGAAGACTATGCCTGACGATTTCCTACCCATACAGGGCACTGATCACATAGAGTTCTATGTTGGTAACGCTAAGCAGTCCGCATTATTCTACCAGTATGCTTTTGGTTATAAACTCATCGCCTATGCCGGGCCGGAAACAGGCACCAAGGACAGGGCCAGTTATGTTTTGCAGCAAGGGAAGATCCGTTTGGTGCTTACTTCTTCCCTAAGGGAAGATACGCCTATTGCAGAGCACGTTAAAAAACATGGAGATGGCGTCAAAGTACTGGCGCTTTGGGTAGAAGATGCCCGAAGTGCTTACACTGAAACAACGATGCGAGGAGCAGCAGGTGTTCAAGAGCCCCAAGTATTACAAGACAAGCATGGAGAGGTAGTTGTAGCTTCAATACAAACCTATGGGGAGACCATACACACCTTCGTAGAAAGAAAGAATTACAACGGCCCCTTTTTACCCGGGTTTATTGAAAAGAAAAGTCCTGTCCGGACAGAGCCCATAGGGCTGAAATACATCGACCATTGCGTGGGTAATGTAGGATGGGGCGAAATGAATACCTGGGTGGAGTTTTATGAAAAGGTGATGGGCTTTAGTTTGCTGGTTACATTTGATGATAAAGATATTTCCACGGACTATACCGCTCTTATGTCCAAAGTGGTTTCCAATGGCAACGGTTACATCAAATTCCCCATTAATGAACCTGCCGAGGGAAAAAAGAAGTCCCAAATAGAAGAATATATAGATTTTTACAATGGTCCAGGGGTACAACACATTGCCATTGCCACGGATGATATCCTCCACACGGTTTCAGAACTACGGCAACGTGGTGTGGAGTTCCTGCACGTGCCCGGTAATTATTACGATGATCTTTTTGACCGGGTGGGTAAAATCGACGAGGATCTTGAACCACTCAAAACGCTTAACATCTTGGTAGATCGCGATGATGAAGGCTACCTACTCCAGATCTTCACAAAACCGATCCAGGATCGCCCTACGGTCTTTTATGAAATAATTCAAAGAAAAGGGGCAAAATCATTTGGAAAAGGAAATTTCAAAGCTTTATTTGAGGCCATCGAACGAGAGCAAGAGCTCCGAGGTAACTTATAATCCTTTCAATCCATTTAATGTATGAACCAAGAAATTTTAGACAAAGCCCAAAAGTGGCTTGACAGTGATGTTGATGAGCAATCAAAAGAAGAGATCCGATCCTTAATGTCCAACGAAGAGGGGCTTACTGATGCCTTTTACAAAGACCTTGAGTTTGGCACGGGTGGATTGAGAGGTATCATGGGGATAGGTTCTAATCGTATGAATAGGTATACGGTAGGTATTGCCACCCAAGGCTTGGCTAATTACTTGTTATCGTGCTACCCGGGGGAAGAGATAAAAGTGGCTATCGCCCACGATAGTCGTAATAACAGCCCTTTCTTCGCGGAAACCACGGCGGGTGTATTTTCTGCTAATGGTATAAAAGTGTACCTTTTTGATGGCCTGCGGCCTACCCCGGAGCTGTCCTTTGCTATCCGGCATTTAGGGTGTCATAGTGGTGTGGTACTTACCGCTTCTCACAACCCAAAGGAGTATAATGGATATAAGGCGTATTGGAATGATGGCGCACAGCTCGTTCCACCCCATGATAAAAATGTGATCAACGAGGTGAACAAGATCACTGATGTCAGTGAAGTAAAATTTACGGCGGACAACAGCCTTATACAACCCATAGGCGCCGAGGTAGACGAAAAATACTTAGCAGAGATCAAGAAATTGGCACTATCCCCGGAAGCTGTAGAGGCACAAAAAGACATTAAGATTGTCTACTCCCCTATTCATGGGTCAGGTGTGAAGTTGGTGCCGCCCGCATTGGAGCAGTATGGTTTCACGAATGTCTATGTAGTAGAGCAACAAGCCCAGCCTGATGGGAATTTTCCTACCGTGGTGTATCCTAACCCCGAGGAAAAGGAGGCATTGACCATTGCCTTAGAGGAGGCTGAAAAACTCCAGGCTGACCTGGTCATGGCCACGGACCCCGATGCGGACCGCGTGGGCATAGCAGTACGTAACCTGGACGGAAACTTGGAACTGTTAAATGGTAATCAAACCGGGAGCCTGCTGATCTACTACATTTTACAGCGATGGAAAGAAAGGGACCAGTTCCAAGGGAATGAATTCGTGGTGAAGACCATCGTTACCACGGACTTGATCCAACGTATCGCCGAAAGCTACGAGGTAGATTGCTACAGCACCCTCACCGGCTTCAAATACATAGCCTCCCTGATCGCCAAACTGGAAGGCGAAAAACGTTACCTAGCCGGGGGAGAAGAAAGCTATGGCTACATGGTCAGTGATTTTGTAAGGGACAAGGATGCCGTAGCCTCGTGTGCTATGATCGCCGAAATGTATGCCTATGCCAAAGACAATGGCAAGTCGCTGTACGAGATGATGATCGAGATGTACCAAAAGTATGGGTTTTACAAGGAAACCTTGATTTCGCTCACGAAAAAGGGAAAAAAAGGCGCCGAAGAAATCGTTCAGATGATGGCTGACTTCAGGAACACTCCGCCAAAGAGCTTTGCTGGCTCTGATGTAGTCCGGCTGGTCGACTACCAAGCCGGCATCTCGAAAGACCTGCTTACTGGGGCGGAAACGCCGCTGGACTATGACCGTTCCAATGTCCTGCAGTTTTTCACAAAAGATGGGTACAAAGTATCGGCCAGGCCATCCGGCACAGAGCCAAAGATAAAATTTTACATCAGTGTAAATGCTCCTTTGCCTTCGCCAGGCCAATACGAGGCAACCCGTAACCAATTGGACGAAGTGATCGCAGGGATCCGGAAAGACCTGGCGCTGGACTGACCCGCGTCGGCCCGGCAAGTAACTTCCCGGGAGCGTCTTACAGCATTGGGTTATGGCCTTTGGCTTGATACATCTAAAATAATGTATCTTTAGTAATTGAAACAAAAGGCAAACGATTGACCTTATTCCTGCACTTTTTATTGGTGGTCGTTGGTTTTGTCATGCTAATCAAAGGAGCCGAAGCGCTGGTGAATGGCGCTTCTTCTTTGGCCAAGCGATTTCATGTACCTGACTTAGCAATCGGCCTGACCATCGTGGCATTAGGCACTTCGGCACCGGAGTTGGTGGTAAACGTCCTTTCCGGAACAGACGGCCACCCGGAAGTAGTGTTTGGCAACATCATCGGTTCTAATATTTTCAATCTTTTTTTGATCCTAGGAGTTGCCGGGGCCATTTACCCTTTGCCCGTACAGAGGAGCACGGTGATGCGGGAATTGCCGTTCTCTCTATTTATTACCCTTTTGCTATTCTATTTAGCCAACGACGAACTGTTTAATGGAGAGGATTTCAACCGCACCTCGCTGCTGGACGGTATCATTCTTTTGGGTTTTTTCGCTATTTTCTTATGGTATGTATTTGGCAGCCTGAAAAGACGTCCTCCCCACCAGGTAAGTAAAATAAGGGTATATTCTTCCTTTGGTATTGCCACCAGGCTTCTTTTTGGGCTTATGGGGCTTGGATTTGGAGGCAAATTCGTGGTAGACAATGCCATTGCCATTGCCCAGGCCTTCGAGGTAAGTGAAAAACTGGTAGGATTGACCATAATAGCTGCGGGCACCTCTCTTCCCGAATTAGCTACTTCGGCGGTAGCCGCTTACAAACGCCAAGCTGATATTGCCATTGGCAACGTAATAGGATCGAATATTTTCAACATCTTATTGGTGCTAGGCGTCACCACTGTCGTCACCCCGCTGGACTATGATACAGCACTAAATACTGATGTATTCATACTTTTATCCGGCACGGTATTGCTCTTAGTGTTTATGTTTACCATAAATAAAAAGAAATTAGACCGCTGGGAATCTTTACTTTACCTGGCCACGTTCATAGGTTATATGATCTATTTGTTTATTCGGAAGTAAATGACCTCAACACAACTCGACTCACTCAAAGACCTCTTTGATCGCGATCTTACCCGGCTTATGGAAGAGCTGAAGCTCTTCGAAGATACCAGCGATCTTTGGGTTACGCCTGGTACGATTAGCAACTCGGCAGGAAATCTCATCCTTCACATTTGCGGAAACCTTCAGCATTTTATCGGTTTCGTACTTGGCCAAACCGGGTATACCCGTCAACGGGACCTGGAGTTTTCATCCAAGAACGTACCTGTAGACGAGTTGAACGAGCAAATCTTAGCAACTAAGGAGGCTGTACTCCTCACTTTAGAAAAAATGTCACCTGCTACGTTGGAAGAAACCTATCCACTTGAAATCTGGCAACGAAATTTGTCCATAGGCTTTTTCCTGGTACACCTGCATTCACACTTAAATTACCATTTAGGGCAAATCAATTATTTGAGAAGGATATTAAAAGCCTCTTAGTGTTAAGTTAAACCTCAAAATGACGTGTTGGGCACAGGATGAGATATGTTCGAGGTATTGATCAGTGGGCAATAGGCAAAAAGCGGTAGGCAAAAAAATAGGTTTGCCGATTGCCCATTGCTAACTGCCAACTTTAAGAACGGGATTGGAAAAAATAGCTCACCGTCCAATTACAGTTAGCTTAACGCTAAGTACTACTCTCTCCCTATCTTTTGTACTCACCGGTTACTTTTTTACCTTTGCAGGTCAAAATGAAAAAGGTTGCTTTCTATACACTGGGCTGCAAGCTCAATTTTTCGGAGACGTCAACGATTGCCCGGCAATTTGAACAGAAAGGGTACATTAAGGCAGACTTTACCGATACCCCTGATATTTTCATCATAAACACCTGTTCTGTTACCGAAAATGCAGACAAAAAGTGTAGCAAAGTGGTCCGGGAAGCGCGAAAAATATCCCCCGGGGCGTACGTAGCTATCATCGGGTGCTATGCCCAGCTTAAGCCCAAGGAGATCTCCGGGATCCCCGGGGTAGACGCAGTTTTGGGGGCTGCTGAAAAGTTCCGGCTCGTAGAGCTGTTAGACGGCTTCGTGCGCCCTAAAGAGCCGATGGTGCTCGCTTCCGAGATCAAAGAGGCCACTGCTTTTAATAATGCTTACTCGTTAAATGATCGTACACGCACTTTTCTCAAGGTACAGGATGGGTGTGATTACAGTTGCACATTTTGCACGATTCCCTTGGCCAGGGGGAAAAGCAGGAGTGATACCATTCCAAACATTGTAAAGGCCGCCCACGATATCGCGACAAGTGGTGTAAAGGAAATTGTGCTTACAGGCGTCAACACCGGCGATTTTGGGATCCGCAATGGGAAAAGAGAAGACCGTTTTATTGACCTGCTTGAAGTACTGGACGAGGAGATCCCTGTTGAACGATTCAGGATATCGTCCATAGAGCCCAACCTGCTGAGTGACGATATCATTTCATTCGTAGCCAAGTCAAAGAAATTTGTCCCTCATTTCCATATCCCACTACAGGCGGGTTCTAACAAGACCTTAAAACGTATGCGACGCAGGTACCTAAGAGAACTTTATGAAGAGCGCGTGGCTACGATAAAGGAATATATGCCTAATTGCTGCATAGGAGTGGATGTAATCGTCGGGTTTCCCGGGGAAACGCAAGAGGATTTTATGGAATCTTACCAATTCCTGGTCGAATTGGATGTTTCATACCTCCATGTTTTTACCTACTCTGAGCGTGCGAATACACCGGCCGCAGCCATGGAGGATGCGGTACCCATGAAAACTCGTGGGGAAAGGTCAAAAATGCTCCGTTCTTTAAGTGAAAAAAAGAGACGTAAGTTTTACACGGAACATCTTGGCACACCGGCCACAGTACTCTGGGAAAATGATATAGACGGGCAACGTATGCATGGATTCACCGAGAATTACATTCGTGTTACCGCCCAGTATGACCCACTTAAGATCAATGATACCCAATGCGTTACGTTAATAGGCATTACTACGGATGGCCATGTGGAAGTGGTAGAGCAAGACGAAGTACTTACCCATTAAAAACAATTCCCAGCGCAGGTTTGTTATTCAATGCAGTAAACGAAATACATTGAAATGGCATTACCTGTTAACACGCAAGCCCCTGATTTTACTCTCCATTCTACCAGCGGAAAAAAATTCCAGCTCAGTAAGGATGCAGAAGGGAAGTCCATACTTTTGTATTTTTATCCGAAAGACTTTACCCCGGCCTGTACGAAGGAAGCTTGTTCTTTTAAAGACAATTTCGATGTATTCAAAGACCTCGATGTAGATATCGTGGGCATCAGTACTGACCCTGTGAAGCAGCACCTTAAGTTCAAGGAAATGCACCAGCTCCCTTTCGAGTTATTGTCAGACGCAACCGGCGAGGTGAGTAAAGCCTACGAGGCCCACGTTCCTATTTTAAATATTTCCAAACGGGTCACCTATTTGCTGGATAATGATCACCGGGTAGTGGCATCCTACAGCGATCTTTTCGGGGCTGAAAGGCATATACAAAAAATGCTCTCAAACCTGCAGAAGCTTTAGGCGACGATCATACCGTCGCGCATTTCTAGCTTACGATCTGCCATGTTAGCTAATTCTTCATTGTGCGTCACTATTACAAAAGTCTGGCCAGACTGATCGCGAAGCTGGAAAAAAAGATCGTGTAGTTCTTTTGCGTTTTTAGAATCCAGATTACCACTAGGCTCATCCGCAAAAATAATAGAGGGATTATTGATCAGCGCACGCGCTACCGCCACACGTTGTTGCTCTCCCCCCGAAAGTTCCGAGGGTTTATGGTCAGATCGTGCTCCTATCGCCAGTGAGTTTAATACCTCTTGGGCTTGTTGTTTGACTTGTGCTGGATTACTACCGTTGATATAGGCGGGTATACACACATTTTCCAAAGCGGTAAATTCCGGGAGCAGGTTATGGAATTGGAAGATAAAGCCAATGTGCTTATTGCGGAACTTTGCTTTTTCCGAGGTTCTGAGCTTTAAGACGTCCTTTTGTTTCATAAAAAGCTTCCCGGCGTCAGGATGGTCCAATGTACCCAAAATATGTAGAAGTGTGCTCTTACCTGCACCTGAGGCTCCCACTATGGAAATAACCTCTCCCTGTCGTATGGCTATGTCTATCCCTTTCAAGACATCCAGGTCACCATAGGATTTTCTTATGTTTGAAGCTTTGAGTATTTCCATGTGATAAACAGGGTCAAACTTAATGAATTAGGTCTACAATATCCTCCATCTGCTAGCTTGTTTTAAAATCTCACGACACTTGAAATATCGAACCAAATGACCTACTTTCGTGGCAAAAAATTTTCAGCATGAACATTCACGAATACCAAGCAAAGGACATTTTGAAAAGTTACGGGGTGAGGGTACAATCTGGGATAGTGGCGGACAATCCTGATAAGGCATTAGCCGCAGCAAAAGAATTACACGCCGAAACAGGCACGGATTGGTATGTCGTGAAAGCGCAGATCCATGCTGGTGGCCGCGGTAAGGGCAAGATCAAAGAAACGGACTCTAACGGGGTAGTATTAGCCAAGTCGCTGGATGAGGTGCCCGTAAAGGTGAAAAATATATTGGGAGGCACGCTTGTCACCGAACAAACAGGGAGCGAAGGGAAAGTGGTGAACAAGGTGTTGATCGCAGAAGATGTTTACTACCCGGGGGATTCGGAGCCTAAGGAATTCTATATGAGCATTTTGCTGGATAGGGCAAAGGGATGCAACGTGATCATGGCCTCTACCGAAGGAGGTATGGACATAGAAGAAGTGGCTGAAAGCTCCCCGGAAAAGATCATCAAAGAATGGATTGACCCAGCTACAGGACTGCAAGGTTTTCAAGCGCGGAAGGTAGCCTTTGCCTTAGGACTAACCGGTGGTGCATTCAAAGAGATGGTCAAGTTTATCTATGCGCTGTACGATGCTTATGTATCCACGGATTCTGCCATGTTTGAGATTAATCCTGTCCTTAAGACTTCGGATGATAAAATACTGGCTGTGGATGCCAAGGTGAATTTAGATGATAACGCCCTTTACCGGCATAAAGATCTTGCTGAGCTAAGAGATATTTCAGAGGAAGATCCCTCGGAGGTAGAAGCGGCTAAGTCAGGGCTTAGCTACGTTAAGCTAGAAGGTAACGTCGGGTGTATGGTGAACGGGGCAGGGTTGGCTATGGCCACTATGGACATCATCAAGCTTTCCGGGGGTGATCCCGCGAACTTTTTAGATGTTGGAGGTGGAGCCAACCCGGAAACGGTAGAAACAGGGTTCCGCATCATCTTGAAAGATCCAAATGTAAAAGCCATATTGATCAATATTTTCGGAGGTATCGTGCGGTGCGACAGGGTAGCCAATGGTGTAGTAGAGGCCTACAAGAAAATAGGTGATATCGAGGTCCCCATCATTGTAAGACTTCAAGGCACCAACGCCGAGGAAGGCGCCCGGATCATCGAGGAGTCCGGCCTGAAAGTGGCTTCCGCTATCCTGCTCAAAGATGCAGCGGCAAAGGTCCGGGAAGTACTGTCTTAGTTCTTCCTGGCAGGCCTTATGGTCAAAACTGTATGCTTATTTCACAAATGCATGGATTTTAGCATATTCTTGACCATCTTTGCGGTCAATTTTAAGCAGCGTCCGTAGTTCAACTGGATAGAATACCAGATTTCGGCTCTGGGGGTTGAGGGTTCGAATCCTTCCGGACGCACTAATGAAGAGCTCGTATGGAACCATACGGGCTCTTTTGCTTCAGGATCAATTAAAGTTCGAGTTTTTTTAATTGATGAACATTATACTTATCTTGGAGTTTATTAGGCAAATAACCCGTTAATGAAAAGAATCCTCTTATTTTTATATATAGCGTTGGCCGGCTATGAGATGCACGCCCAATCATTTTTTAATTTCAGGAAAGGCAGGGACATTATCTTTTCTGTTGGTACCGGCACCACCTCCTACTTTGGTGATTTGAACAACCCAGGCGATATCTTTGATACTAGTCCGAATATCAACCTAGGTCTCCAATATTTCTTTACAGATAGGATAGCTATACGCAGCGAAGCGAGCTGGTTTAGGCTTTCCGGTGATGATGCTGATGCCGATAACGAAGGGAGATCCGTAAGAAATCTTTCCTTTAGGTCGGATAACTTCGAATGGAACGTGGTGGGTATTGTACAGGCTTTTTCCAACGGAACAAGGTACTATCAAAGGCCCGGTATCAATGTCTACGGTTTCGCTGGGATAGGTTTACTTTATTTCAATCCACAGGGCCAGGTCCCGGACAATGACTGGAGTGGCAATCCTCTCCCTGAAGCAGGAAACTATGTAGCCTTACAACCTTTGCAGACCGAGGGAGAAGCGTACTCAAGGACTGCCATCGTAGTCCCGGCCGGTATCGGTTTAAAACTGAAGGCCGGTCCGTTCTTTAACTTTCTTATAGAAGGCGGCTACCGGTTTGCCTTTACCGATTACTTGGATGACGTAAGCAGCACTTACCTATTACATAGTTCGTTAGCTTCAGATCCTTTACGGCAGGCCATGGCGGATCGGAGGAATGAGATTGGGCTTGAGCCACGCGGGACAGAGGAAGGCCTGATCAGGGGCAATTCAGAGGATAATGATGGATACTTCATTTTGAATGCTAAAGTGGAATTCTATTTACCTTCACACATATTTAGCACTAGTAAATCACGTTATTATAAGAGAAAAAGGTCAAGGAAAGCTAGGAGAAGATGATTTTTGCATTATGCAAACTTATAGGGCCTTTTTCGAAGTGTCAAGGACTTCAAATATAGAACTGTTGCTTTTGAACTCTGGCACAATAGCTTTCATTAAGGCTACGATCTCGTATGAAGAAGAATGCTCGTAATCATTAGTGGCTCTTTCCAAATTCTCTAAGTTTTTGTTTACTTCCTCAAAAGAGTATTCGGAAACCTGGGCAATCATGATCTTATGATGGTGGGTAGGAATCGTGTTTTCTTTATCCAATAATAGTTCCTCGAATAATTTTTCGCCTTGTCTAAGCCCGGTAAAAACAATTTCTATATCTCTCCCGAGTTCTAACCCTGACAATCTGACCATTTTTCGGGCTAAATCAACGATTCTCATAGATTTTCCCATATCAAAAATGAAAATCTCACCTCCCTTGCCCATGGCACCGGCTTCTAAAACCAACTGGCAAGCTTCGGTAATGGTCATAAAGTAACGAGTGATCTCAGGGTGTGTTACAGTGATGGGACCTCCTTTACTGATCTGTCTTTTAAAGAAAGGTATTACAGACCCGTTAGAACCTAGAACGTTGCCAAATCTTGTCGTGACAAAAGTAGTAGAGCCTATCTTATCCTTTAGTTCATTGTTCAGAGATTGAACATATATCTCAGCTATTCTTTTCGAGCATCCCATGACACTTGTTGGGTTAACAGCTTTGTCAGTAGATATCATTACAAACCGTTCGACCTTGAACTCAACAGCTAGATCCGCAAGATTCTTAGTTCCCAGTACATTAGTTGTAACAGCTTCTACCGCGTTTGATTCCATGAGGGGGACATGTTTGTAGGCCGCTGCATGAAAGATCACTTCGGGGGTCTCTTTTTTAAAAATACTTTCTATCCTCTTCCTGTCGGTTATATCTCCCACATACATGGTACAAGAAGCATTACTATCCAATTCACGCTGAAGTTCATAAAGAGGGGACTCGGCCTGGTCAATAAGTATTAACGTTGACGGTTTATATTGTATAGCTTGCCTGGCTAATTCACTACCGATGGATCCCGCTGCCCCAGTGATGCATACACGTTTTCCATTCAGGGCATCTCTAATGGCGAGGTTATCCAGTTGGATAGATTCTCTCCCCAAGAGCTCCTCAATTTTAACCTCTTTTATTTGTTTTAAGCTCAATTCTCCATGCACCCAATCTTTGACATTGGGTATGGAAAGTACTTTAACATCTTCTTTAAGGCATATATCTACGATCTCGTTCTTACGCTCAAAAGAAATCCCCTGGTCTGTTATTACCAGTTTTTCAATATCAAGATCTTTCAAATAATACTCCAAATTTGCAGAATTAAAAATGGCAGTACCATCAATCACTTTCCCTTGCTTCCTAGCGTCATCTTCAAAAAATGCCAGTACCCTAAAATTAGATTGATCATCCCCTTCCATCAGCTGTTTAGTCATCATTCCTAGCCGTCCAGCCCCAAATATGGCTACCTTCGCCTTATTAGTAATATTCCTGCTGTAATAGGAAAAAATATTTTTGATAAGAAGACGGTATTGAAAGAGGAAGAGAAAGGCTGCCAAAAACGAAATTAAGATGACCGAATAAGGAATAAGATTCTTACCAAAATTGGCAAAATGAAGAAGATTGATAACGGAAACGATCAGGAGGGAGATCAATAATGTTTTTAAGAGACGAACGCCGTCTCCAATGCCGGTATACCTTACTATACCGGCATAACTTTTTGTTAATACGACTGAAATCAACACGGAAAATGAGTTTATGGATACTCCATAAAAAAACTCATGCCTCAATAAAGCTATTAAATCAAAATTAAACCTTAGTAAGTACCCTAGTATGGTAGACATAGCCACTAAGCCTATATCTATAATTATAATAATCCAACGCGGTAAAATACGGAGTTTAAGTATTTGCTGTGTAACCGACAAAAAACTACTTTTTGAATTTATCCCTGATCAGCTTCGTCAATCCCATACCTGCACCTATAAACATTAGGTACTCAATTCCACCTAGAGGTATATTTCTATCTCCCGGACCACCACTGCCTGGCTGACCTATGGCATAAAAACTAATGGCAAAAAAAAACGTCAAAATAAAAATAACAGACCTCAACCTCATCTAATTCTATTCCTTGATCAACCTCTTTATTAGATTTTTCTCCCCAAGGCTAACTCGCATCATATAAAATCCCATTTTTAAAGAGGACAGATCTATCGTTTCTCGAAGATCGAAATTCTTTCTTGAAAAAACTAAAATACCGTTAGCATTATAAATATTAATACTTGCTACTCCAGCATCTTCATGGTTCGTGTTAATCTTAATACGATCATTAAATGGATTAGGAACCACCAATAATCCCCCTGCTAGTTCTTCTTCAACTGAAGTCACTACCAATGAAACTTGTCCAGAAGATACACGACAATTCCCATAGGAGACAGATACCGTATAGGTTCCCGGTTCTGATGCAGGATAAGTGGTATTATTGGCGCCTTCAATAGGTTCATCGTTAAAAAACCATTGTATTGAATCACTGGGACTATTGATGCTAAGAAGGTTATCGTCACCAATTTGAATTTCAGGAATACTTGGGATGAATTCGACGACCACTACAAACCTATTACCATAAGAAGCGGAATCTGTCGAAACAGTAAAGTCATACGACGACCTAGTATCGTCTATCGCAATTTCTTCGCCAAGAAACTTATCTTCAAGGGCGATCCTGCTCACCCCTTCAATACTATTGAAGCTATCGAATCGAAGATTATAATCACCTGTACGGATGTTGGTGATATTCATTTCAGTCCGAATAGAACAACCCGATTTCGGGATTGTGTTGTAAACCATGTCTTGTCCATCCATTAAAGTGGACAGGTTGAATATTGAATTTTGAAGTTTTCTTCCGTCGTATTGAATATCAAAACCTCCGGTAGCGTTTTCATCAAACTTTAGATAGGTTACATCTTGAGAAAGAGAGTCTTGAAGGGTGATCTTCAGCATTTCAACCGTACTTTTAGTCCTGAAAAAACTAGCTGTAGTCGAGGTTACTTTTGAGGCTTCCGTAGCACTTAACGAAGGGCTCGGAGAGTTCCCAGAAGTTTGCACCCAAAAACTTTGACCGGAAGCTATTACACCACCTGTTAAGGCACCTAACCCTGAACTTGCATCATATGTAATATACTGTCCTGCTTCAGCATCCCAAACATAAACCACGGCACCCACTGTGTTGCTTCTTGTAAGAAGATCGTAATCTATAGGTGCTGGGTATGGGTTGCCTAAGAAATTCCATCCATCGCCGGTTGGGTTGGCAGGAGAGGATTCTGTATAGGATACACCAAAGCTAACATTGCCTTGATTCAATGTTCCTGTAGCATCGATGGTCACCTCTGTATCAACATCCCTGTATACGGTGTAACCAACCCCTGCGCTTATTGCACTAGAACTTGTCAAACCTACTTGCCAGCCTTGATCTACATCTCCTGTGGCGATTTCTAGGTAAGTAAACACGTTAGGAAAGCCATCGAGCTCGGAGTTAAGCCTAACATCCCCTGGCTCGTCTAATTCAGAAGCTGTAATCCCATTTAACGGTATGGCAAAATTCCTGAATCGATCCGGGGTAAAAGCGGGTATGTAACGTTCGAAAGTTACATTGCCGGTAACAGAAGATCCCACCGGGATCTCCGCAATTATGGCCGAAGATGAAGCGCCTGTAGAACTAATAACGAAGGTACCCGTACCGGCAGGGCCATCTGCATCAAAGGTGACACCTGTTCCTAAAGTTAGGATGTTACCCAACCTAGTAGTACCTTGATTGTTTACACTATTATCGAATTGAAGGTCGTAAAACTCGGTGGTACTATTGCTACTAATAGTTTGTGTGGAGGAACCATTAAAAGTTAAAGACCCAGTACTTGCATCAAAAGTCCCATTATTAGTAAAATTGCCTATAACATCAATATTTGCATTGGAAGCAGTAAGTGAGCTACTAGCACCAACTACCACATTATTAAAACTATCTGACCCACTGCCGGTAAGAGTAGTTGTTCCATCAAATGTAAATGTAGATCCCACATTCCCTGCCAACAAGGTGCCGTCATTTTCCAGGTTCCCTGCAAGATTGACATTCTGATCATCAGGGTCAAAAGTCGAGGAAACATCTATATCAAATAAGCCATTAACATCAATACCAACATTCACAAGTGAAACACTGGAAGACGTATTGGCTATGTTTATCCCACCATTGAAAGTTATCACGTTATTACCCGTTATCGTCTGAGAAGAAGTTCCATTGAAGATTACATTTTGTGTCGGATTCCAATTTCCATCATTATCTATATTACCTCTTATATCAATAGGATTTGGATTAGACCCAGTATCAAAAGTAACATTCGCAGAATTAATAAATAAGTTCCCCAATACTTTAAGTGTTCCTGAGGATTGCAAACTTTTAGTACCTGCTCCAGAAAGCGTCAAATTCCCTAAATCTTGAGCAGGTATGGTCTGATTAGAACTAGAATTGAAAACTATGGTAGATCCCGGATCGATACCAGTAAAAAAAGTGGGGCCATTACTAGTATGCCACCATCCTTCCGTCTGGTTTGCCCCGGCAAAGGAAACATTTAGCACCCCTGTAGAAGCAAACAACATTGTTGTAGCATTTACATATGAATTAGTACTTTGCAAGTTGAGCGTACCATCAATGTCCAAATTAGCAAATAAACTGGAGGTGCTCCCTCCATCAATAGCACCCTGAGTTATTAAGGTTGCCCCAGATGATATGCTAAGATCACCTGTTGACCCAATTGATAAACTAGAAGAAAGTGTAAGTGTCCCTGATAAAACCCTCACGTCACCTACGGCAGAAATAGCATCAATTATTTCCAATGATTTTACACCAAAACTAAAGTTAAGATTACCAATGGTAGCTATCGCATCCCAGAAATCTATCACGAAATCGCCATCCGCTAGGCTATTACCTGTCAATGTAATTCTTGCTCTTCCTGGAATCTCGTTCCCTGTCACAATATCAACAGTTGGAAACTCCTCAAAACCTGAATCGTCTCCATCCCACCCTGACAAAACTCCATTTACTGTCAATGTGCGATTGCCCAAATTTAGTGAACCCACTGTATTAAACTGTATTCTTAAGTTATTGCAAGAAAAGCCGTTTCCAGGAACTGTAACTTGAAATCCATTTGTATATACATCATCAGACGCTCCCGGGTAATCAATCCCTTCCGAACAACCTGTAGTGCACGCGCCACCCCAAGTAGTTCCAACGTTCCAATTCCCATTCGCACTTGCAATGAACTGCGCAAAAGACGAAAAGCATGACATTAAAAAAATGTAAATAAGTAAAGCAAATTTCATACTCCAACACGCTTAAGATATCCCAAAATACAAAATAACGGCCAGTTGATAAACCATAGTCTTAAATTAATTCCAATTAATAAAATAAATACTTATTTGACCACACAAAGTAACCCATTATAGTAATTTCTTTATAAACTCTATTACCCGATCTAAATCGGTATCGGTCAAATCTGCCCCTGAAGGTAAACATAACCCTCTTTTAAACAAACCATCTGAAACCCCATTATCAAAACACTTAGCTTCTTTAAAAACTGGTTGGCGGTGCATAGGTTTCCACACAGGACGTGTTTCAATGTTATGCTTTTCCAAGTGGATCATTATATCATTTCGATCAATACCCGTCTTTTCACGATCAAATAGCATTGTGGTGAGCCACCTGTTCGAATACGCACCGGGAAGCTCACACAAAAGACTTACTCCTGAATCATTCCTAAATTCTTTCATGTAGCGATCGAATATAAGTCGGCGTTTTTTTATACGTTCTTCCAGCACTTCCATCTGCCCTCTCCCTATGCCGGCAGCAATGTTACTCATTCGATAGTTGTAGCCTACTTCGCTATGCTGGTAATGGGGTGCTATTTCACGCGCTTGTGTCGCAAGGTATTTCGCCTTATCGATCAATTCTTTGTTACCCGATACTAAAGCCCCTCCTCCCCCGGTGGTGATGATCTTATTCCCATTAAATGAGTAGACACCGAGTGTTCCAAACGTACCGACTTTTTTACCCTTCCAGCTTGCTCCCAACGCCTCTGCCGCATCTTCTATCAAAGGAATTTCAAATTCCTGGCATACCCGGGCGATTTCCTCAATTTTTCCTGGCATGCCATACAAATGAACAAAAATCACGGCAGCAGGCTTGTGTCCCATTTTTAGGGAGCTTTCAATAGCATCTTGCAGCAGCCCGGGGTCCATATTCCAGGTGGCTGGCTCACTATCTACAAAAATGGGACGAGCTTTTTCGTATAAGATCGGGTTAGCCGAGGCTACAAAGGTAAAACTTGAACAGATCACGTAATCCCCTGGCTTGATGTTTAGAAGCCTGAGAGCGAGGTGGATAGCAGATGTTCCTGAATTTAAGGCCGCTACATGTTCCACGCCTAGATAATCACCCAATACCTGTTCAAATTTATCCAGGTTAGCCCCCCCCTGCGACACCCATCCTTCATCCATAGCTTGCTGAACGTACAACATTTCTCTACCATCGAAATGCGGAGGAGACAGCCTGATAGGTACCGACAATGACATCAAATAGGGTAAACTAATGGTTTGCTACTTATCTTTTTGTTCGTTAGAGGATTCAATAGTGTTTTGATAAGGATCGCAGCATCGATTTGAAAGGCTATTTTTTTTGTGTAAGATTCATCTAAGGAAAAGCGCTCGGGCCATGGGATACAATTACCCCCGGCTACTTGGACAGGACCTGTTATGCCAGGTCTTACGGTTTGTCGAGGATGATCCTTGATAATCGCAAGATACTCTACAGGCAAAGGTCTAGGGCCTACTAAAGACATTTCTCCACGGAGCACATTAAGCAACTGGGGTAATTCGTCAAAACCAGTTTTTCTCAATATCCGTCCAAGCCAGCTCATATCCTTTTTAGTGAATACGAAACCTGTATAATTCTTATTGGCTAAGGTTCTAAACTTATACAATATAAAGGGTTTGTTTTTGATACCTATTCTCTCCTGTTTATAAAAAACAGGACTCCCGTCTACCAAGAAAATCAGCAAAGACAGGACGGCCATAAAGGGCAATAACCCCATTACCAATAGAAAGGCAATCTTTATATCCAAAATGCGCTTAATAGTTTTCCGATATCCAAACACTACCTGTGATCTTTGTTTTGATATAAATATATAAAAATGCCCCAGTAGCAAGAATTACGAGGGACCAAGATAGCTGCCTTTCAAAATCAAAACTATAGACTGCCAATATCACCACACCTACAAAGAATTGAACTACACCGTAAAGTGAAGATATAAAAAGATGTGACTTTCCCAATTTGTACACAGCAACCTGGAACAGGTGCTTCTTGTGTGCATCAAATATGTTTTCACGGTTTTGAAGCCGTTGAATAATGGTAATGACTACATCAAGGCCATAGATCAATAGCAGAAGGACCCAGATAAAAGTACCCGTAGCCAGTATCAACTTCAGTATTAAAAAAACAACTAAAAAACCCGCCATCACGCTACCAATATCACCTGCAAAACATAAGGCTTTTTTCCTAAAATTAAAAACACCAAAGGCCAAAACACTTAGTAGTGACAGTGCTAGCAGGTCACCGTCTACGAAAGTGACTACTGTATTATTGATAATAATCATAAGCGTCAAGACTGAGGCGCTATACGCGGCAGTGATACCATTGATGCCGTCCATAAAATTATAGGCATTTAGAATCCCTGCGGATACAATAAGTACTACAATGGTTAAACCTAAAGGCCAGGTATCGAACAGCCCCAAGTAGATAAAAATAATGATCATGGCGGCCAGTTGAACAAGGAGCCTTAAGGCACCGGGAACGTTACGAATGTCGTCGATGTAACTGATGAGTGCCAAAAGCAGCCAAGCCACTACGAGTAAGATCGGTGGGGAAGATATTACGCTCCAAGTAAGAAAGGAAATGGTGAATAAAATACCTCCGCCCCGTACCACCGCCCCAGAATGCATTGTCCGGTTATTGGGTTGATCCACAATGCCCCGGCTTTTTGCCACTAAAATGTACAACCATTCCAATGCTAAAAAGCCCGAAAATATTAGGATGAAATCAACTGTGCTCAAAACTTTTAATGGTTTCGATCAAATCTATTTCCGTATCGAAAGGCATCTTCTCCAAGGATAGCGCACTTAAGATCTTACGAGGAGAAACACGATAATTTTCCGTGAGTTTTTGCAAAACCCTTTGATCAAACGGAAGTTTCAATCTGCTGCCAATAGCCGCAGCTAATAAAATAAACCGTGGGTTAATGTGCCATATCCGCACCTTTTTGGTGAGAGCCTTCCCTATCACGGTTACCAATTCTTTAGATGACAGGTCATTGCCATCAGCGCAATTATAGTCTCCCGCAGGGATATCTTTTCTGATCAATGTATCGATGATAAAGCACAGATTTTTGACAGACAGAAAACTCCTTTTGTTTTCGAAGGCTCCAAATGGATACGGCAATCCTTTTTTTATGACTTTGTAGAGTAGGTTTAGGTTACCCTTGTTATTTGGGCCATAGACCATGGCAGGTCGTAGAATATAATAATATTTCCCTTCTTTTTTGTTTTCAAAGATGTACTTCTCAGCTTTTAACTTTGATTTTCCATACGGGGTCAATGGTGTAGGTTTATCATCCTCTGTCAAGACTCCTGTAACTTCATCAGCCTGTGCTTTTACCGAGCTAACAAAGACAAACTTTCGAGCTTTGGAGGAGTTTAAGAATGCGTCATACAATTCTTTGGTCAAACGATAGTTTACCTTATCGTAGTCTTCTTCTCTATACTGTCCAGACAAGTCATGGGCAATACCGGCCAGGTGGATGATCACCTTAATATTGTGATCATCTAATTCTTGGGCGCTTAGGTCATCAATAAACCGGGTAGTGTCCCCAAATAGCTCTTTTGTTTTACTAGTATTCCTGGTAAGGGTATAGATGTAATCGCCCTGGTCTTGTAGACCTAGGTATTGAAACAAGTTAGTTCCAATAAAGCCTGTTAATCCAGTTATCAACAAATTCATGTACTGGAGGGCATTCTTTTTAAATAAAAATGATATACAACTAATAAGCAAATCACCACGGCAATATTGAAAAGATCATGATGGTCTAAAAAATTGAAATCCCCGGTATGACCATTAGAAAACAATATTGTTAGTGCTACAATCCTCACTACATTTAGGACGTTGATAAGAACAATGCCTAGGGCAATGAACAGTATTGTACGCCAGCCTGCGAAGGGATAGGCAAGTACCAACGCCGTGTATCCACTGATCAACTCAAAACCCAAGCACCCATAAACCAGCCTGATGCCACTTTTATCGGCGATCCTGAGATCGTAACCGCTCCTGTTAGTTTCGTATCCGATACTTTCAAGGGCCTTTTGCGAAACAGCCAGTAAACCTTGACGAAAACCTGTAACTATATCAAAGTTATCCTTTATCCAAGGAGAATATAATGACCCTTCTTCCGAAGTAAGTCCAATCAATGCAATTATAGACAGGTAAAATGCTCCATAGAAAAGTATTAGTTTAGCTATGAAAAAAAAGTGAGGACGATATGAAGATATCATGATTTTCCTATTCAACGGCTTGTATGGATCAACTCAAATATTTTCCGAAAATACTTTGAATAGACCATAAGGTGATTGGTTTGAAGACCATTTTCTCTACATGCCCGGATAATCTCTTGGTTAAGGACTATGTTGCTTCTCCAATTTTTCGTACTTGCTCCCCCGGTTCTCATCTTTACCATTTTTAGTGGTATATACTTATAATTAAGCTGGTTCACCTTAAGAAAACGGATAAGCAATTCATAATCAGATGCTATTTCATAATCGGTTTTGTAAAGTCCTAATCGATCATAATACTCCTTCCTAACAAAAAAAGAAGGATGTGGTGGCATGAAACCCCATGTAAATTTGCCCGGCGACCAATGTTTCGCTGAATAGTGACGTACTGGTCGTTCCAGGTCATTAGGCGAAACGAAGAATACATCGCCAAAAACAGCGTCTATATCTTTTTCAAATTGTTTAACTATAGTGCTGATGATCTTGTCATCTGCATAAATATCATCTGAGTTCAGTATACCTACTATTTCACCTGTTGCTATTTTAACACCTTTATTCATGGCATCATAAATACCGCTATCAGGTTCACTAATCCAATGACTTATCTTATCAGAATGCTTTTTTATGATCTCCAAGGTACCATCGGAAGAATTCCCGTCGACGAGGATGTGTTCTATGTGAGGATAATCCTGGGAAGCCACTGACTGGATAGCATCTTCAAGAAATTGCTCGCTATTGTAGCAAACGGTAACGATTGAGACCTTCACCCTATTATTTTTCGATCCTTAACCTTAATGGCGGCGTTTCCGGAGTATATACTATAAGGAGCCAGGTTACCGGTAGCCACAGACCCCACCGTTAACATGGAATGTGACTCGCAGGTCACTCCAGGACATACTACGGCCCTGGCCCCGATCCATGTTCCTTCTTTAAGAACTATTTCACCAGTCATTAAGTCAAAGGTGCTTTTTCTATAATTATGGTTACCGGTCAATAGCATAGCACCCTGCGACACACAAACATTGCTTCCAATTTTTACCCGTGCCAGGTTATCAATCCATACCCCTTCCCCAATCCAAACATAATCTCCAATATCCAACAACCATGGATATTTTATGTTGATGCACGGTTTAATAAACACTCCTTTACCCACCTTAGCCCCAAAAACTCTTAAAAGAATGACCCTCAGCCCGGAAAATGGCCAAAAGCCATTGTTAAAAAACAACAGGTTAGCAAAATACCAGCACATTCTTTTGAGTAGGCCGGCCTTAGGATTGTACCAGCTGTTATCATAATCTTTTAAAAGGGTTTTCATCTCATCGCTGCAAATAAACGAATGTAATTCTTTTTATGATTCAGCTTTGTAGCATGATCGCTACCTTACGAGTGCCCTAGTGTCGTGTCATACCTCAAATGGCGTCTATACTATTTTTTGGTCTCGTTCCCAAAGTCGGCAGTCGGCAATAAACCATTGGCAACCCTATATTTTGCCAATTGCATTTTGCCTATTGCTGACTAGCCTAGAACTCCACATCATCGTAAAAAGAATTCACCACCTAATCTTAAGCGTCATTTGATGCTTGACACAACACTAGCAAATTCAACACCTCCTCGTCGACGGCACTAGCTTCTAAAACTACGACCGACCTTTTACCCCAGGTCACTAGCTGATCAAAAGAACAACCCACTGGCTCTACAGGCCTAGCCGGTTCAAGGTAGTCATAGAGGATAACGGTGCTCCTTCATTGACAACTACCGAACTACCGTTACCTGCGTAGCAATAATCACCCTTCAAGAGTGATTTGCTGTCGCGGAGGTATGAAACACGTGCTGTTCTATACTACCATTTTGGTCTCTCAAGGATCATTGTTAATGTAATATGCTTACTTTCTCTGTATGAATAAAACCATCGACACTGTGCACGATAATCACATGTACCTTCTTCTGCAAGGCCGGTCGTTTAAGCTTCGAATTGATTGCCCTGTCCCGAAAAAGCTCCAGTGGCGGGCGCTGTGACTACTAACCTATCAGCCGTTGCCGGTAGTGTAGTATTGTTGTTTCTTACAACATCTCCGTCGGTGTTCGTTGAACCGTCTTCTGACCAGGTTTGTCCCTGGGCCCGTACCCATAGAATTAAAAAACTGTGGCGCTATTTTTTTTGCAACCGGTGGATAAGCACTACAAGCCTTAGTCGGCATTACAAATATTCTTTCAGCCAATATACGTCTTAAATGGGTACTCATGTGAATAACTGGAGCAATCAATAAGCTACACCTAAAAATACCTTTGCTCAAGAAGATTGAGTATAAAACTTAAAAGGGCAAAATAATTGTTTTCAAAACAATTGATCCATGCCTTACCTTCAGCCTCCACCAAAATCCAATCCTTATTTCAAGTAGCCACCCCATCTGACCAAGGGTATATTTGGACTCCAAAACTTCAATGTAATTATTTTGAACATACTGGCATCCGACTAAAAAAGGGAACTATGATAAATCCCGGTTTTTAAGCTCCATGTGGTTTTTTTTATTTCTCAAAACTACCCTCCTGTTACGGTTACAAGAAGATCGTCACAAGTTTGCAGGAAAATAGGAAATCGGAAAAGAAAAGGCGGTCAAATTGAAAAGATTTCAAATGTAATGGCCAAAATCGTTAAAATTAATAGTCCTCTATCCCTGGCTTCCTACTACCCAATGATTTTCCCGGACGCCGCTATTTTGAAGATACATCAGGAATACCAGAAAATAGGCTGGTATACTTATTATCAAGATCAGCATTATTCATATAATCTTCAACAACTTTTCTGGCTCCCTGGCAATACTCGTCATAGGCGGGCTTTGAGAGGCTAATGGCCTCTTTTATAGCATTTACTAAATTTGTTTCATTGCTAATGTCTACATCCCATCCAGCTCTTCTTGTTTTTAAGGCTTTCCACGGTGTTTTATCACTAATAATAACGGGTAAGCCCACACTCATTGCTTCGAATATCGAATGTCCAAAATTTTCTCCTTTTGTCGGTAAAATAAAGTAATGATATTCACTCAATCGTCCAGGCACCTTTTGTGGATGGATCTCTCCTTTATATTTAATTGTAGCATTTGATTTTCTAGACATAGCCAGCTCTATAAGCCTGTAATAATCTTCTTCCTTGATTGGTCCATATATGTCATACACAATGGGTATTTCGTTTTTTATAGCCTGCAACGCCGCTAGTGAGGCCAGGAGATTCTTTTTGGAAGCAATTAGTGATATAGATACAAATCTCCATTCCTCCATTTCCGGGCTTGTTTTACGCCGTTTAATGCTTGATGGTATATTTCCGCAGACATGGATTTCGGCCGAAACGGTAATGTTTTTCTTTATATCAATTTGCTCCTGTGGATCGGTTGCGTGCCACGTGACCTTTTTAAGAGGGAATATCTTTTTTACGACCTCCAAGTAGATCCGTTTCTTGGTTGCCTTTGAGCTGAGAGCCCCGTCCTGGAGCATACCTCTAGGAGCTATGATTATGGATTTTTTTAGTTTAAATCCAATCGACAAGGGAAACAAAAAAAACCTGGGACTAAATATCCCATTCAGATAGATGACAGTGGGTTGAACCTGCTCGACCAGTAATTTTAGTTGGTGATAAGTGGGCCTGTTTCTGAAGTAATAAACCTTGGCTCCATACTGTTCAACCCATACATTGTAGTCCACCTCAAGAAGGCTGCCATCATAGTCTTTTCCCTGTGTTACAACATAAAAGGATATTTTTTCGTGTAGAAGTTTGACTAGGTTAAAAAGAGATGTTATAGGTCCCCCAGCTTTATAGGCAGGGTAAAAATAATCATAAAAGATCAATACAGTTTTCATTCAAGGATCTCTTGGTACAACAAGCTGTACTGAGATGCTATCCTTGCAGGATGGAATCTCTGTATATTCTGTTTGCCTTTTTCTATTAAGAAATCTCTGTACTCACAATCATTCTTAATTTTCAAAATTGCCTGTTTTATTTCTTCTGTATTGTAAGGATCTACAAGAAGGGCACTGTCGCCCGCAATCTCTTTCATGGCTCCTATACTCGATGTGACCACCGGTATTCCCAACACTTGTGCTTCAATTATAGGCATGCCAAAGCCCTCATAGGTAGAAGGAAAACAAAGAACGGATGCATTTAAATAGTGTTCTATAACTGCCTCATATTCAAGGTCAAAAAAGTTCTCAAAATCTAGCTTGGAAGAATTCAACAATTCCAGTTGTTCCTGGTTCAATCGTCCTATTATCGTAATGATCAGATCAGACCCTTGCAAAGATCTGGTGATCCTATCCAGGTTTTTATTGGGTTTGGTTCCGATAACCAATACTCTAAAGGTTTCGTCACACCTCTTTTTCGAAACGGAATGATCCAGAAGAACATGGGAAAACGCATTATAGATCACTTTTATCTTATTTTTTGTCCATGGCATCACTTCCAGCATTTCATTTTTCGTAAATTCTGAGATCGTGGTGATGTATTTTACTCTTTTACAGGGCCACCAGAACCATAACAGGAATAAATAGAACCTTTTGACGGTACTGCCTCTCAGAACAGATTTAACGTCATGATAAGTCAAAACACCTGACTTGCCAAGAACAATTCCCAGGTAATAGACGTCACCGGTAACATGATTCACCCCAGTTTTCCTACGCACGGAATAAATCATGTTATACAAGAGCCCAGCCGGTCCGGCACCGGAACAGGGCAACTCAAACCTGTTCACTGGATGAACGCTTTGTATTGTATCAATTAGATGTCCAAAAAGTTCTTCAATGCTGTTTTGACCTGGTCGTTTTTTACGAAAGAAATAGCTTAAGCTCATCTAACTCTATACCAGCCAAGGACGTTTTTAGAAAACCATAGAAATACAAATACTAAAATAAGTGCCTTGGTCAGATGATTAAGCACCACTGCCAGTTCGGTTTCAGCTTTGATCACCTGTAAAAAAATAAGTGGCAAAAAAATGTAAATAATTGGTCTTTTTTTGCCCATATTTACAATCAAGGAAAATATTAATGAAATACATGAACCCCACAAGAGCATAAATATACACCCTCCAAAAACACCAAAATTGGCATAAGCCTCACCGATAATAGAAGTGCCCATTGAAGTTCCCTTCCTCAAGGGCAGTCCCGTGAACCTCTCAAAGTTTTCCTGCCCGCCAGCCTTTTTCTTATCAGGTACAAGGATTCTTGGGGTTAAACTTGATGAAACGGCAGTGACGATAGTTTCTCCATTGGCATAAGGTTCCGTTGCCGGAACCTGGTACATTATTGCGCTGATAATCCAACCCTGGTTCAATCGTACGTTCATGAGGGATAGATAGCTTCTTTCCAATAAAACATCAATGTTGGTCAACTCATTAAAAATCAACGTTGTAAAAAGATTAACCCTTCCTACGTTACCTAATTCACTTGTAGACTTTCTATATTCCCCCTTGACCGATTGTATAAAAAAAATGATTACCATGCCCAAAAACAGGAATAATGACTTGTTAACGGCATTTGTTCTGAAATTTAGGATTAAGAATGTCGATATCAGGACTGACCATAGCAATAAATCATGAAACACCCCGCGAATTACAGAATTAAATAAAAGTAGACCCATTATGAGAATAAACCAACCCCACCTGGTCCTATGATTAGACAGTATCAAAAGAATCAAACCAACGTATTGAAAGGAGCCCATGAGGTACAGAACGAAGCCAATATTTGCGGGTAAGCTCGTAGAAAGAATTTGACACAACAGGCCTATCAAAATCAAACTCAGCGGGAGTCGAGTATTGACCTTTGCCAGGTGGACCAACTCACCATGAATCTTGGCAAAGGAATATCTTGGATAAAAAAGATGTACTCCTATAACAAATAAGAACATGGCCGGTACTACAAATTGCATGTATTCCTCCTGTGGAACATACATGAAATATTTGAAATGCCCTGCCTGGTATATGTAACCAAAGTAAGCGCCTAAAATCCATTGTAACCCGGCGATCAATAACATGAGTTCAAGTACAGGAAATGTCTTACCCATACGTTCTAAAAAAAGAAGAAAGAGATAAGCCACCAGGCCCAGGCCGGCTGATGTAAAAACATCATTGAAGAACAGTACCGCTATAAACACCATAAAAGGTATCGCAACAGTATATAATGTCTTTGTTTGCACGTTATTTTAGTTTTGACAGCTCATGTTCTAGGCTCTTGCACTTGGTTTCGTAACTGAACTTTTTTATTATTTCGCTGGAATATTTACCCGCTTGAGAAAGATCTAATTCCAGTAGTTTTCGAAATTTATTCAACATACCCCGGCAGTCTCCGGCCTTAAAAATAAAGCCGTTTACTCCTTCCTGCACTAAATCGTTTGCAGCGCCTACCTTATCGCTGACAATCACCGGTTTTCCACATGCCATTGCTTCATTAACTGCAAGTCCCCAAGTCTCCTGGGGACCATTGGAAGGGAGACAGAAAATATCAGCCAGGCCATAGACAATTGGCATTTTAGATTGATTCTGAAATGAAAGAATACTAACCCAGCTTCGATCCTTCTGAAAAACCTCCAGCCTCTTCTTTAAAATGCCGTCCCCTACGAATAACAACTTGATATTTGAATGGGAGTCTCGAAGATCTTCAATCACCTTAATTAGAATTTCAGGATTTTTTTTCTTCTCTAACTTACCACAAAACAATACAACTATATCTTCTTTTTCAAAGCCGATTTTGGTTTTCAGATCTTCTGACTCTTTTCGGCCAAGTACCGCGTCTTTACAAAACCGGTCGTTATCAATGGCGTGAGGACTATGCACCAGGTTTTCAAGCTTTACCCCGTATTCTTGGAAATACAGCATGTTGGCCTTTCCCGTATAAAAGGCTTTATCAACGTACTTATAAATGAAAGTCAACACTAATTTCCTAGCTATTTTTCTTACAAAACCCTTCTCGTCCAACAATGTGGAATCTCCAAAAAAAAATACTGGGATTTTCCCTTTAAAAAAGCGCATGACTTTAAAATGACTTTTAAGATTCCATCCATATACCATGACGGCATCAGCGCTATATTTTTGGATGCTTGTGATTAAAGTAGGGCATACAATGCCATACCATGATTTTGAGCCAGGTCGTTTTGAAATGTTAGGAACTGCCTCCCAAGAATAACCTTCTAATAATGGTATATCCCAGGAAATAGCGTGATTAAAATCAGGATCTTTAAACTCGTTGATTGCCTGGGGCCATGTATAAAACACCCTGATATCTATCATGTTACGTTCCCTCAGCATCTTGAAATACGGCGCATAATATTGAATAGGATGGGTGGTAACAATAGCAAGTTTTTTTCTATTCATGCTACAAAATCTGCTCGAGCTTATCTACTAACGCTTTGGCCGATGACCTGGCAGAATATTTATCCAGTTTTTGCAGGTCCAGCTTCCACCGGTGGTGATTCAACCTATCCGTGATACTTTTTAAAAAGAGACGTTCTAATTCACTCTCTTCCAGGTCAGCATCATACCGAACAAGAAAATCATCTGCTTCGCATTCCTGCAGGACCCGCACAGCAGAGCTATTCCCATGTAGAACACCCCAGATGGGCCTATTGCTCAGCAACGATTGATAGACCTTCGAGGCAGTATAGTGGCTTTCAGTGCTACCTATAATCATGACAGTGTGAGCCTTTTTTAAAAGATTTAACACTGCCAGGTAAGGAAAGCGATCCCGGATCTCCGTAACTATCCCAGGCAATCCATACTCGCTTGCATATGCAGCTATTGTCTTTCCCTTGTAATCCCCGGTTCCAATAAAAAACAGCTTATAATCCAAAGACCAGGTTCCCAGGTCTCTAAGCCTGGAAATTATCTTAAACAATGTCTCTATAAAAATCCTTGAATTTGGTAAAAAAGCCCCAGCATAGAGCCATACTTTATCGTGAATAGACCAGGGCAAATGTTCTTTGAAAGTTGGTAAATCATGATCCCGGGCATCAAAACCATAAGGCATGGCTACATTACAAATACCAGTAGTGCTGAAGTTTCGTTTGATCATCGGATCGTAGTACTCCTTTGAAACCCCTGAAATCAGCGCAGCCTTTTTTACGGCAAAAGGTTCAAGCCACCTAGCAAGCAGGTTACTAAGCCTATGCCTCCAGTCAGCACGACTTTTTATATCCCTGATCCATGGGTCAATGTAGTCTATCCCGTATGGTATTTTGGTTTTGGAATACAGAAACCGTCCCAAAATCGAGGTATAAAACGACGGAATAGGTATCCATACAAATTTTATCTCCTGTTCTTTTATAATTTCGAGGGCTTTAAAAAACAAAAATGGAAAAGCTCTCAGACCTATATCCCCAACTAAACGAGGCTTCGAAATTTTGAATGCCCTGGTGTAATATACCGTTTGTGCTTCATTGACGGTTTTTAGCATATCGAAATCAAGCTTCTCTTCATAGTATTTAGAATCGACCGTCAAGATAATGGGGTTCCAGTCAAATTCACGCAGAAAATTCGATATCAACCTAGGTCTATGTACGCCTGCAAGGTTAGAAGGTGGCCAATGTGGATATATTACTAATATATTTTTCAAAAGTATTTGCTGGTTTTGCACTACATCATAGCTGGTTAATTGAATTTGATACCTGCCCCATGAGTTTTTCCTTAATTAAGCCGGCTGATAAATAGGGGGCTCCTTCGAAATTTGACACTGACGCCGGTCTTATTTGATGATCCGCTTTATGTAATAGGATATTTTCAGAGATAAAACCCGCCCATAGGCTAAATGTACTTCCAGGAAAAGTATGTATTATTTTAGAACGGCTCATCACCAGCATGTCCACGAGATCATTACCGGAAGAAAACACGGATACAGAATCCATCATTTCCAATAGCTTAATTTCCGAGTTCTTACCGTCACTAAATACCATTACGTTGAGTTTCCTACCCACTATATCCTGCAAATCATGGATCAATTTACTGTAGTAGTCCCAATCCCACGAATGCCAGGGCATACTTTTGAAATCACCCAGGCGTATATGAATCGCAAAATCCGGGGCGTTAAAACTATTGGCCATATTTAGGATCTTAGGGTTCACCTTCTTCAAAAATTCTTCAACGATTTCCTTCCTGTATTCTTTGATCAACTCGAAGTAGGTTGTATGATGTGGGACTTCATGGAATTCATAAACAACGGAATGATGCTCTTTGATATTCATCCAATTGCTTTTAGGTACAAGACAGCGCTTAAGGAATCTATACCTAAAAGGAAGATACTGACTTTTCTTCAGAAAATTATAATACAGTCTTTTAGAACGCTCCCGCCTGATATATGGACCAATAGAAATATGAAACCAATCATTTTCATAAAGAGGGTAATCATTCTTCCTGGAAAAAACCAAGGCATGAGACCATACCAATAGTTTATTAGCTAAACCAGCCCGGGGTACCCTTGACAAAACTACAGGTTTCAAAATTTTTCTGTCTTTAACCTCGATAATGTGGATAGTAAAGGGCCAACAAAAAGATATACAAAGTATAATAGACGGGCTGAGGTAAAATTAAATATGTAGCGGGATCTCCTGGTTTTGCCGGACTTTACATAAATGGCGTCCCCCCAACCTTTGTATAGGATTTTTGTCTCTTCCCGAATAAAATTTGATTTGTATAAAAACTTATCTAGTTCATGAAGTAGAACTCCATTTTTATACAAACTCAATAAATTCACCTCGGTATATATATAATTTATTCTATCCAGATGGGCTCCAAAACCTTTCAATACCTTTAATTCGGCACCCTGGACATCAAGATTGATAAAGTTATATTCATCCAATTTAATTTGATGGGAACAAACAAGCGATTCAAAAGTACTAGTCCTCAAGGTGGTCACTTTCATATCCCTGCAACTTGAAGGATACAAAAACTTAACATTTTCAAATGAAAGCAGGGAAGACGCCTGTGTATCACTGGATTGATAGAAATCGACCTCCTCATCGTTCACATCGGAAACAGCAGCAATCACTAGGTCATTATTAGGGTAGCCCGACACTTTACGTCTTAATTCCTCCTCTAGGTATGGATTAGCCTCAATCCACAAAACCCGATCGACATAGCGGTTATATTCATTTACTTCCTCTGCTTTATGCGCACCGAAATGAATAATGCCGGAGAGGTTTATCTCATGTTTCTTGATAAGGTAACCAAGTTTTAGGTACATTAAACTTTGAAATTACGATTTACAAACAAATGATTGCATTCGAAAGATTTCAGGAAATCAAAATGTACAGATGCCAAAAAATTTTCAATCAACCTTAATTCTTTCTCGCTGTTGGATTCTATAAGCACAAGCAGGGTTCTACCCAATGTATCACCCCCTCCTTTTAAAGCTTCAAGGTCCATACCCTCCGTATCTATTGACAATAAAACAAAAAAATCATAGTTAAAACTGCGGGTAACATCATCTAATTTCATTATCGGCAGGTACTCGCTTTTAACCACCCGGGCATCGTATTGATCAAACCTATCTATGACCTTTTTAAAGCTACTTAACACAGGTAGGCTAAGTTTCTTAAACTCCAATATTTCATTCTTTTCACCACAACCAACGGTAAGTTGAATGTCTCTTTTTCTGAATTTCCTGTGTAGCGCAACAAGTTCATTATTGGGCTCCACTACTAAACCGCTAAATCCATGTTTGTATAACAGGTAAGTGTTACTAATATCTGTCGGATGATTGGCTCCTATATCCAAATAGTTTCCTTGGTAAATACCTTTATGGTTTAAAAAAGAGAGTATATACAAATCCTCTTGGTGCTGTGAGAAGCTTTTTTTGCTTAGGATTTTTGTATACAACAGCGCTACTATAAAGCGCTTAAATGGCCCTATAAAGGGGAAGTACCTTGCTGCAATTTTCTTTATCAAATGAATAGGCTTTAATAATCAATTCTCATACTGTCAAACTTTCTTAAATGAAAATTGATTTCGATGTCTTAATAGCTGGTTATGTTATGATCCTATCAATTTATTTATTTTGAGGGATTCGCTATCCCACGCAAAAGACTGTGCATAGCTATATCTTTTGAGTTTGGAAGAGCGTATTTCTGCACGCCTTTTTACAAGATCGTTGATGTGGCTACGAATGTCCTCAACACCTTGTTTACATACCCGGCCATGGTTGCTATGTTCCGACAAAAACTGAATTTGTGATGGGGTATCTGTAGCTAAAATAAACAAGCCGGCCTGGAAATAAGCCCATATTTTATTGGTCAAACATATTTGCCTGTTGAAATCCGCCGAATTCAATTCAATAGCCAGTCCTACATCGAAAGAACAAAGAAGTGTGTTTAGTTCTTCCTGGCTTATAGGTGAAATCACTTTTATAAAATGGTTGTTGGGAGAAATCCAATGATCATAGAATGGTTGGTGTGATTCACCTATCAGCGTCAGGCTTACGTTATCAATCATTGGTTCCAGGGCCTCAATCGCCTGCTCTAAGCCTCGGCTATGATTGATGTTTTGGGAAAACCATACAACCTGTAGTTTATCATCTTCCTTACTATTATGAAGCTGCATACCCGGACGAACAAATTCCGAGGTAGGAAAACTATTATTAATAACTTCCACCTTTTGTAAGGCTACAGGCTGGCATAGTTTAATACATTCTTTCATTATTAGCGGGCTTGCGAAAGAAACATAACGAGCCTTAGGCAAGAGGTCACGCATAATATTCTCTTTGCACCGTGAAGAAACAGTAGACCTTCCTTTCAATACACCTTCCCCAGGATGGTAATCTTCAACATCAAAGGCAAATGGAATATTTCTTTTGAGGCTCATTTTCCATGATGGATACAATGCCCCGATATTATGAGCAATGATAAAGTCAGGGCTCACATTACTTCTTTTTAAATAATTCCATAGCAACCACGACCTCTTGCTTATGGTATATGCCATAACAGCCTTTGAGTTAAACACCAGGCTTAAGAAATGGCTTACTTTTTGAATGATAGAGCTAAAAAACCAACGAGCCACTGGTTTTCTCAAGGCCGATAAATATTGAATCGCAAAACCATGTTTTCCAACCAATCTTTCATCTGTTATCTCACTCCATCCTCCAATTTTAAAAGCTACTATTTTAATTTCAAAATCAAGACTTTTGAGATAGAGAGCTTCTTTAAGAAGTCTTGGGTTGGTAGCAAGATTGGAGGTGGTCAATAAAAGTATCTTTTTCAAATTTTACTTCTGAACAGGTTCAATCCAAGAAACTAAAACGTGTTAATATTTATTTCAAAAGGTGAAAACAAATAATTGCTCCATTCAATTTTATCATGAATTTCGATTTCATCTATCTCCATTAGTGATTGACCCGGCATGATCCTGAACACCGCATACTCTAGTTCATTCATCAATTGTATAATGTTGTTTTGATTGGTAATTCTTTCAACGAAGGTCTCGTCATAAACGGGTAAGATCTCACATATTATAAAAGGCCTTGTTGTATTGATAAAATCCTTCATAGCCCTCAATACTTCATATTCATAACCTTCTACATCAATCTTTACTATTCCAGGGTCTTCTTGCATAAATTTACGAATGCTTTTCATACATGAAACAGGCACGAGTTGCTTTTTAACTTTGTCACTCTTACGGAATTTTTTTATCAAAGAGGCTGAAGAATCGACCTGGTTTCCATGGTAGTATAATTCTTGTAGCCCATCCCTTTCACCTACTGCTACCGGGAAAATCTCACATTTTTCGAGTGCATTTACATCAATCAATCTACTAAGGTATTCAACACAATTAGGGTTTGGTTCGAACCCATAATAATGGTTATTGTGGTATTGACTCGTTTTAACTTTTAGTAAAGTTTGCCCTATATTGGCCCCTATGTCCATAAAACTGCCTTTTTTGAATCTACTCAAGGCATTGATTAAATGTTGCATCCAATTCTCATCATCGAATAAGAGATTGTATCCAATATCGCCTTTAATCGGTATCTTTAAACCAATAGTTTTCTGTCTGACGTTAAGCTCAAGGTATTTTAATAGTTTAGTTTTTTTTAGAAATTTCAGCAATAGGAGCATAGTAGTGATCAGGTCATATGGGCTCACCCGGGGATCCAACGAAATATGCTATTTCATAAGAAACCATTGTATGTGCATTCTCAGCCAGACAAATGGAATCATCAACCTCATTTTCCAATGCATCAGCGACCATTTAATATTTAAAAGGGAGATAAACCGGCTCGTTTTGATTTTGTGATGATAAAAACACGCCTTAATCGTGTGAGTATCCAGGATCTTTAAATATTCCTTTTTGTTTTTTAAAATAGGAGAATTCTTTATTTCCATTCTAAACCGGTCTTCGAGCGCCTGGTTTAATTCCAGTCTACGTTTAAAATCCATCCCTGATATAGTGCCGGTTTTACGCTTATTATAAACTGCAAAACACCCCCTGACGTAGGCGAATTTTGCACCCAATATACCTGCCATGGTATAGTACTCCCGATCTTGCCCTACCTGTGTCGATGGATTCCAACCAATTCCATCATCAAGTTTTTTAGCCAAAGATCTTTTTAACAGGTAGGAATGAGGAGAATTCCAGTTATCTTTCAAAAGTTCCATCAAATAATCTTCATACACGTCGAAAGTTTTATTTTCAGATTTCTCAAATTTCGGTCCGTCGTAGTAATCCAACCTGAAATCTGAGTAAACGATATCAATATTGCCTGTTTCCAAAACAGGCACCTGGGCCTGAAATTTACCTTCCAAAATAATATCATCCGAATCCAGCCACTGAATATATTTACCGGTACTTTTGGCAAAAGCATAATTTCTCGCCGAATTCGCTCCCTTTTCCGGGTTCAGATAAACTTTAATCTTCTGTGGATGCCGGTCCTGCAAATGCTTTAATATGTCCAGGCTGTCATCTGGAGAATGATCATCCACTACGACGATTTCGTGCAGAAGCTCTCCTTCGCCGAGGCAGCTTTGAATACATTGTCTTAACCAACCGGCATTATTATAGTTAGGAATTAATACGGATACCATTATTACATCATTTCCTGAACCAATGCTTCATTCCAGTAAGATTCACTACAGCACTCCTGGAACCGTTTATATGCTGCTTCTCTAAAATCATCTGCTTTAAGACTGTACTGTTCAATAAATGCCTTCAAATGATCAATATAATCATGTTCTGCCAAGTCGGGTTCTACGAGACGGCCTACTTCGTGATCGATGATCTCGCTAATTCCTCCCACCCTTGTAGAAAACACAGGTATACCGGCCGACAGGGCTTCCATAACAGAAACCGGTATCCCTTCTGAAGCACTTAATGAGATAAATATGTCTACACGTCTATCCTTGTAAAACTCCGGTACCTTACCTGGTGAAAACCACCCCAAAAGAGTTGCCCTAAAGTTACCCGGTGAGTCAATGAGTTCTTCCTTTACATCCTGTAAATAATCTCCATCTCCTATGTGAGTCCACTCTATGTTGTAAGGAAGCTGCTTTAACACGCGCGCAACCAGATCAATCCTCTTGAGTTTAATGACCCTAGCACAACTTACCAATCTCAGCCAATCATCCTTGCTCTTTTTGGATCTTCCAATATTTTTTACTCCCAGTCGCAGGATCTTACTATTGAAATCGATATCTCCATATTCCTTTCCCAAGTACCGGGCGCCGTATTCAGAAATGGGCGCGGCTAATGTTATTGAGCTCAAAAGCTGTCTTCGAAATGGCTGATACCCACCCAATCTTTCTTTGTAAAGATCGAATCCGTGAAACCTGACAATAATTTTTTTAAATCCCAATGATTTTAAAAATGGAATTATGAGAGCCTGGTTATTGCCCCAGTAGAAATATAAAACCGTATTGTCTTTGCCCGGTATATTTACCAGGTATTCATACAAATCGCTCTTTAACAGGAACTTGGTTTTCAGAACAGATGACACCCAGGATTTAAGCCAATATGACCTGGTATATACTTTCTCGACGAAAAATTCATTTATAAAATAAAAGAAATGCCTACCCAGGACATTTACCAACTGTTTGATCGACCGGAAAGCAATGTCATCATGACTTGCAGGCGCTCTCACCTCAATTTTTTCTGAAAGTGGCTTGGATGTCCTGTTCCCCTCATATGAATAGGGTGCTATGACTATTTTTTCAAATGTTCTTTGGCAGGCATCCAACTCCCCATCCAACCAATTGAGCCCTTTTCCGTAGGGGTAGGAATTTGTAAAAACAATCAATCTAGTCAAAATCAATTAGGAAGCACTTATCAATTCCTGTCATGAATTGATAAGTGGGGTTGGATATTAGTTGCGACGATGAATCCCAGGGTTATTCAAAATTTTCGAAAGTTGGAATGTGTATAAAATCACTCATGTCTTAAGCGTGGACAATAAGTCTTAACCTGGTGTGATACTGCTTTATGAGATATTATTTGATCTGCCAGTATCGGGGAACAAATCCAAAGTTGTTTTTTAGATCCGCCACTTCATTCCTAAAATACTCTTTGAGCAATTCTGTTGACCGGGGGCTCAAGTCATTGGTACTGGAATCTACACTTTCTTTAAACATCTTTTCGAAAATTAATGAGTTCACCCACTTCTTTTTGTATTCAGCAGGCACGAGTTTCTTTAAAAAACCCATTTTTCCAATTTTAACCGCCAGGTTATTGGTATAACTTTTATCTGATGAAATATTTCTTTTCGCCAATTGAGGTTCTACATAGGGAAGGTCTAAAAAACTGGCTACCTGGTCAAAAACTGCTGGGGGATTACTGATCAATTGTTCAAATTCAATTAGCATTATATGCTCTTTTGGGAATAAACTGGTGTAAGGAGAAAGCTGATAAAAATAACTGCTCGTAAGAATAAAAGGGTTATTATCAAGTGCTTTCTCCTCAATAAATCTATTAATATCATAATTTGGTGGTATATCACCATAAGTCTTACTATCTGTGAAGTTAGATTTAAATCTCGCTATGGGATCTCTTAGTAGATAAATAATCCTGACGCTGTCTGAAAGAGTGTTTTTAATTCTTTCCGAAACCCATGGAAACCTGTGCCTTTTGGAATAATTAACGGACGATTCTCCCCTATACTTAGATTCCCTCCCCTCGATGAAATGATCTCGATACCAATCCAATCCCTTATTATAGTTTTGATCGTCAGCAAAAAAATTAATCTCCTTTGTTTCCGACATAAAAATATCGGGATGTTGGTTTAACATTTCATGAAAACTGGTTGTACCAGCCTTCATGGCACCTATGATCAAAAGATTCGGTAAGTTACTAATGGATAACAACTCTTTTCCTGGAGCCGGTCATGAATTGTGCTTTGCCAGAATTGACTGCCGCTAAATACTCTATGGAGGTACTTGGTTCAATGGGTATTCTTGGCAGGCATTCAAGATATTCCAAATGCCTCTTAAAAACATTACCCCATCTTGTGGTTGTGGCAGTTTGAAAACCCATGTCCCGAACTATATCAAATTCTCTTGAATTTACTTCGTTTCTGCTCCCGAAAGGATAAGAAAAATGATTTACTTCTTTGTCAATCTTCAGTTCGATCCTCTTTTTCGCCCTCATTACTTCTTCCTTAATTTCATCTTCAGAGAGCTGGTTCAGAGCAGGGTGACTTACAGTATGCGCCCCGATAGTCACTAAAGGGTGAACCGACAACGCCTTTATCTCATCCCAGGACAAAGCAAATCTTCTCGTATGCTTGGCATGATCCAAATGATATTCACGAAACGCTTCTTTGATATTTTTTTGCTGGGTTTTATAAGGTGTATCGATTATAACTCTGCGTAGCAGATTAAACACACTTTCTTTACTAGTAGAGTCTGGCACGTCATATTCATAACATTTATCCCCCCAATAAAACTTAATTGAATCATTTAGTAATAAAACTTCTTCCAGCAAATACCACCAAATGCTAAAGGTGTAATCAGGAAAACCCGTGGTTACATAAATAGCATAGGGTGCTGAATGTTTTTCAAAAACAGGAAGCGCTTCGTGGAGGTTATCTTTAAACCCATCATCAAAAGTGAAACAAACAAACCTATCTGTCTTGTCACCTTTTAAATAAAGTGGAATCTCCTCAAGAGAAATAATATCTATATTATATGAATTATAGAAACTAAGCAAACTATCCAGCTTTTCAGGAGAAATCTCATTAATGGTATTATGTATTCTTGGCTTGTCTGACCCTGGAACTATACGATGTAACATTAAAATACTACCCCTTCCAGAATAAAATGGAGCAAAAACCGTTGACAGTTTCTTTTTTATATTTGATTTAACTCCCATCAGTTTAAGTCCAAAACAAATATTTCTGAAAATAGTAGATCAAGGTCTTTATCATCAAAATCCTTGGCTTTATACAAAATAGGTCTTTTTTTCATATAAGGTCGAAACTCCTTGATTCCAAATCTTTCTGTATATTCGGTAGGTAAGATGACCCCCAGCCAGTTTTGTCTTTTACATATTACCTCAATATTGTACTGACGGTCGTTAAAAAAAACTTCCGGACTGGATACATAATATAATCGCCCGAGGGTAAATGTCACCTTTCCAAAGGGTAATATTCGATTAATAGCTGAAGGCCGATAAGTGACCTGCTTAAAAACCTGGAAAGAGTGTCCAATGTTATTAATCACCACGTTAAAATCTAATCGAAACTTTTTATGGGATTGATATATTTCGTTCTCCTGGTCATTTAACAGTGAAACTATATCTGAATTAAAGTAGAAATTCTTTGCCTTTGACCCTTTATTTAAAAATCTCCTTAAAGGATGAGCCATAACAATGCATGAGGCATCGCTTTTCTCCTTCCATCCAAGCTTTTTCATAATATGATAAGGCCCAGGAGAGGCTGAAAAATTGGTTAAAATGAAGTTGTCAAGCTTGTGGAACCTATTTAGCAGCAACAAACCCTTCGTACTATATTCTGGTTCAACAACCCAGCTATGTGTGTTACAAAATCTAAGGAATCTCCCATTAATCAAACGCTTGGAATATATCCCTCCAAAAAAACCCACTACCCGGTTGCCATCTTTAAGTATAAAGCCGGCATTGCCCTCTTTGGTGCTAAACGGGTCTTCAAAAGTCTCTTTCCACCTTGACTTTGTTGTAATATTATCGTTCAGCTTTCGAAGTAGTCCGTAGACATCATCAAAGTGTTCTATTCTTGCTTCGATCAACTCGGGCATCAGGCAGTTTTTTCCTTCAGGGTAAGTGCTATTAATTTAAAATTAATCAGCTCCAGCATTTCTTCCTCGTCCAACTCTATTTGAAATTCTTCCTCCAGGGCGGCGATCAGATTCATATGATGTAAAGAGTCCCACTTTTCAAGGTCATCGGAAGACGTATCATCATGTATTTCTGAAATGGCTACTTCAAAAACTGCTGCCATTATTTCCTTAATTCTCTCTTCCATTAGCTAATTTTATATAGTCAATAGGGTTCGGGTATATATATTCTGACTTACGTAATTCATATTCCTTGATTCCATTCTGTGTTGTTAATAAACGGAAACCAACTTGTTCATAGAATTCACATACTTGCATGTTTTTTGGGGTAGGAACATACCGTGACTTGATCAATGGTTTTTCTACGGTTTTTATTAGTTCATTTATAAAAACTAATTCAATGTTGCGTCCAAGAATCCTACAACTCAATAAAAGAGTGTCTATCTCATTGTACTCACCTATTGTTTTGAAAATGGCCAGGCCGGTAACACCACTGTCCCCAAATTTGTCCTTAACTGAAAGTGTAAAAATATCAACATTCTCGCTATCCAACATATTTTCCACATCTTGTTCGGAATACCGTATGGTGGTCAAGTTGAACTGGTTTGTCTTTTGAGTCATTTGAGCCATCCGGGCTAACAGTGCTTTTTTATTCTTTTCTATCGTAAGATTTATCTCGAGCGATTTCAGGTAGTCTTCAACTGAGCTGAAGGTTTTTTTAAAACTTTCACGGCTCAATTGTTCACGATATTGCCGTGTTTTCTTACCATCTTCGAGACTAGACTCGAATCGAAAAAAAAGGTCGTGCAGTTTCCCTGCTAAGAGAGGATATTCCCTCAGTTTTCCTGGAACCTGTAATGCCGTTACTTCAGGAAGTTGTTCCCTGACGAGGTTAACTTCGAAAGGTGAATCGTCAAGGAATACGAAACTACTTAAGCCCAGATTTAGTTCTTCGGCTATTGAACAAATGTTAGAGGCCTTATCCGTCCAATTCACTTTTTTTATAATTATATGCTCTTCCCCCAGGATCATATCCGGATGATTTTGAAGGACATCTTCAACATCTCCAGGATTATTCTTGCTGCAAAGACAAATTAAAATACCTTGTGAATTGAGTTCGACGATATTTGATTGCACAACCCGGTACGGTTGGCTGATCCGTATCCCGTCCTTGCCATCTTCTCCGACTATACCCTGCCATAGTGTATTATCACAATCAACTACCAACACTTTTTTAACTCTACCTGTGAGAGCCTTTATCATAGGGATAACCCGTTGGCTGTATAGTTTATAAAATTCAACTGAGTACAACGATTTTGAAGAAAAGAAATTCCGTAAGTCAAATAACTTCTCAATCCCATGCCGGGCAAAGATTTTTGTCAAATCCACCAGCATAAAATTATCCGGTTGATTGGCATATAACCATTTGTTTAAATCCTTGACAAACAGTTCATAAGGACTAAGCCTTATCATGTCGTCAAAAGGCATAGCGTGAAAGACATTCATGAATACCTTTTTTTGAAACCTTAGCGAATCAAATACCCACCTCATTTCATCCCTTACCTTTTTCGAATATCCAGGGAGCGCCCCGCCCGCCATAGTATTAGCCAGATAGTGGAACCCATCGATAGTGTTGGCAGCTTCCCAAAATATGATTACTATTTCGTCTTTGTGAATACCCGAGCTATCCTGGATGATATTATCATAATTTCCCACACTAATATCACATGCAATACCGCTGGATCGGAGATAATAGTCAAGTATATCACAAAACTGGTGGACAATGATGTTGGATAAAATCTTTATTTTAAGAACAGGTTCATCGCCTTTTTCTTTCATTAGACTCAAGGCCTTCACCATTTCAAAGTACTTCAGCTCCTTCATATCAATTCATAATAACACCTCCGTTAACTTTTATGGTCTGCCCAGTCAGATAATCAGATGCGTCTGAAAGCAAAAAATGAATTGCATTGGCAACGTCGTCGGGCTGCGCAAGTCTCTTCAGGGGCGTCCGGCTAGCCGCCAACAACCTGGCCTTTTGAGGTAGGTTTGCATTAAGATCAGTTTCCGTTATACCTGGTGATACCATATTCAGCCGAATACCATTTTTTGAAAGATCAAGAGCCAAGGAACGGATCAATCCTTCCATAGCACTTTTGGCGGTAGTGTAAGGAGATAGATCGGAAAAAGGATAGTCAGTGGTTTGAGATGATATCCCTACTACCTTTCCATAGCTTTTACACTGCAAGCTGAAACTCCGAATAAGGTTAAAAAAACCTTTCACATGAATGTCGATCTGATTCTGATAGTCTTCCCATTCGAGTTCAACAAAACTTATATTGGGAACCGGGCCGGTAGCCGAGTGCACAAGCCGATTGACATATCCTATTCGATTCTTGATGAATTCAAACATTTCGGTAACTTCCCTGGAATTACCAATGTCGGCCTTGTATATGTAGGCTCTCACCCCGTTTTCTTTTTGAAGGAAATCCTTTAAAGCAAGTGCTTTATCCTTGTTCCTGTTGTAGTGCAGTACTATATCATATCCCAAAGCCGCCAGGTTGTGGGCCACAGCCGATCCTATGCCACCGGTAGCACCTATTATCAGTGCCCTGTAAGTCTTTTCCCCGGGGTCGTGGCTCTTTGGTTCGGTATTATCATTTTCGACGATTTTGACCTTAGACGTGCCAGAAATAACCTTTTGCTTATGTTGATTGTATATATCAGTTCGAAGTTCGATGACCTTTAACCTCTCTATTTTTTTTACTACTTCTGCTTGCACATTAATCTGATCGCCTACACGTACGGGCTGTAAAAACTCCAGATGTTGCTCATACCACAGTGCTCCGTCGCCAGGTATCCTGGTGCCAATGATCGTACTGATAAAAGATGCACTTAGCATCCCATGAACTACAGGCTTTCTTAACGAGGTCCTTGAGGCAAATTTTTCGTTAACGTGCAGTTGATTATCATCGCCTGTGATCCTGACGAAAGATTCGAGATCTTCCAGTGTGATCCGATGCTTGATTTCTGCTTTCTGACCTATTTCTATTTGTTCAAATTTCATGATGCCGTGGTTGTTTTCCCCTGGTTATCTTTTAAAGATTTTAAACAGAATAAAATAAGTTTTTAATGAAAGCCACCAGAAAGGTAATTGGTAGATCAGTCTGGATTTTTCGTTGGCTTTTTCAAAATCTTTTTCCTGGAGGTGCCGATCCACAAGGTAATGAATATAACGTAAGGCCTGTTTACGGGCTAATGGTCTGTACTTTCTTTTGATATTTTTAGATAGAAATATAGCAGCCTCTGCTAAACTGGTCATTTTTTTTGCAGGCTCGACACCATTCCAGTTATTGTTTTCATGAATCCTGTATACAGCAGTAGATTCCTTAATATGACCTATTTTACCAAACTGCGCATATAAAACGTGAAGTGGCCAATCCCCAACCTGCAACTTGTCAAAACCCATTGGTATTTTTAAACCAATATTTCTATACATTACAGTCTGCGTCGCTATAAAATTCTCCTTTAGAAGCTGATTTATGGTTCTTGTTCTCTGCAAAGAAGTACTGACGAGCTTCTTTTCACCTGTGACCTGGTTTAAATATCCTGTGTCGCTAAAACAAATGGTATAGCCGGGATGAGATTCCAAAAAGTCAACCTGCTTTTGTATCTTGTAGGAATCTGCCCAATAGTCGTCCCCCTCACATAGGGCTATGTACTGACCGGTACAATGCCCTAAAGTCTTGATAAAATTCGGCATCATTCCTAGATTTCTTTGAGTGGGTAGAAGCTTGATTTTTCCCGTGGTTGCAGCAAGCTTTTCAATAATTCTACGTGTATTATCCGTACTTTGATCTTCTCCTATTATGATTTCGAAGGGATATTGGGTCTTTTGATTTAGGATAGACTCCAGGCATTCTCCGATGTAGCTTTCATGATTATATGTAATCACACATACACTGACAATCATTTCAAATACTTCTCCCCTATTTCTCTATTTCTAATTACACGAGCTGGGACGCCATAAACAAGTACGCGGTCTCCTACATCCTTTGTAACAAGGGCGCTGGAGCCAATCACTGTATGTTCCCCGATTTTTATCCGATCGAATAAAGTTACCCCGAGAGCAACTGCAGTAAACTGGCCAATTTCTACATATCCACCCGTTGTCACTCCGGCTGACAGGCTTGAAAAGTCGTGCATAATACAAAAGTGTTCTAGGGAGGAATTGGTATTGACGATGCAATGGTTCTCAATCCTAGCGTATGGATTAATAATCACTCCAGCCATGATGACGTTGCCTCCGCCAATTTGACTTGATTTACTAATTACACAGGATGGGTGGATTGCGTTGACAAATTCAAAACCGGGGATATGATCTAAAATGAATTTAACAACGAAGCCACGCCAGTAATTATCTCCAATACACACAATTCCTCCTTCAATCTCATACTGAGCGACCAGTTCTGCTAGATCTTCCTGTCTCCCTATTATAGGGTATCCGAAAAAATCAGACCCAATATCCTTTTTTGAATCTATTATACCTACGATATCATACAGTCCGGCTTCGTGTACTATATCTATAACAACGCAGGCATGAGGGCCGGCGCCAATCAAAGTTATCTTCTTTTTCAAGTTGAAAATTTCAATGTTCTCAAAACAATTCGGCAAACCATTTCCACTTCTTCGTGCGAATAGTGAGAACTCATAGGCAAGCATAAAATCCTTGAAGCTACGTCATTAGCGACGGGCACGGACTGTTTTTCAACATAATTCAATTTATCCAGTGACGGATAAAAGTATCTCCTTGGGAATACCTGGTGCTTTTCAAGTTCCTTTTTAACCGTTAAGAGTATTTGTTCATTTTCAAAGAGGACTGGAAAATAAGCATAATTATACCTAGCATCCGGATGTATATATTGAAACTCGAGATTTTCATTTTTTGAAAGCCATGATAAGTAATGGTTGTAATTTTCTTTATACTTTGCCAGGATAATTTCGATGTACTTTAGGTTACTGAGTCCCATGGCAGCATGGAATTCGGAATTCTTACCATTTATCCCCAGTCCATTAAATGCTTCTGTACCTTCATGTCCGAAGTTCCTCAAATAAGCCATCTTTTCTAACAAACCAGGATTCTTGGTTACCACAGCTCCCCCCTCTACAGTATGGAACAATTTTGTGGCATGAAAACTGAGTACACTCACGTCTCCATACATTATCAAGGGTTTCTTCTTGTAATGTACCCCAAAAGCATGTGCTGCATCAAATATCACCTTCAAGTTATAGTTAGAAGCAATTGCAACTATTTTTTCTACTTGACACGGATTGCCGAAAACATGTGTTACAACGATTCCTGTTGTTTTGTCTGTAATAGCATCTTCTATTTTGTTCTCATTGATATTGAAAGAATCAGGATGTATGTCCACAAAAACAGGATTGCAACCTTCCCAGACCAAGCTGGATGTTGTAGCCACATATGAAAATGGGGTGGTGATAACATCACCTTCCAAATTAAGCGCTTTGATCCCTACCTGCAGCGCAAGGGTCCCGTTTGCCAGATAAAGCAAGTGATCTATGCCCAAATAATCTTTCAGTCTTAACTCCAGATCATTGACAAGAGGTCCATGATTGGTGAGCCAATTTCGTTTCCATACTTTGTCCAGATAAAACTGGTATTCTTCAATTGGCGGGAGAAAAGGTTTTGTAACTGGAATCATAAAGTTTTCTTAACTTAATTCTTAACCAACCATCAGCCAAATCTTCTTGCCATGAAACTTCTATATAATCTTTATATTTTTCAGAAATGTTATATTCTCTAGCTCTATTTCCTATAAAAAAGGAGCCCTCTTTAATGAAAAAATTCCATTGATGCAGGCCTGAATAGTTTTGATTAATGGCTTCGTTCGGTCGTGTAATTATGTAGACATAGCTCCCTGTCTTGACGATCTGGATCATGTTTGAAATAGATTCAATTGGACTGTAGGCGTGATCAAGGCTGTTACGGGCAACTACCAAGTCAAAGTATCCTGAACTATAAAATTTCAAAATCTGCTCAGAGTCTATCCGCCTGGGCTTAACCAGGGGCACTATGTTATACTTTTTCATTATTAGGTTATAAGTGTCTGCCAGGGGATCAATGGCATCGATCACCAGGTTCCTTCCTTTCAATTTTTTACCTAAAAAAGTCTGGGGTCCTGATCCCACATCGAGTATCTTTATGTCTGGGTATTCGATATGATCAATCAATTGCCTCAAATCTTCCTGCAGAGGTAAATTTTTGTCCATTCTTTCCCGAAACCCAGCCTTCCACTCCAGTCCTCCTGTTTGAAAATACCTTTCCCAAAAACTTATCTCTTTCGGTAATTCAAAGCTCCATATTAGCTTATGAAAGCATCTACCAGGTAAGATCAACCGGAATATACCAAAGCTTACTTTCTTACTTACTCCAATTCTTGTAAGCGAACTAACCGTCAAAAGAGGAATCCCGCCTATTTTATAGCTTTGACTTACTTTAGCGATAGTTTCATTGATCATTTTCTTCTTATATTACAAGTGAGGTCAAAAACATAGAATTGTAGAGCATCCACAGACCGTATAGAATGTACAGACGGGTTATTCGCGATCATTTATGAAATTTCTCTTAGTTCCTTGCGTACAGTTTGATCCAATTTGAAGGGATCATATTTCTCTTTTCATAGCAATGCTGCATTTCTTCATTCTTGTACCATTTTTTCGGAGCCACAACACATTTATCACGGCTCTCTGAGAGCCATGCAGCCCACCATGAAAATGTACTATTTGCTATAATGAAGTTAGCGCAGGACTTCATCAACGAAAATTCCAGATAATCCGAACATAAACCTGGATTGTCCATAAAGTGGCAATCAATTCCCTCCATCCTGAAATTTTGTCGCACCCAATCTATTTCATCGGAAAATATATAAAACTTAAGATCGTCTTTCTTTGATCGCAGAAACTCAATTGCTGAGTAATAATAGGCTAGAGATAAATTATGCATTATTCCAGCGTACTTCTGGTTTGAAATATAATCGCCTCTCCTGATATGTACAGCCACCGTTCTAGAACCACTTAGCTGCATTTCCATTAACTTGTAAATATCAGTTTTATGCTCGTCTTTTAATTCTAATTCTTTAAGAAGAGAGGATCTGATTTCCTTGAAGTATTCTTCATATGCCCAATAACCATCAAAATACCCCCTGGTAACTTTCTTAAATTCTTTATGAAAGCCGGTTTCTATCCGGTCGGTGAAATATCTTTTCAGGCTGACGTTCGGGCTGTTCCTATATAATTTCTTTAAGAGCGGATGTAATCTGTGATAGGTTTTGGAGTATTTTCGGACATCCTCCACTGAGGATCTTTTGAAACAAGTTTGAAAATGACTCAATTTTGAAGAACGTGACACATCATATTCATAAGTATTGAACCTTAGATAAAGATCAGTTCTATTCTTAAGTGCCAAATATCGACCAAATGCGTACTGAAAAAACTGGTTTCCTAGGCCTCCCGAGATATTAAATATAATCAACTTTTATAGTAATTCTTGAAACTTGTCTTTTATCAAATCCTTTTTTACAAAAATCGAATTGATCATCGTATCGGAGTAGTGGTAATAATCTTCTCCTTCAAGAAAGGTTATTATATCCAGTTTTTTCCTGGCATTGGAATTTTTAGAGAACTGTATGGTTTCAACACAAATCACTTTGGGTGAACTTTTTCTGTAATCAATGGTCCGCAATATATCGAGGTCATTACCTTCAATATCTATGGAAAGGAAGTCCGGGAATCTTTCAAATCCACTTTCTTTTAAAACCTCCTCAATTGTTTTTACATCGATTTGAAGTGTATCAATTATTGGGATTCCTTCCATGCTTTTCATTCTTTGGGCTTCTGAAAAAGAGAAAGTGTTAAGTTCATTACTCTCCATTTTATGATATTCAAGTACTCCGGATTTTGTGCCAATACCAATATTTAGATTAATATCCCTTGGCCTGTATTTTTTAAAAATATTCAAAGAGTCAGGGTTGGGCTCAACATTGATTCCCCTTGAGCCGAACTTGTAAAAAAGGTAAGTATTACTGAATCTGAAAGGATGAAATGCTCCAATATCCAGATACGAGGGTTGCCTGATTTTAAGAACATTGTCAAATATGACTTTGGTAATCAAATCTTCCCCACACTGTGAATAAGATATTTTGCGAAAAAGATAATCTGGAAAAAACTGCTTTAAAAGTTTATATCGAATCATAAATAACTGTTCAAAAGTTTAAAATAAGCCAACGACCTGAACAGATCGATTTGATCAAGCTTTCCACCCTTTAGCAAGTGGTTGACCCTCAATAGATCCTTAAAAAAGTAATTCTATTCTGCAAAAGATTCTAATTTTCCACAACCATCGGATTTCTTCAAAACGTCATAATTGATATCATACTTTTTGTTGGCTGCCACGATTAATCCATCATGTGCGTAAGTATCCTGCAAATCAATATCTACTTCAATACGATATTTTTTACTCTTAAGAAATTCAATACATTTTTTATGCAGTTCATCAGAATGAGTGGATATGAAAACAAAGTTGATCAAAGCTTGGTCCAGTTGAATTGATGCTCCCTGTAGCATCTCATATTCATAACCTTGTATATCGCAGTGTAAAACATCAAGCTTATATATTTTATGACTTTCAAAAATTGTATGGACATTTATTTTGTTTTCGTTACTCGATTTTTCGGATGACACAAATGAGTTAATGGTTATGAAATTCTCAAAGCTGTTGAGTCTCATATTATTGACACCATTATTGAGAAATTCGGTAGACGGCTCCACCAATATGGCTGAAGCACCTTTTATACTTTTTAGGAACCAGCAAGAATAAAAAGCCCAATATGCCCCCAACTCCAATATTAGCCCTCCTTCAGGTATGATGTTGAGAACATTTTTGAATATTCTTTCTTCTTGTGGTTCATGAACTCCTTTGTTTTCTTTTAACAATCGTAGCATAGGATAACCACAATAGCTCAAAGGATTTACTTTTAATCCGTTATGTAAAATCAGGTATCCTCCTTTTATTTTGCCAGCGTCCTTCACCCGGGGTATGAATTGATTGTTGGGATCGGAACCAACAGCATCAATTCTTTCCAACCATGATTCTCTATTATCCGGTTTAAGATGTCTTAAAAGTAGTTTCCTTTTTAAAAAAGGTGAGTTGGGTATTAAGAAATAAATGATGTCTTTAATCCTCCTGAACATGACTTAGTAATACCTCCTTTGACCAATTTAGCTTTATTCTTACCACACCCGGCCATGGGCCCTTGTACAAGCCTCTTACCGAATTAGTATCTTGCCCTTCAATAGCATCAAAGGCAAGTATTTCTTTTTGGTGAATGGCCACATCCCATGGATCGAGAATTATTGTTTGAAACAAAACTGAATAAGAACCCTCGGCGAGCGTATAGGCAGGGATCTCTACTTTCCTGACATACGTACCTTTGTTTAAATGCCGCTGGTTCCAATCGCAATTTGCAAAAACACAATATCCCTGCGAACTGTAAAGGTTAATTCCATTCACTACCGTTTTTCCGGATACAGAAAGATCATATTCAATTTTAATTTGAATGTTTTTATTGATATCGACTGTATTGGTCGAACGCCCGTCTTGTGCAACCTGGATTTTAAGTAATTTGAATTTGTCGTTCCCAGGGGCGCTTTCAAAATTCCATTCCCTAGAACCAATATTTCTGTTAACCCCTTTTAGATAGTACTCAATAGTAGGCCGTACATTTCCAATTTGTGCCAAAGTTCCGTTCTCAATACACAATGCTCTTGTACACAGCTGCTGGACTGCTGACATGTTGTGACTGACAAATAATACTGTCCTACCTCCCTCAGAACTCACTTCCTGCATTTTGCCGATCGCTTTTTTTTGAAAAGCGGCATCACCTACAGCCAGCACCTCGTCCACGATCAGTATCTCCGGCTCCAGAAAAGCAGCGATTGCAAACCCCAGCCTTACCGTCATCCCACTGGAATATCGTTTTGCAGGCGTATCCAAGTACTTTGCTACACCGGCAAAATCAACAATATCATCCAGCTTGGCTCTAACCTCACGACGACGCATGCCCATAATGGTGCCGTTCATATAGATATTTTCCCGCCCTGTCATTTCAGGGTGAAAACCTGTACCAACTTCCAGCAAACTGGCCACTCTTCCTTTGATCCTGACTTCGCCCCGTGTCGGAGAAGTGACCCGGGAAAGAAGTTTTAATAGTGTGCTTTTACCAGCACCATTTTTCCCAATAATCCCCAGTACTTCTCCTTGTTGTACTTCAAAGTTGATGTCGTTCAAAGCCCAGACATGCTCACCTTTTTCAGCTCTTTTCGTTCTGTCGTTAATAGTACCCACCTTACTAAAGGGGTCTTCCCTACCTCTTAGCCGGGCCCAGAAACGATTAATATCATGACTAAGTGTTCCAGTGCCAATTTCCCCTACCCGGTATAGTTTGCCCAAATTCTCTACTTGTATTATTGTGTCAGGCATTTTAAACGGTGTCAATGAATGAGCGCTCGGTCCTGTTAAAAATCACTACTCCCAACCAGAGGATTATAGCCGTGAAACAAACTGAATACATCAAATGCTCCCAGGGAAATTCCCCCACTCCAAGGAAACCATATTTAAAGCCTTCTATAATACTAGTAATAGGATTGGCAAGAATGAAAGGTCTGTACTTTTCCGGCACAGAGGACAACGGATAGATCACGGGTGTAGCATACATCAGTAATTGAACGCCAAATTGTAATAAAAAAATAAGGTCCTTGTACTTTGTGGTCAACGAAGTAAAAATGATCCCAAAGCCCAGCCCTAAACCGGCCATAAGTACAACATATACAGGTGTTAGCAAAACGTAAGCATTTGGTTGTATAGTTTCCGTGGCAATCAGAAAATACGACCAAAAGCCCAGGAACAAGATAAGCTGGATCAGGAACTTAATAAGCCCTGAGGAGACTTTAGCCAAAGGAAGAATAAGGCGTGGAAAATATACCTTACCAAAAATTTGCGCATTCTCAATGAAGGTCTTGGATGTATTGGTAAATGATTCAGAAAAATAATTCCATATTGTAATGCCTGACAAATAGAACAGCACTTGTGGTACGCCATCTGTCGAAAGACCGGCTATTCGCCCAAACACCAACATAAAGACTAGTGTGGTTAAAACAGGTTGAAGCACATACCAGATTGGCCCTAGAATAGTCTGTTTGTAGACGGTGATCACATCTCGCTTTACAAACATTCTCCACAGGTCTCGATATCTCCAGATGTCCGCCCATGGAATATTCAGTAGTGATTTGTTCGGCTGTATTACCAAATCCCACCGGTCTTCCTCCAGGAATTTGTCACTAGCCATTCGTCCCTTGCTTCATTAGAAATCGCAAACTATACTTAAATTGAATTTTGCACTGTAAAGCCTCTATATAGAGCGTGATGTGGTTTTTGTCTACCGTATCTACCTTACCCTTCAGACCTTTAAAAACTCCCTCATTTATAACAATATTATCGCCTACCTTATGATCAAGAGAGGCAACTTCCACCTCCTGCGCTTCCAGCGTTATGAACTTTATTGCTTCGATCTCTTCATCACGTACAATAGCAGGTCTACCTATCCAGAATACAAAGTTTAGGACCCCTGGATCGCTCAATACCTCTGCCCTTTCACCTTCTTTTAACTTAATAAAAATGTAGGAATTGAACAGGGGAACTTTCACCTTTTTTCGTCTATCACTCCATTGGCGAACTGTTTCGACAAGAGGACAATATACATGGTAGTTCAGTTCGGAAAGCCGTTGGGCGACTTTTTTCTCATTCCTCGGCTTCGTATAAAGTACATGCCATCCTTTACTGCCTGCCATCCCAGATTAAAAGTTTATCATGATGAAAACCGAGCTTTTTAAACTCTTTTTCAGAATAAGTTGTAAACCGTATCTTTCTATTAATGATCTTCTCAGCTTTCTCTATGAGTTTAAACGCATAATTCCGGTCAATGTCCCCGACAAAAAGCAAGTCTAGCAAGGGGTCATCTTTGCCCTGTACAATGTTTCCTGTCAGGTAAACAGATCGTAGATTTCCTAACCGGCAGGCAATCCTATCAATGATAATATCCAGTCCGAAATATTTTCTTACAATACCATTGATCTCTATAAACAGCGGATGTGATTTGTTTACTTTAAATAACTTGCGATTTCCCACAACTTCGGAGTTTAACATATTCGCCTTTTCAAGGCGGTTCAGTTCTAGCCTTATAGCATTAGAAGATTCTCCAAACTCCGTTTCGAGTCCTCTCAAATATGCAGCATTATCTGGATTGAGGAAAAACTTCAACAAAAGCTTGATCCTGGTCTTACTTGTAATCAGGGTTTCGATCACAGGATTTCAAAAGTTTGACTGGTCGTTTAGGAGTAGTGTCGTATATATAGCTTCGCCACGTCAGTCCCATAAAAGGACTTCAAAAAATGAGTAGAAATTCTACTCAAAGTATTATATAACTCGGCAAATAATCAAGCGAAAATGATTTTTTTATTAATTATTCCTTCGTGAAGTCAGCCTTTTCAAAAAAGTACGTGAGTCTTTTTCTGATGTATAATATCCTGAGCCATTACTGTATCCATAACCATAGGTGTAACCGTACTTATAGCTGTAGCCATATCCGTAACCATATTTGTTTACGGTAACATCATTGAACAAAATACTCAAGTTTGACAGCTTACCTGCTTTATGCATTTCGTCTACATTCTTGACTGTACCAATTGGCGTATACCCTTGTCTAACGATATAAATTGCATGATCGGCAAATTTAGCAAGTATCATCGCATCAGTTACCAACCCAATAGGGGGGCTATCGATAATTACATATTCGAATTTATTCTTCAGCAGGTCGATCATAGGCCCCAATTTATCTCTCAGTAAAAGCTCCGAGGGATTGGGAGGAATTGTACCACTATTGATTATGAACAGATTTTCATAGGGCGAAGGTTGTATAACATCCTCAATGGCTGCGTCGGACGACAAACAGTTGCTCAGGCCAAGGTCATTGGAAATGTCGAAGTCTTTAAATATCTTGGGTCTTCTCATGTCGCCTCCAATCAGTACGGTACGCTTTCCGGTAGAGGCAAATATCATAGCGAGATTATTAGCACAAAAGGTTTTTCCTTCTCCAGCTATGGAAGAAGTAATGAGAATGGTCTTGTTAGGTTTGTTTTCAATAAAAAAATTAATATTCGAACGAACAGAACGAAATGATTCTGTGATAGCTGCCCTAGGAGATTTATCCACCACAAGGTTAATCCCGCTTTTATTATGTCCTATTACACCCAGAAGTGGTATTTCTGTATACTTCTCAATATCTTCCTTAAACTTTACCTTGTCATTAAAATAGTCGATCAGTAGAATCAGGCCAATAGGAAGTCCCAAACCCAAAAACAAGGCCATTAAATAATTTCTACTGGTTTTAGGCGTGATGGCACCACCAATACGTGGCGGGTTCACAATGATTACATCAGAAGTATTCGACGCTCTTGTGATACTTGCTTCTGCCTTTTTTTCCATCAAAATGAGGTATAGGCTTTCACTCAGTTTATAGAGACGATTCAAATTAACATATTCTCTTTCGGCTCTTGGCAAAGCGACCAAGCCACCTCTAACCTGGCTTATCTGTCTGTTTAACTCACTCTTTGCCACATCCAGTGATCTGCGTAGAGAGCTTAACACTTCCAGGATACCTTGTTTAATTTCATTTATTTTATTGTCCATCTCGGTGACAAAAGGATTATCAGTCGTGGAGGTTCTCAATAACTGGTTTTGTTGAATCTGCAAATCTATCAATTGCTTTACAAGATCGTTTAACAGAACATGGGAAACGCCAACAGAGGCGGGAATAGTGATCTCTCTAAAATCACTCTTCTCATTCAAATAACTGGTCAGGTAATTAAAATAATTTTCCTCCAGTATCAACCTGGATTGATCATCCAGCAGCTCTTCAAGATTTTCCTGATACCTACTTACTTCACTTGATAGGCCCGAAGAAAAATTACTTTCCTTAAATCGTTGTATTTGTAATTCAAGTTGAACAAGTGAATCCGAAATGATTTCCAATTGATCGTCTATAAAGTGAACAGTACGGGTAGCCTGTTCATTTTTTTGCATCAAGTCCTGTTCTTGGTAAGTTTGGGCCAATCTTGCCAGGAAAACTGCTTCTTTATTAGGAGTAGGACCGTTCAGTGTTAAGGACAATATAGAAGCACCTTCCCTTAACCAACGAACGGTTATCCTCCCTGTATAACCTCTTGCTATAGAGGAATAATCACGAAAAACAACGAGATATTGATCGCCATTTGATGGCAATTTATCTTTCCTGATTTTAGTGATCCTGTACCGAATACCTTCAAAATCAAACCATTGACCAAAAGTACCCTGGAAGATTCGGTTGTTCTTATCATTCGATCCTACCACAAAATTGTTATTGTCAACAATATTGAGATAAAAACTCCTTCCATGAGGTAAAGCGGAATTTAAGGTATCTATTTCAATCTTTATTGGCGGCCCAGGATAAATCTCAGATGTTTTGATCTCACCCTCTTTAAAAAAAGCGACATGAAAATCGAGGTTCTCTACGGTTTTTCTGATCAGGGGATATGAGCTAAGCAAAATCTCTTCATTGTGATAATTTTTCCCAGTCATAAAGCCTCTACTGTTGTAGATCAGATCGGAAATTGCGTTGTCCTGTTCTTGCTGATCTTTGATCAGGATGGTCATAGACACCGGATAGATCTTAACTGTATAGCGGTTGATAAGGTACGCAATGGTCAGGGTAATCACTAAACTTAAAATTATCCAATACCAATATTTCAGTATTAGGAAGAATATCCTTCTGATATCCGTTACAGACTCCTGGTGATTCATGGTATTAGCTTCCTGCATTTGAGGAGATTGTCAATTTATTAAATTAAAGGTGAGCAGCAGTAAAGACAGTGACGAAACCACCAACGTCAAATTCTGACCAAAATACTGTCTGAATGGCTTTTGTTTCAGCGGAGGTATAATGATGACGTCATTGTTGTGAATATAGTAAAAAGGAGAATTTACTAAATTTTCATCCAGAAGATCAACGTAAATCACATTCACCTCACCATTTTCATGACGGAGTATTTTGACATTATTACGATCTGCAAGATCGTCCAGACCACCTGCCAAACCTATGGCTTCTATGATATTTGTCCTGTTGTTGAAGATTGAGATTGTTCCTTCATTAGTAACTTCTCCCAGCAAGGTAATCCGATAATTCAATAACCTAATATTTACCACAGGCTCCTTTAAAAAATCGTTGGCCTTTTCCTGTAATAGTTTTTGAGCCTCAAAAATAGTGAGTCCAGCAACTCTAATCTTACCAACTACAGGAAATTCAATTTCACCCATGTAATCCACCAGATGTCCGGCCAGAACGGCTCCACCCTGCTGCGCCTGAAAGTTCATATTCGTTACATTCTGATCATTAAAAAAATCATACTCTTCTTCAGTTAAACTTAAAACTCTTACAGACAATATATCTTCAGGCTGTATCCTGTAATCAAACTGCCGTGGTTTATAAATTCTTAAAACCGTATCCAGCGTAACATCATCCTTCTTAAGCTCATCACGATATTGAAGCAAAACCGTTTTCTTATTAGGCACACAAGCTCCAAAAAAAACAACACTGAAAAGAACGAAAACTAATCCTTTGGACATAATTGGATTACAAAACATTCTGCGAATTAACATATCCCTGCCCTACTTCCCAAACTTTCTTTATCATCTTTAAAAAATCCTCTATTTCGCCTAGCGGTATCATATTAGGGCCGTCACTCAAGGCTTTTGAGGGGTTAGGATGGGTCTCTATGAAAAAGCCATCCACACCCGCAGCTGCAGCAGCACGGGCTAGGTAAGGGGCAAACTCTCGCTGCCCTCCGGAAGAGCCTCCTGCTGCCCCCGGTTGTTGCACACTGTGGGTGACATCAAAAACCACTGGTGAAAACTGCCTCATGGTGGGTAATGCCCTCATATCGACCACCAGGTTATGATAACCAAAAGAAGCTCCCCTTTCCGTTAAGAAAACATTCTCGTTACCTGCTTCGCGTACCTTGTTTACCGCATATTTCATATCTGCCGGGGCCATGAATTGTCCTCGTTTTACTTTCACTGCCTTACCCGTTTTCGCTGCGGCTAAAAGCAGGTCTGTCTGGCGGCAAAGAAAGGCCGGTATTTGGAGAACATCAGCAATTTCTGCTACTTCATCGGCCTGGTAGGACTCGTGTATATCGGTAACTAACGGAACCTCTAAGTCTTTTTTCACCCGGGAGAGAATATCAAGCCCCTTCTCCATGCCGCCACCCCGGTAAGAGTTTACAGAGGTACGATTGGCTTTGTCAAAAGACGCTTTGAAAACATAGTGTATATCCAATTGTGCACAAAGCTCCTTTACTCTTTCGCCAGTTTCCATGCAGATTTCATAGCTTTCGGCAGCACAAGGGCCTGCAAAGAGGACCATCTTCCCGGAACCTAATACAATGTCACTACTGATCTTAACTGGTTGTTGAAAAATTTCCATTTTTAAGCAATACTCAATAAATGTTCAACAATCCTTCCTGAAGTCTTACCATCCCAAAGATAAGGGATGCCTCCTTTTTTCCAATTCCCGTTCATTAACCGCTCTAAGGCAGGTTTTAGAGCTTTTGGGTCAGTTCCTAAAAGTTCATTCGTCCCTTCTTCTATGGTTTCCGGCCGCTCCGTGGAATCCCTGAGTGTCATGCAGGGCACCCCCAAGACCGTGGCCTCCTCGGTAATGCCTCCTGAATCGGTTATTATGGCCATGCAGTTCTTTAACAGGAAGATAAACTCAAGGTACCCCATTGGTTCTATGGCATGTAAATTATTATATTTTAGAGCATCCAAGTCTAGCATCTTCCGGGTGCGCGGATGGATAGGGAAAATTACCGGGACATTACTTGCCGAACTGCACACTTCTCTAATTATCTCCAAAAGGTTTTTGCCATCGTCAACGTTAGAAGGTCTATGCAGGGTCATCAAAATGAACTTTCTCTCTTCAAGGCTTACTTTATTCCATATACCAGGCTGTACTAACCTATCTAAATTCCCCAACAAAGAATCGATCATAGTATTCCCCACGTAAACGATCTTTTCCCGGGGCACTCCTTGATTTTTCAAATTCTCATTCGCATATTTTGAGGTAGTATAAAAATAATCCGTGATCGAATCAGTCACCACCCGGTTTACTTCTTCCGGCATTCGCCAATCCCCGGAGCGAATACCCCCTTCGACATGAACTACTAATACTCCCGACTTTTTGGCCGTTATAGCACAGGCCATAGTAGAAGTAACATCTCCTACTACAAGGCAGACCTCGGGCTTTTTTTCATCCAGCACTTTTTCATAACCTGTCATGATCTTGGCCGTCTGCTCCGCTTGGCTTCCAGATCCCACACCTAAATTGACATCCGGGGTTGGAATATTAAGCTGCTCGAAAAAGTCTCCCGACATTTTCTTATCATAATGCTGGCCGGTATGTACCAGTCGAAAAGACAAACGACTTCCGGCATCTTGTTCTTTTTTTATCGCTTTAATAATGGGGGCTATCTTCATAAAATTCGGACGGGCCCCAGCGACCAGGTCTATAAGCATTCTTTTACAATCTGTTTAAGTGCACCTTGCGAGGCCAAGACAAGGTCTGCCACCTCTCGTACCACACCCTGCCCTCCTTTACAAGAGGCAACGAGATCTACATGATCTTTGATATACCCGGGAGCGTCAGAGGGCGATACACTAAGCCCCACCCTTACTAACGATTTTAAGTCGATAAGATCATCCCCGATATAACAGGTCTCGTGATCTTTCAAGCCCAATTGATCAATCTCTTTTTTTAAGATCATCCATTTGTCACGTATACCTTGGTAGAAAAAATCCAGTTTTAATTCTTCGCATCTTTTCTGTACCAGTTGGGAGGTCCTGCCGGTAATTGCACCGGTCAGGATACCATAATTTTTAAGGTGTTTGATGATGAGACCATCTTTGACGTTAAACTGCTTTAATTCATCTCCTGTGTTACTGTATATGATCTCTCCACCGGTTAATACGCCATCAACATCAAAGACCACGGCTTTTATTTTGGACGCCTTTGCCATTTGACCAGGAGTATACTTGTTCAGGATGAGTTCCATGGGGTTGAAAAATCGCCCAAATATAACAGGATTATTTTCCAAAGTATCATCAAATCAGTATTTGTGCGATCGCAGGTTGCCTGATATTGAAATATTTAATTTATTTTAACGGATCAATCAATTCATTATTGGATGAGGCTCATCAAATTAATTGTTTCTTTATCAATCACCATTTTCCTTATTTATGCTCTCAACAACCGGTTCGTGATCCAGGGCAGCCCTGTCCCGCCTCTTGGTAAATTCTTAGATCCCTTCCATGGGTTTTGGCAAAATGCGGAATCGGACTCATTACCTTATGCGGAGCGAATTGACATTAACGGCTTGCAGGATGCTGTCCAGGTGTATTATGATGACCATGGCATCCCTCATATTTTTGCCCAAAATGACCATGACCTGTACATGGCCCAAGGGTATGTAGTGGCGCAACACCGTCTCTGGCAAATGGATTTCCAAACTTACGCAGCAGCCGGACGCATATCTGAACTTATCGGCGAAGTAGGCCTCAATTTTGACCGGCTACAAAGAAGGAAGGGTATGGTATATGGCGCCGAAAAGTCGGCCAAAGCTATGGAAAGCAATAGTTCACTAAAAGCGCATGTGGAAGCCTACACGCAAGGGGTGAATGAATACATCTCATCCCTATCCTACAAAGACCTGCCGTTGGAGTATAAATTACTCAATTACTCTCCAGAACCTTGGTCCCTATTAAAATCAGCGCTGCTGCTTCAGTACATGACTGATAACTTGACCGGTTGGGACCGCGACGTACAAAATACACAGGCGTACTGGAAACTTGGCGAAGAAACATTCTACAAACTATTTCCACAATGGCCGGCGGGGATAGACCCGGTAGCCCAGTCGCCTGCTCAATGGCCTTTCGAAGCGTTCAAAAAAGAGCGCCCGGATTCAATTGCAATCGCGCAGACCATGATCAAAAAGGTGCATCCTATGCCTGATCCTGACAATGGTAGTAATAATTGGGCCGTGGCTGCATGGAAAACAAAAAATGGGGCCTCTATTTTGGCCAACGACATGCACCTAGGGTTAAATGCCCCTTCCCTATGGTTTATGGTCCAGCTACACTCGCCGACCACGAATGTTATGGGGTTCGCCCTCGCCGGCAATATTGGGGTAGTAGCGGGGTTCAATGAAAACATTGCATGGGGTTTTACAGACGTGTCCAGGGATGAACGGGATTGGTATGCGATCTCATTCACCGATGCTACGCAATCGGCCTATGTCTATGATGGTCAAGAGCGGGAAATTCAAAAACATTATGAAACCATCAAGATCAGGGACGGCCATCCTTACATGGATACTGTTCTTTATACCCACTACGGCCCCATTGTGTATGATCATAATTTCTTAAGTGAAAACGGGCGAGACTACCTTGCTTTAAAATGGATCGGTCATCATCCATCCAGGGTACAAGAAGCATTGTTGGGGTTAAACCGGGCTACAAGATATGATGATTATGTAGAAGCGCTTACCAAATGGGATGCTCCCAGCCAACATGTGGCTTTTGCCTCTACCCGGGGTGAAGTGGCTATAAGGGTACAAGGGTTATTCCCCTTACGATTTAAGGACCAAGGGCTCTATGTAATGGATGGTACAGATCCTGCCTTTGAATGGGGAGACTTTGTTCCTACCACGCATTACCCCTACCAGTATAACCCAGGGCGTGGATTTATTAGTTCAGCTAATCAACATTCGGTAGACGGGGATTATCCCTATAACATGGGCTGGTTGAATATGGAGCATTATAGAAACCGGAGGATCAATAACGTGTTGAATGCCTATGATAGTGGCAGCGTTACGCCTAGTGATATGATGGCTCTACAAAACGATGCTTATGGCATCCGGCCTGCCGAGGCGCTACCGATCTTTATCGATTCCCTAGGGACTGGGAAGCATGCCAATGTTATAAAATCTCTCCAGGAATGGGATTACATCTACTCAGTCGGCTCGAAAGCGCCTACCTATTTCGAAGCTTGGTGGCGTCAATTTGAAGACCTGTTATGGGATGAGTTAAAGTCAGACTCGCTCTCTTTAAGCTATCCTTCCGACTACCAAACGATAGCGTTACTTAAAAATGGTTTTCCAGCAGAGTTCTATGATCACCAGGGCACACCGGGAAAAGAAACTTTGCAAGACATTTTGGCTATGAGCCTTGACTCCGCCGTGGCGGTTATCAAAGCTTGGGAGCAAGAAAAGGCTATGGAAGCCACATGGGGCAATTATAAAAATACATCGGTGGTGCATTTGGCCCGGATACCTGCTTTAGGCGTATATAATATCCAAGTAGATGGCCAGTCCAAAACGGTAAACTCCACTAAGCCGAACCATGGCCCCTCACAACGTATCGTAGTGGAAATGACCTCCCCGCCACAGGCTTGGGCCATCTTACCCGGTGGGCAGTCAGGAAACCCGGGGAACCCACTTTACAATAACATGATCTCATTATGGAGAGATGGAGAATATCTAAAGCTCAACTTTATGCTGGATGCCGATCCACAACAAGATCACCCTTTAGTCCAAACGTTTAATCCTGGAAAATGAAGTTTCTATTACAACTCGTTCTAACGGCTGCTTTAAGTGCCATTTTACAAACTTTTTTACCCTTTTGGGTCATTGCCCCGGCAGCTTTTAGTGTAAGCATGATTTTCGCGCGTAATGGCTTTGTTTCTTTCATCAATGGTTTCCTGTCCATAGCACTATTATGGGGCATAATGGCCTACACCATAGACGCCCAAACGTCATCAATCCTTACCAGCAAAATTGCCGCTGTTTTCTCGCTGAGTAGCGGTTTATTGGTCCTTGTCGTGGCCATTATTGGTGGACTGCTGGGTGGCTTCAGCGCTTTGACGGGATGCTTATTCGGGTCACTTTTCCGGCGGGAAAGGCAGGCTAAACTTTATTGAGGCACAGTAAGATAGACGGTCGAAAATAACGACCGTCTAAACATCTTCATTAATCTTGAATGATTACACCGGAAGCTACGAAGGTGATCTCATTCTTAGGCTCCGTGATGGCATCAATTTCTTGCTGGCTTTTGCCTTCGTCTTTGGCAAAGTGACGCAAGGTTTCTACGTCGGTCGTCACTTTTTGTGCATAACCTTCTATGATAGCCGTTTTCCCTTCTACTCCCTCTTTCGGTACAAAAAAGCCATAGTCTTTAAAAGTTACACGCATCTGTTCCTCATCGGTAAGCACTAAATTCATCCAGCAGCCCTTCATTGCACACGTTTTGAGGATCTCGCTCTTTACTTTAATGGCTACGGAGTCACTTCCCTCCAGTTCCGCTAATAGCTGCGTGGTAGTTACGGCATTTTCACCGGAAATTTCGCCGCCAAAGTTGCCTGTGAGTTTCACCTCGGCTACAGGTTCTTCTGCCACCTCCGTGGTAGTGTCCGCGGTTTCTTGCTTTTGTGGAGAACAAGCTACCGCCAATAGTAAAACCAAGAATTTGAGATTTAACTTTTTCATTTTCATATTCTTTTAGGTCAATGACAATATTAATCACTTACATGTTATTTTACACCATACAGGGCTTTGCCTGCGCCATGATATTTATCACCCTCTACCCAAAACGGGGTGTTGGGATCATTGGCAATCTTTCTACATGCCAATACGTAGGCACCAAAGAACTTTTCAAGGTAGTCATAATCCAAGCTACCTGGGTTATCTGCTGCCTGGTGGTAATATTTCAATATTTCTGCATCAAAAGCGGTGAACCCTAAACTAAAGGTCGGTGCCGGGATACCCTTCATGGCGAAGTTTACGTTGTCTGACCGGTCAAAGAGGCCATGCTCGGGGGAGGGATCATCCATGGCACGGAGACCAAATTCTTGACAAGCAGATTTAATATTTTCAGCTGCGGTCGTTCGTCCTAAACCGATGATCGTAGCGATAGAGGTATCATTATACCCGCCATTATCGCTATTGAAACAATAAACGGCCTGGTCTAACGGTATAAGAGGGTGGTCTACGTACCATTTGCTGCCTAGAAGGCCTTTTTCTTCCGCGGTGAATAGAATAAACAGTGCGGAACGTTTCGTAGGATGCTTGGCAATATTTTCGGCGGCACTTAGCACAGTCACAGTGCCTACGGCATTGTCACGAGCACCGTTATAGATAGAATCTCCCTTAGCATCCGGCCGCCCTACCCCAATATGATCATAGTGAGCGGAATAAATGACAAATTCATTCTTCAAAACAGGGTCAGTGCCTTCCACCATTCCTACTACATTTTTAGCACTGATCTCGTTTTTGACCATCCCTGAAATGGATAGTTTGCCCTTTGCTTTTTTCTTTGTCTTTTTCTCAATAGTGCCACTTTCATCACGTACCCAGAGGTGGAGAAACTCCCCATCGTCACTGGCCTTGGCCGCCAGTTTTCCATTGTTAAAGAAACTCCCAAACCTTCCCCATGTGCTTGGATCAAGGGCATTGATTTCAATTAAACCATTCGCACCTTTTTCTATGGCCATTTTTCTTTTCACTGCTGCCATTTCAAAGAGTGAATTCGGATCTGTCCTTCCCTCTGCTCCTGCCAGTGCCACTACAATTTTACCTTTTACATTTTCTTTGTAGTCTTCTTCCAGGCCATATCCCATAAAGACCAGGTCCTTTTCCAGCGTAGTGTTTTGTCCTTTGATCATGATCAACTCGTTGGAAGTAAAATCGTCAATCGTTAGGCTCAATTGTGTTGCCGGCTGGACCGATTCCAGCATCACAGGCTGAAAATAACCTTCTACCGCGCCGGTTACAGGCTGCACGCCGTACTTTCTAAATGTATTGGCTAGGTATTGCGCTGCTATGTCGATTTCCGCACTCCCCGTTTGCCTGCCACGTAATTCGTCAGAAGCAAGAAAATAAATATGTCCTTTGATGGTATGCTGTGAAAGTGTGGACCGTGTGAGGTCTGCGTCCGACTGGCCCGGTAAAATGCTGATCCCCGAGGTCACTATGACTGCCGCCAGTAGATATTTTTTCATATTTTTCTTGGGTTTAGGTTCTACTTATGAGTTAAGGTAATTAAATTCTTGCCTCTTTACCAAAAAATGGACTCTGTATGAAAAATATGATATACGCCTTATTCATGGCAATTCCTATGCCGTCAGCACTGGCACAAGGCCTGCTAAAAGAAACGTTGAAAGTAGAAAGTACGATCTTAGGTACGGAGGTAGCCTACAGTATCTATCTTCCCGAAGGTTATGACACCTCGGACCGCAGGTATCCGGTACTTTACTTGCTGCATGGATATACCGACGATGAGACCGGGTGGACACAATTTGGACAGGTTAAAACTATTGCCGACCGGTACGCCAACGATACCAGTGTTTCCCCTATGCTTATTGTAATGCCAGATGCCGGGGAAACCTGGTATATCAATAGTCATGATGGAAAAACAAGGTATGAAGATTTCTTTGTCAAGGAATTCATCCCGTTTATTGACAAAAACTATAATACCCGTCCTGCAAAAGAGTTTAGGGCCATTTCGGGTCTTTCTATGGGAGGATACGGAGCGTTAGTCTATGCTTTGAAACACCCAGATCTGTTTAGTGCCTCCGCTCCCCTGAGCGCGGCAGTTTTTACAGGAAAAGAATGGACCGAAATGAAACAAAAACAATGGGATGATGTCTTCGGGGAGCTCTTCGGCATGGGGCTTATCGGGGAGGATCGCCTCACTAGCCACTACTCTGCTAATGCCCCCTTGCTGTGGATCAAGAATAAAAAGGCCGAAGAGCTTGACCAAGTGAAGTACTACATCGACTGTGGCGATAAAGACTTTTTGATCAAAGGAAACATGGAGCTCCACGCCCTTATGATCGATAAAGACGTCCCGCATGAGTTCCGGGTAAGAGAGGGCGACCATAGTTGGTCCTATTGGAGATCCGCCCTGCCGGAAGTACTAAAATTTGTAAGCCAGGGTTTCCATCGATAGTGGATGCGGCTGGCATTTTCAATAAAAATGAAATGGGATATTGCATTAGTGAAGGGACTTCTATTATATTTGCACTCCCTTTTGGGAATCAGCTATGGAGAGGTGGGTGAGTGGCTGAAACCAGCAGTTTGCTAAACTGCCGTACCTTTTATCGGGTACCGGGGGTTCGAATCCCCCTCTCTCCGCTCGGACTATGCCAAGGCTCACTTGGAAAGTCAGATGCTTAGTGGAGCGGTCCGCTAGCTCAACTGGATAGAGCAACTGCCTTCTAAGCAGTAGGTTCCAGGTTCGAGTCCTGGGCGGATCACACATAATCCATCGTTCGGGGTGTAGCGCAGCCCGGTTAGCGCACCTGGTTTGGGACCAGGGGGTCGCAGGTTCGAATCCTGCCACCCCGACTACAAAAACGGCCTAATTGATAAAATTAGGCCGTTTTTATTGACAAAGACAATACATTTCCATGTGTTGTTTTTGCTGTTTTTGGGCACTTCCTTATGCGAAAACCCTAGTAAAATCGCCTCCTATGCAACAAAATCCCTGTTTTTTATTCCTAGTGGCATGTGTCGTTTTCATGTGTCGTTTTCCTCGATTTCCAAGCATCTACTTTTCAGCAAATTGCTCGATCATCTTCTCATAGGAAGCATAGTTTTACAAGCTGGTGTGGGAGTTTCTTAACCTAAAAATCACGGATATTGATAGTGATCGAATGGTGACCAGGGTACGAAAGGGTAAGGGAGGTAAGGATAGATACACGCTATTGAGTAAAGGTCTTCTCAAGGACTTAAGAGCCTATTACATGGAATATAAGCCAAAAGAATGGCTTTTCGAAGGAGAAAAGGGAGGAAGATACAGTGCAACAAGCGTAGTTAAGGTAGTAAAAAAGGCGACATCCAGGGCCCGAATGAGTAAGAAAGTGGTTCCCCATACCTTGAGACATAGCTTTGCAACACATTTGTTAGCACCAGGGACTGATTTAAGGTATATTCAAACCTTATTGGGGCATAATAGTACTCATACTACTGAAATCTATACGCAAGTAGCCAATCCTATTTTGAGCGGTATTGAAAATCCCCTAGATTCGTAAGGGTATAGTGGAAGTAACGACACCGGGGGTGTTGTTACTCCGATGTTAGCCGGCATAAAGATCAATATTATCAGAACTTTTATCGAACAACTGTATTATCGAACATATAAATTCCTCAAGCGCAACTCTCCAAGTGCGTTAGGAATAGAGAAATCAGTTGCTTCTAGCCTTATTGCCTTTCTATTTTTACTGAAAATACTTAGTATATATTTTCTGATATCAGTACTTATCTTAGGTTTTATTTATATCTCAGAAATACTTTTCTTAGTCATATGGGTAGTATTAACAACAGCATCCTATTTTTACTTTCAGAAGATAAATAGTGCCAGAATTGTGAATAAATTCTCCAAAATGACAGACAAACGACGGCATGGAAGACTGACCTATCTGTTTTATGTAATTTCTGTAATCGCGCTTTTCTTATATTCTTCTTACTACTCATTCAACTCGATAGGATAAACGCCAGCTAACAATACGATATAGCGCATGGCCTTACTTAGCCTCCTGCCAAAAAACTGCTAAATATTCCACTTATCTGCCGCCAGGAAAATGAGGTGCTTTCTACTGCCTTCTGCCCGTGGGAGTTTTTAATCTGGAATGGCGCAGTGCGTATCTGATACTTTGAATGCTCCGGCAGATAAGCTACTTTTATCGTAATTAATTAAGCTCAGTGGCCACGGCACCATATCTTGGCGTTAGGTTTCATGCCGAGACGTAGAACCAACCGCGCATTCAGGCACGTTTGGTTTTGCCTGCGCTCAACTCTAACTTAAAAAACCAAAAGAGCCTGAATTTTCCTTACCCTTAGAGCCTACAAAATGAATGAAGATTCTCTAATTAGTAAAACTGCTTCTGACACTTCACTCTCTTATGAAGACCAGTCAGAATTGAACGATATGAAGCAGCATGCTGATAAGATCATTCAGGGAATAAAGAAACTTGAAGAAAATGATGCCGAAAGAGCAATTTGGGAGTTATTTCAGAACGCAGTTGATTTAAGTCCAGAATGTGAAGTAACAATCAAAGTAACCAATGATATGCTTCAATTCTCACATAATGGAGTACCATTCACACCAATGACTTTAGACTGTTTATTTAAACAGGTCAGCTCCAAAACTCTAGAAGAGAGAAAATTAACTTTTGACGATGATCCTGTTGGACAGTATGGGACAGGATTTATCACAACTCATTCTTTTGGAAAAGAAATTAAAATTGATGGGGCTTTGGTAAAAGGTTCAGGCTACATCCTACTCCAGGATTTTATCATTGACCGGCATACAGATAACTGGAAGGAATTGGGTGAACGAATTCGAGAACTCAAGAAGTCAGTAAGTAACCTTTTAAATAATGGGTTGGTTTCAAATCCACCATATCCTCCAACTACTTTTACATATAAAACGGTCACACAACATAATCGTGATTGCGCTGAAAAAGCCATTGCCTCCCTGAGAACTATCCTACCTTACGTAATCACTATAAATCCAAGGTTAAAACTGGTTACCATAGAGGATAAGAACGGTCAAAAAACAGTTTACCAAAAGAAAAATTCATCTGTCGATGAATTATTAAACTATACTTCAATTTCAGTTAATGGCTCCCTAAACACTATTTATTTCTTGAAACCAGATGATGATCGATTTACAGTAATTCTACCATTCATTGATAAATTGACTGCAAGTGACCTAAGTGATGAATTGCCTCGGCTTTTCCTATTCTATCCACTTATCGGGTCGCAAAATTTTGGAATAAATTATATCATTCATTCTCGTCATTTCCAGCCCACCGAACCAAGAGATGGTCTTTACCTAAATTCTGAAAATGAAGAAAATCAAAAAGAGGAAGAAGCTAATCAGACTCTAATCAAGAATGCATCGCAACTGATTTTTGATTTTATCAAATCGCAATCTTCCATTATTAAAAATCCGATCAAGCTAGCTAAAATCAATTTCAAAATTGATAGCGATAAGCCTCTTCTTAATCAATATTTTCGAGACCTGAAATCTATCTGGATCAACGAGTTCAAGTCATTTCCTATCGTTGAAACGCAGCAAGGTAACCTTTCACCATCGGAATCAATTTTCATTCGTGCTTCACTACTTCAAAGTGATACAGCTTTTGATTCAATTTATTGTTTGGTTAGCCATTTTTGGAAAAATACCCCTATCAAGCACCTAGTTAAGGAATGGACCACACGCATTGATGAATGGCAAATAGAGGAACTTAATTACGTTGATTTCAAAGAATTAGCTCAAAAACTACAAGAGGCAGGAAGCCTACAAACTATTCAGCGTTCCGATGAACTACAAATCTTTTATAGTTACTTGATTGATGAAGGGCATGGAGAACTTTTCAATACTTTCAGATTACTCCCAAATATCAAAGGTGATTTCAGACTTTTGTCAGGTTTAAACAAAAATGTTAGCCTACCTGATATACTAATTGAAATCGCAGATGAAATCATGCCAGATATTCCTAAACGGCATATCCATTCTGATTTTCAATTTCAATTAGAACTCACAATATATACCCGAAAAAATTATACCTCTGATATAAATAACGCGATTGCCGAGAAAATCAAAGACAATACACTTAGTAAGGATGTCAGTCCAGAATTCTTACAATCACTGATAAAGTATTGCAAGGTTGTATCGTCAGTAGATTCTTCAAGTGTCCCCATAAAGATGGTTAAGTCCATTTGCGAATACTATTCTCATGAAGATTCACTTATTGAGATTCCTTCAATCAAGGAAGATGAATTAGATGTACGGTCTCCTCAAAGAAAATTAATTCGCATGTTTCTTAATGATTTAAGCTGTGAATCAGCTGACTGGGTAGTTGAAAAAAACCAATTTCTGAAAACAGTCCTTGAGACCGGTGCTTCCTACTATGACTTTGAAGATATGTTTAAAACTCTTGCAGTTTTTCCAAATCAACTCAATGAACTGACAGTTCAATCTTATCTTCAAATTGATGGTGGAATCCCTGAGGAAATAAAAGACCTCTTTGATCAAGTAGTAAAACCAGATTTCCCAATACGCGCTAATTTGATCAGCGATAATTTTCAACAATACTTAAAAAATAAAGATAGGAGAACCGTTAGAAGCCTAACTGAAAAAATCGAAAGTGAATTCTTTGAAAATCATGATTTCAAATCCATCAATGATCACCGGTACAAAAAAGAAATTCTTGAATTAATTGATGAAATTAAATCTACATCTGAATATGAAAAGTACTTTCCTATCTTATTCAGTAAAAGATCATCCATACTAGTTGAACTAGCTGATGGGAAAGACACATTTTCAATCCTTAGTCTAGATGCTTCCAGAATTAAGAAACTAGCTGAACTAGGAAAAAATCCGGACTTAGATGAAATCATTAAACTTGGTCAAGAGGCATTAGTCCAGAAACAACAAGATGACGCCAATTTTCAACATAAGTACACCATCGGTACCCATATTGAAAAGATACTACGAGAACGTCTTTCTAACCAGATTTCAGGAATAATTAAAGCCGAAGTAAAGGATGTTCAAGACGGTCAAGACATTGTAATTAGTCTCGATGATAATCCTGTTTATTTTATTGAAGTAAAATCACGTTGGGATGTTAATAATTCTGTTAGGATGTCGAAAAATCAAACTTTACGAGCAAATGAACATCAAACTAATTATTCTCTCTGTTCCGTTGATATGACGAAATATGAGGGCTCCAATAAGTACAAAGTTTCGGACATTGAAGAAATCAGAAGCTCTATTCGCTTTAATAATGATATTGGATCGAAAGTGGGGCATTTAATTGATGTTCTGAACCAAGCAAATGAACCCAATACAATACATCTTGATGGTGATTTCCGAATCCTTGTGCCTCAATCATATATTGAAGGGGGCATGACCCTTAAAGATTTTGAAACACATTTAATTTCAGCCTTAAGCGCTCAATAGTGGACAAAAGCCATCCCAGTCAACCATACACATTGTCAGGTCACGCCAGCCAACCCTCAAACCAAAACCTGCCAAAGAGTATGGCTGCTCCAATCGCGCGGACGAACGAACTAACAAGAACGGAGAAACTGGACGGAGAAAAGCACGAAAACCTAATCGAGTAGACGGCCGTGAGCTATAAGCCCACGGTGCGCCTCTCACACCACCCAGCGTACGGGTCTCGTACTGGGCGGTTCATTGGATCTTAGGTATCGTTTTAAGGTAGTAATCAAGCATAGGTTCGTATCCTTTTCTTCTAAGTCTGACCACGGTGATGGTCGTTCTGAGTATGGGGCTCTGGGCTACTGCCCATCCGCCCATTCTGGTGCGACTCCACGCGTAGGCCTGTCCTTGTTTGATTCCCAAACGTATGAGGTTTTTCCTCTTTCGCTCTGGCTTCTTCCAGTCTGCCCAAATACAGTACCTCATCCGATTCCTTAACCACTCATCGAGTGCTTTTAGCTTAGCATGGATGCTGGCCAGGCGATAATTGTTTACCCACCCTTTCCACACTTCGGCTAGTTTTCTGAGGCGTTCCTCCAGGCTGTACGGTTTGGTTTTCTTGGTAAGTAGCTTGAGTTTTCGTTTGAGTGACTCCCAACTTCCTTTCTTTGCAACCAGTTGATACTGTCCCTTCATTCCTTCCTGGTAGATCGGAACGAACCCATGTCCGAGTAGCTCGAAATTATTGGGTCTGCGTATACCGCTTTTCTCCCTGTTGATCGGTAGTCGAAGTTTATCCCTTAAGTAGACAAAGATTTCGTTACCGATCTAGACGGGCTTCTGATTTGGACTTCGTGTAAATACTAAAGTCATCGGCATAGCGTACATAATGAACCCCTTTTCGCGCTATTTCTTTATCCAACTCGTCAAGAATGATGTTGGATAGTAATGGACTAAGTGGGCTTCCTTGAGGCACTCCTTTGCGACGCTTTCGCAGCTTTCCATCTACTTGGATGGGTGCACGTAGCCATTTTCGGATGAGCCTCATGGTGTAAGGACATTTCACTTTGTTGTAAATCAGTTGTAATAGTATAGCATGGTCTACTTGATCAAAGAACCCCTTCAAGTCAATATCGACAATCTCCTGGTAACCATCATTGATGTACCTCAGGGCTTTTGATACTGCCTTGTGGATGTTTTTGTTAGGCCGGAAGCCATAGCTAAACTCTTCGAACTGTAATTCGAATTTAGTGTTCAGCACTTGACTTACCGCTTGTTGTAGCCATCTATCTGTTACTGTAGGGATACCTAGAATTCTAGTCTTTCCCTTGCTTTTTGGTATTGCTACCCCTCTGATAGGTTGGGGAACGTAACGCTTGTTAATGATAGCGTGTATGAGCTGTTTTCGGTTAGCTTCTATAAAAGGTACCAACTCCGCTACAGTCATTCGGTCTATCCCCGCTGCCCCTTCGTTACGCACTACCTGTTGGTAGGCTTTGTGAAGGTTCTTTGGTTTGAGTACGTTCTCTATCATAGGTAAAACTTTTCCTTTGTCTGCTTAAGACCAGGCTAGCTGTGCCTCCTAATCGAATTAAGACGCGATTCAATGTTCAGTCCTTCATTCGCTTGTAAGACTTCCGGCTTTATCCTTATTGGTGTCGGCTTGTAGCCACTAACTACTATGACCTCTGCTGACTTCTATGCCTGACCAACAAGTGGTTGCATAGATCTCCTCAGGTAAGGGCATCTTCTTTCCTCCGATATCTGTCACATCTACTTATATCGCTTTCACCCTTCGGCGTTTTGGACCTCACAATGATGTGCTTGCTCATCCAGCTTTATAAGCCTCAATATGTGGTTCCTGTTCAGCCTGCCCTCAACTCGATTGGGGGTCAGAACCGGATTTTGCAGTCTCGCTTCCTTCAGTCACAGTTTCACAACTGGCAACCTTGCGACTTACTAGTGATTCGAGGCGTTACCCCCGCACACAAGGGACTCGCACCCTCAAGATTAATTCTTATCTTCGATAAGTAAAGATGCCCATGCTGGGCACACACATACACTAAAATGAATATGCGAACTGTGCTATTTGAAATGACCGAGCGAAATAGAAACTACCCTAAACCTAGTAACTGGAGCGCATACTCATTTTAGCTAGTCGTTAGCTGTAATTATGGAGAATCACGAAGAGCATGATAAGCAAGCCAAAGAAAGAATTATTAGTGACATCAAGGAATATGATTGTCATTTAGCTCTAATAGAATCAGATGGCTACTTACCTACTTTTGTTTATTCCATTGGTCTCTTCGAAACCTTCCAACATCCAGAAGTAATTGTCTTTGGACTCAAAACAGATGTAATGGGTAGCATAATAAATCATGTCAGAGACGAGATAAGAGCAGGAAAAAAATTCAACTCTGGAACAAAGTATTCTGGATTTCTTGAAGGCTTTGAAATTCAATTTTTGGATGTTAACAAGGTTGGCTATCCTGACTATTTTGGATATGCTGGTTGGTACTACAAGAACTCCTTTGACTTTCCAGCACTGCAATTAGTTTGGCCAGATAAAGAATCAAGATGGCCATGGGAACGCGACTTTAACAGTAACTGGAAATTTAAACAGCCTCTTCTAGACAGAAATATGAATTTCAAGTTTCATGAAGAGACTAACTTAGGAGTCTTTACCACACATCATGCTCTTGAGGGGAAACCAATATTGTATGTTTATCATAATGAAGATGGTGACTGGCAGTTCCACACGGAATATGAACCCAATATAGAAGATAGCAAAATTGTTTGTCTGAAGGATATAATCGAAAAAGACCCAACGCTCAATGAAATCTACCATTTGGGTTATGGGCAAACTGCTTATAGAAGTGAAGTTGGTGCAGAATGGTCAATTGAAGAAATGGAACCCGATCCAGAGATAGAAGAGGAAGTAAAAACTCCCAACAAGAAGCCTGAACTTTGGTCTAAATTAAAAAGTAGGTGGTCTAACAAAAACGGATGATTGAACAACGAAAAATACAGGTAACATATGCTATGAATGAATAGGGCTTCATCGGTAAAGATACTCTAGTATCGCTTAGAAAGTCCGCCACAAGTTTTAAATTTAAATCAAGGCGTGGCTATGAGCGAGACTAAAGGTTAGTGCATTCTAATCCTCACTCATCATAGCTAGGCGTTAGAACTAATTGTATTATGGTCAATCACCGCTGGATTCTTATTATTTTATTGTTTAATTGTTTTTCAGGCCTTGCCCAGGTGTTTACCGATGTAACTCCTGAAAATCTACCAAAAGTATGGCATGGCTCAATAGATTGGGGGGATTATGATAACGATAGTGACTTAGATATACTCATAAGTGGTTTTAACAATGACGGAAGTTACACAACTTCTATCTACAAAAATGATGATGGAACCTTCGAATTATTGAATGATACTGATTTCACAAAAGTCTGGTTAGGTGCCGTTGAGTGGGGTGATTATGATAGTGATGGTGATTTAGATATTTTGGTTGCTGGAGCAACGGTTTCACAAACCGAGTATGACCAGGTGTTTAGTGTTTATGAAAACCTCGGCAATGATACCTTTACCATGGTTCCGACAGATATCCAAGGAATGCATCATGGGAAAGCGTCATGGGGTGATTACAATAATGATGGCTTAATGGATATTGGAATAGTTGGAAATAATAATACATCCATCTACAAAAACGAAGGCCATGGTCATTTTCGGAAATTAGAAAATCTTTCGCTCCAGTTTGTTTTTCAAACTGGAAGAGTAGAATGGGTTGATTATGACAATGATGGAGACCTAGATTTTACTGTAGCAGGCTGGTCGGGAAATGATACACGTGGGTCAATTATGGACATATATAAAAATGAAGGAAATGACCTTTTTGTCATGGATTCTACCGCAAGTCAACAAATTGAAGGAACTCATAGTGGAGATATTGACTGGGGCGACTATGACCAAGATGGAGATATGGATGTTCTGGTTGTAGGCAATAGGCGAGTGAATGGAAGAAACCTTCCTTCGGCCAGGATCTACAACAATAACAATGGAATGTTTTCTGAAAATACACTTGCTGATCTTTGGGTAGTCGACGAAGGTTCAGCCAAATGGGGAGATGCTAATAATGATGGCAATCTCGACATCTTACTAACAAGTGGGGCATACAGTAGTGTAGTCACTTACCTTTATATTAATAATGCCGATGGGACGTTCCTCGAACAAGAGGAAGGGACCACAGGGCTTCTAGGCTTTGATTATAGCGATCTTGACTGGGGCGATTTTGACCAAGACGGAGACCTAGATTTATTAATAATTGGAAGATATCAAGGAAATATCAGACTGTATAGAAATGAGACTGACATTAAGAACTCTTCTCCAAATCCTCCTTCAAACTTGGTGGCACAAATAGTTAATGAGAGCTTGTATCTATCATGGGATATGGGTTCGGATCTAGAAACCTCTTCAGAAGGGTTGAGTTATAATGTTTATTTGAAAAGTTCTAAATCAAGCAAGGTTAGTGGTATGGCGAATTTGGAAACAGGACTAAGGACTATTACGAATTTTGGAAATGCAGGTCAAAATTTGTTTTGGGCAAGTGATAACCTATACGGTGGAACATATCAATGGAGCGTACAATCCATTGATAACTCCTTCGATGGTTCTGAATTCGCAGAAGAAAAATCATTCACGATACCTTTATTATCTAACTTTTCACCAGATCAACGCACGATTTGCGAGTCTGAGACCCTTATTATTCACTACACCGGAAATGCTCCACCAGATGCCACTTTCGAATGGGACTTTGATGAAGGAACTCTTCTGTATGATTCTGCCGGATTTTATGAAATTACATGGGAAACATGGGGAGAGAAACAGCTATCTTTGCAAGTTAGCATCGGTACTCTTCAGTCTGAAACAACCTATCAATCCGTTTTTGTGAACTCTTTACCAAGCATTCAAATAGAAGGTGATTCTTTATTAGCAGAGGGAGATATTATTGACTTGTCAATAATAATTGATGGGGGAATTCCTCCATACTCGTTTGAGCTTTTCGATGGAATTGACACAACTACTCTTACCACAGATGAATCCACCACAAGCTTTGAAGTCTCTAAAATTGGCACATATTCTATTGTTTCGCTTATCGATGCGAATGGGTGCGAAGCATCCACTTTAGATAGTTTAACCATATCAGAATATGTGGTTACAAGTACACCTAACATCTTGGTAAATGAAGACATTTCAATTTATCCCAATCCTGTTACTAATCTTCTGACAATAGAATCAAAGGAAATGCTTCTATACGTAAAGATCTATTCAATTGGTGGACAACTAGTCAAATCAATCGATTTAGATTCTCCAAGAAACAATATTAAAATCCCTATAAGGACTAAGCCTGGTATTTACGTTTTGGAACTCTCAAATATTCATAAAAACCAAATCTCTAAAAAAGTAATAATTAACTAACAAAACTAGTTCTAATCGAGTAGACGCCCGTGAGCTATAAGCCCACTGTGCGCCTCTCACACCACCAAGCGTACGGGTCTCGTACTTGGCGGTTCGTAAAGCATAAGATAACCGCTCTTTACACCAGGTATCTCTTTCCACTACTTTTAAGTATAGGCTATCAATAGATTCCTATACGAATTTTCGTTTCACAATACAGCCTGCCCCGTTGTAGAACGGGGTTCAGTCCTTCGCTACCTTGTAAGACCTCCCTGTCTTTCAGGGCTTGTTACCAGTAGCTACTATGACCTCTGCTGACTTCTCAATCTGTAACTCGTACAATTCGAGAGCTCCCCAGGTAAGGGCATATTCCTTCCCCCAATATCCACTGGATCTACTGCAAAGACACTTGATAGTTTCCTACCCTTTGGACATCAGTATGATGTGCTACCTCATCCGACCTGTACAGCCTCTGTATCCAGTTCCTGTTCAGCCTGCCCTCAACTCGATTGGGGGTTGGAACCGGGGTTTGTGCCATAGGCATCCCTTGGGGGCAGTCTCGCTTCCTTTGGCATGGCCATCCCTACGGGGCAGTGTAAACCCACCTTGCGACTTGCTAGTGCCTCGGGTTACGAATTCGCGCACAAGGGACTTACACCCTCTGGAATAATTTGGTATCTTCGATACCAGGTGCCCATGTTGGGCACACACAAGATGTATAGTGCATAGCACCCTAAGGGATGCTACGACACCATACATGGAACGTTATGGGCAATCGCCTCCAAATGAAAAAATTCCTCAATAGACTTAATCCTTATCAAGAACTAGTCATTGTATTGGTTGTAGCTTTCGGCTGGGCTATTTATTCATCCAATATCCAATTCTTTAGGAACTTTCTGAACTCGAATAGTTCTAGTGAAGTCAATTATTACTACAACAATTTCAGTTATCTACAGATCTTAATTATTGAAGTCATCATAATTGCTTTGATGGCAGTGTTCTTAGAAATACGTAACTGGAGAGCAAATGACTTTTCACTAAAAATTAATTTCAAAGCGATCGGTGCTGGATTTCTGTTGCTATTTCTTAACTACTTCCTACTGAGCATATCCCTCTATCTTCCTTTTTTTAGCGAGGTAGCTGAAGGAACAGCATCTACGAACTTGATTAACAGTGCGAACACCAGCATACCGTTAGCTATTTTAACTGCTGCAATTGTCAATCCCTTTTTCGAAGAGATATTCCTAATTGGATACTTAGGAAAGTGGTTTGAGAAGTATTCTCCCATTGCCTTCATTCTAACCTCAATACTTTTAAGAATGAGTTACCACACATATCAGGGGTTCTTTGGAATTTATAGTGTGTTCGTTGGGGGATTAATTTTCACAATCTACTTCCTCAAATACCGTAACCTAACTCCGATAATCTAAGCTCACATGCTTTTCAACTTGGGCTACTACGTTCGAACATTCTACTTTAATGAAGAAAGCCCATAACAGTTGCTAAGCGGCATTTGTCAGCGAGCTATTCATAGCCTGATCTGCAACTGGCTCACTTCGGCGCACTTTCTGCAACTTGAGATGCCTAGCAACTGCTGGTAGTTCTGGCCTTTATCTTTCACAACGCATTTTCTTCTGGATAGCTTTTGAAGGGTGGTGCACCTTGGTTACTTTTAGTGCTTTCAAGCTAGTAGTGGACATACGCCGCTTAGCTTGGCGTTATAAGCCATAAATCAACGACTTGCTATTAAATTCCTATGTATAGATTCTTCTTAATCCCCGTTCTATTAGTATTGAAAGCCAACGTGATACTTGCCCAACCTGACAGTAACGCTATATTTAAGAAAAACACTATTGGCCTTGGAATAGGTCATACCAATTATACAATACATGGCTCTCAAGTTGATTTGGAAGCGAGTTTCCCAGGTGGTGATTCTTTTGTGGAACGAAGAACAGGATTTCGGATTAATATAGAATTTCGACAAATGTTAACAGCAAACTTATTCCTTCAAGAAGGGTTGTCTTATCTTCAAAAAGGAGGATATCATAGGTCATCAGGTTTCGTAGACCCAGCTCGGGCTGAAATTTCATATTTGCAAATTCCAATTATGGTTGGAATTGGTGGTGGAGGTGAAAAATTTTTTATGGGAGTTTTAGGTGGACTAGCTGCTAACATCGAAGTATCTTCGGGAAATACGACTACAGGATCAGGCTGGATAAGTGACTCATAGTAATAAGAGAGACATTATTCCATCTTTTATTATGGGTGGTTTTATGGATATTACACTAAACAAAGGCCTTATATTTAGTGCGAATTTTAACTACGATAACGATTTAAGTGCACTAGTTGAAAGGTCGCTAAATGACGAAGAATATGAGATAAAACTTAAGGGGTTTTCAATTTCTGCGGGATTAAAACTCGCATTGACCAAATACTGTCCTCCAAGTGCAGCAGTCCGGCACTTGCTCAACGCATACAGTGTCCTGAGCTTCCAGGTGTTGGAAGTGATAACAGGAAGGTCAACAGCACCAAGGATATCAGCTACTTCATGGGAAGGCCTACCCATTGGGGTAGAGTTTCTCCAAAGGACTGAAAGGAAGCTGACGCCCTACCCTGATCACATGCAGGTAGGTCATAGTGGTTAGGATACTTTCATGGCCCAACAGCTCCTTTAAAGTCATGATATCCATCCCCATTTCCAGTAAGTGAGTGGCATAGGAATGTCTCAGACTATGTGCTGTAAGAGACTTTCCTATGCCTGATTCCTTCCTCACCTGACGCAGTACCCACTGCACACCCCTGGTCGTATATTGTCCACCGCCTTTATTGCTATTTATCAAATAACCCATGGGAGATTCTGATTCCAGGTAAGTAGTTATTCCTCTGACCAGCAGGTCACACAGGGGTATATAGCGGTCTTTTCGCCCCTTTCCTTTTCGTACATGGAGCATCTTGCGGTCAAGGTCTACATCGGTAATCTCCAAGTTGCACAACTCAAAGTTCCTTAGCCCACAGCCATAGAGCAGCCCCACCACAAGACGGTGTTTGAGTAATTTGGGAGTTTTGAGGACCAATTTTACTTCTCCCTGGCTCAGTACTTCGGGCAGGGATTTGTCATGGCCTATGGCAGGCAAGGCCACGTGCAACTGCTTGAGCCCATACTGCCTGTAGAGATAGCGCAGGTCATAAACTGTATGTTTGAAATAGCTTTCCGAAGGGGTGTTATGACTATCTTTGAGCAAATGGAGGTAATCTAATACCTGTTCTTCGTCAAGCTCCAGTAAATCACACTGAAAATGGAAGACCATCTGGGCCAGGCAACGTGCATAATTGTTAAGTGTACTCTGGCTTTTGCCCGAAATAGCCACTGACCTTTGGAGCCGCTGGTACTGTTTCTCGAAATGGGGAAAAGAATTACACGCCCTTGATACTACTGTTTCGCTTTTTTTTTCATGATATTGATAATTAAGTTGAAAAATCTACACTAAAGGTAAGGAAGACATTGCGTATTGTAGGTCTTCCACCTTTGGTGGATTCGTTCAACAAACGATGATGGCGCATGGCCTTACTTAGCGATCTGCCAAGAGTATGCTAAACATCCCGCTTATCTGCCGCCAAAAAACTGAAGTGCTTTCTACCATTTCCTGCTCTTGGGAGTTTCTTATCTTCATCACGCAGTGCCAGTCTGATACTTTGAATGCATCGGCAGATAAACTACTTTTATAGCAATTAATAAAGCTCGGAGGCCACAGCGCCATATCTCGGCGTTGTAGAGTATTTAGAAATGGAGAATGTTTTTGAAACTTTTGGGAAAGTAGTTTTAAGCCTTGGCGGTGCAAGTGCAATCATCTTGGCTTTATCAAAATGGTTTGGAGACATCTTTGCAAGGAAGTTGTTAGCTAAGGACAGTGCTAAATACGCTCAAGAATTGGAGCTGCTAAAAAGCAAATTCCAATCCGAACTGGAAACCCAAAAAGCCTTTCAAAATGAAAAACTGGAAATCTTAAGGCAGAAGTATCAATCAGAACTTGAGTCTACAAAAATAGAATTGGAGAAATCCAAAGTCTTATTTCTTAAGTATCGAGAAAATCAATTTGAAATCTATAATGATCTATGGCAAAGCCTATGTGACTTAAAGATAGCGGGAGCTGATTTATGGGAAGTAGCATCTAAAGAGGAGTTAAAAAAATTCTCCAGTCAACTTATGACTACTCGAGAATCATTAGAAAAAAATGCTTTGCTAATTGAGGCAAGTCACTATAATAATTTGATTAACAGTCTGGATGATTTTGAAAATTTCGAAATCGGTAAACAGAGACTGGTAGAACTCCGCAATACTGATTTTCGTGAATTAAGAGAAATGGAAAGCCACGATGAACAAATTCGATATCAGATAGAACAAAATTTAAATGCTAAGAAACGATTTGAAAAAGAATTAGATAAAACGGCAAAGTATTTAAGAAAACAAATAAAAGGAGAATGACCTCTACAACAAACACTAAAATGAATATGCGAAAAGAGCCCTTTTATAGAATAACCCAAACCGGAAGCTTCTGTGCTTCAATCAACTGGTGCGCATACTCATTTTAGTTGGACGTTATGTTGAATAACAGCGGTTTTGGTAGGTAAACCAGTAAATTTCCCAGAACAGTTTTCACGGGTAAGCCTTCAGGTAAGGTTAATGATCATAACAAAAAAATGCCAATTTTGCTGATCCAAGTCTTTCGGTGAGACCGTGCTTAAGTATACTTAAAAAACGAGTCAAATCGTTTAAAGATTTGTCGAAAACTAGGGTTCTGCCATCACAAAATCAACTATTTGGCCCCTTATCTGCCTCATGATCATTGGAGGGCATAATGAGGGTTTGAAGGTTTGATGGTCCTGGCCGTTCAGATAACAGTCTTTATTGTTTCTAAAAACCATGATCTGACCTGAAATTGACCTGGCAGTGTCATCCCTGTCAAAGGGATCTAAGGTAAAACTACTGCCAATACGTTTTTTCTATACCTTAAAAAGATGGATGTGCAGGGGTGGCTATAAAATTGACTTTCAATGGCGTATAGAAAAAACTCAATATAACACTCGATAAATATCATCCTGCAACATGCATCGCTTAGCTTTTTTTGCTGCCATGAAGCGACTATATTTATCTTAACATTATCAGCAATTTGGAGACAGATGAAATATGACATATGCAATTTATAGATCGAAAAACATCAATAAATCAATAGGTTAATTTCTCCCTATCCCTGCTATTTTCAAATAATGAGAATATATCATTCACTTAGTACCATTTTTCCAAATTTAGAATTTAATTCAAGTACGGATTTGGTTTCTTGCTGTAGTTTATCACGATGAGACAAGCCAGCCCTATTTTCAGTGTCACCCTTGATTGTTTGATCTGTGATTTCATCAATCTTACTTAATAGTTGCACAAGTTTAGTTGTATCTAACGATCGACTCGCATACATATGGGTAAGATCATCGAAACATGCTTCTATTTCTTCAATCTCTCTTTTATGTATTTTTTCATCTCTCGAAGAGCTAAATACTCCCTTGAGTGTGGAGACATAATTTTTATTTATGTTAGTGAGTGAATCTGCTATTGAAGTATGCAGAAAATTGCCAAAATCCCGTATCTGCTCACCCATCATTCGAGTTTGATCAGCGATAGTGTGAGGTTTTCGTTCAATCTCTTGTAGTTCATTAGATAAGTCCCGAGTTTGATTACCTAGCCGCTCCAATAAACGACTGATCCTATGGTCATCTAATCGCTTAATTTTTTTTATCACTTTAAGAATTAACCTCACTATCACTAGACACAAAATGAGCAAATATAGTGATAGAAAATATATTGAAACCTCTCCCATAAAACCTATTCATCAATTAAATTCAATAACCTGTCGCAGTAGACAATTATCGCGAGGATCAAGATCATGGTTAAGAGAGTAAAAAAACTTGCCGTTATCAGTAACACCGCATACTTATTATCCTTAAAAATTGAGGTTACAATAGCGCCTACGCCAGTTAGAAAAAAAGCAGAGCAACTTTTTAACAGTTCATAATAAAATCGTAATTCTTCCTGAATTTGTGTGGTACTCATTTGCAGAGTTAGGTTACCGTTAGACTCATATTGTATTTTTATTACTTCAATATAACATTGATTTCCTTAAACAACTTTTCAAAATTATCAATCGTTTCATCTGAGAAGAAATCCTTATCAACCGCAAGTTTGAGCATTTCGTTTGCAGGGCGGTAGTGATTAAACCGATCTTTACCAATGTGCTTATTTATTTGAATAATAATGCGTTCAATTTTGTCGTTAAGGTCTGACTCCTTAATATCTGTAATATCAGTAAATGCCGAGTTAAACAGCTTTAAATAGTCACTCTTTGAAAACAAATCTTCCATGTCTGCCTGTTTGTTACCATCAACGAACTCATCAAAGAACCTGATTTTGTTTTTATTGATGATTTTCTCCTCAATCATCTTTTCCATTTTTGCTTTGCCCTTTGCATCGTTATACGAGTCCAATAGGCAAGCGATATCCAGCTTTGATCCCCTAAGCAACGAAATGAAGGTCGCTACTTTTTCAAGTCCGCCAGTAGGCACAATGGTAATATCTGACCGCAACCCTTCTCTGCCATCTGCTTCAAGAATACCTGAAAGTGCAGTAAGCACTATTAAGTCTGAAACCCCCTCAACCAGCAGGTTCTTTTTACTAACAAATAGATTTTGCGCAATGTCATAGCCTAGTGCCGCTTGTAGAGGAAAGAGAGTGTTTGGGTCTTTTTCTTGAAGGCTCTCCGAGATAATTGATCCTTTATCTGTTTCTAGTATAGTTCGTGTGCGATTCAACCCGTTAGATGGGATCATAAAAGGAGAGTGGGTTGTAAATACGATCTGGTATTCTTCTGACAAATCTTCTAGGAAATGGAGCAAGTCAGCTTGTGCCGATGCATGCAAATTCAAGCCTGGTTCATCAAGCAGGAGTATATAGTTTGATTGCTCATCTTCTTGTATCTTCTTGAACCAAACAAGGAACGAAAAGAACCAGTTAAATCCTTTGCTTCGATTTCTCAGTGGCAGTGATACTCCTTTATTACGCACTCTAATATCCAACACATGCTCAACAATCCGCCTATTATTTTGCTGGTCTGTTTCTTCTCGTTTATCAATTTGAAATGCGATACTCAAATTCTTATTGGTTTTCCAATATTTAAAGAGTTCTTCTGAGATAGTAAGTTGCGTTGCCTCTAGCAACGCTATATAATCCTCAAAATCGCTTGAATCCAATAAGTCATCTATATCGATGTCAGCCAGTTCAATAAGAGCATTAGCTGTTTTGTATTCACTCTCCACAAGATTTTGCCGCTTTAATTGTTCAAGGCTTATACGCGATGGCAAGCTGAAATATTCATCATAATAAAGAAATTTGGGGAGGTTAGGGTCTAGATAAACACGGGCAAGATATTCTTCTATGGGATTTTCCCACTTCCATACCCAAGAAAAATATTTCTGTAACTCTTTAAACCCTTGAACATACTTTTCCTCAGTGTAGCTTTCAGCAAGTGCTTGAAAATTTGCAGGAGTATTCACCGCTAAAAGTTTGTCGGTTAAGGTCTGACTACTTATACCCAACTCGGATGTTTTAAATTCGATAAATTTCTTCTTATCGACATCTATACCATCCCAAGTACGGCCTTTAGAATTATACTTAGTGGTTACACTAAAATTTTTTGTTTCAAAAACGCCTTTACCAACATCTGACATAATTTTATCCAGTAGGTATCGGTCTTTTGTCTCACACAGTTCGTAGGTGCATGTTATGGCTTTTGGTATTTTTTCCGTTTTCTGTACACGTTGCTTTTCTTTTCTTGGAAAGTCATGGCTAAAATTGAACTCGAAATCAGCATCATCTTGAAAGTAATTCGTTTTAGCAACGGCTTCTAACACAGATGTTTTGCCCGATTCGTTCATACCAACCAGAATTGTTATATCATCTTCCAATTCGAATTTTTGATCGGATTCAAACGACTTATATTTATGTATGACTACTTTTTTTTAATATCATGACTTTTGCGAGTGGAGTTAAAAAAGTAAACCAACCAAATATACAGTAGCGGGATCAGGAACTCAATAGAAGTGAAAATAAATGACAATATAGTTCTAGTATGTGCTTCTGACAAATAAACCACTCATTTCCCATAATTTAATGTTATGTATCCGCCCTGAGATCGCCAGTTGTATCGGTGAAGCTGTGCCAGTGATATCGGTTCAACTTGTGCCAATCTTAGGCTGATTTTTATTCAGTACACCTAATACCTTTCCAAGGTATCTTAGTTGACACAAACCAGGCCCAATAAACAGGTTGAACCTGGTATTCATTACTCAATGATGGAAAGAAAAATAAATGGATAAATGCAAGTTATGATCACTCAGAATTTCTAAACAAACATTGAATACCACCACCCTAAAAACCATGTGTCGTTTTCATGTGTTGAAAACCTCAATTTTTGCACATCCACCGACACATGCATAGCTTTAAACTATTGATTATCAATTGGTTAAAAACAAAACAGCAGGTTCGAATCCTGCCACCCCGACTATAAAACGGCCTAATTATTGAAATTAGGCCGTTTTTTATTTTTATGTATAGTATTCATGTATAGTTTTCCTCAATTTCCGAGCATCTACTTTTCGGCAAATTGCTCAATCATCTTCTCATTGGAAGCATAGCTTTACAAGCTGAGATCCGAGTTTCTTAACCTAAAAACCCCTGGTATGGATAGTGATCGAATGGTGACCTGTGTACAAAAGGGTAAAGGGGGTAAGGATAGATACACGCTATTGAGTAAAGGTCTTCTCAAGGACTTGAGAACCTATTACATGGAATACAAGCCAAAAGAGTGGCTTTTCGAAGGAGAAAAGGGAGGAAGATACAGTGCAACAAGCGTAGTTAAGGTAGTAAAAAGGCGGCATCCAGGGCTCGAATTACTAAGAAAGTGGTTCCCCATACCTTGAGACATAGCTTTGCAACACATTTATTAGCACAAGGGACTGATTTAAGGTATATTCAAACAGTATTGGGGCATAATAGCACCCGTACTACTGGAATCTATACGCACGTAGCCAATCCTATTTTGAGCGGTATTGAAAATCCCCTAGATTCGTAAGGGTATAGTGGAAGTAACGACACCTGGGGGGTTGTTACTCTGATGTTGGCATTAATTTATGCCCACAACATTCAATAAAACCAATCAATGAAAAACTGCTTACTATTACTCATTTTAATTACCATTTTTAGTTGTAATGAAAACTCTGAAAATCATTTCAATAATGAAAAGACTAAGACCTTAGTTTATCTTGAAAAGAAGATGGAGCAAGAGGGAATTCCTGGATTACAGGTTGTAGTAGTTAAAAATAAAGAAGTTATTTTATCAGAAAATTTAGGCCTAGCAAATGTCCCTTTTTCAGTAGATGTTAGTGAAAATACCATTTTCTCAATTAATTCAATAGCCAAAGTCTTTGCTTCCACAGCAATCTTACAATTAGAAGAACAAAATAAGCTCTCATTATCAGATTCTATTTCTCAACATATACCTGGCTTACCAAGTAAATGGAATTCAATCACTATTAAACAGTTACTAAGCCATACATCAGGGTTGCCAGGTATCGAAGACACAAATGAAGAGAATAAATTAGTTGGAAGTGGAAGTCAAGAATCTGCTTGGGAAACTGTTCAAAAAATGCCTTTACAATTCGAAATCGGAAAAGATTTTAGCTATAACGCTACTAACTACTTACTAATCCAAAAAATTATAGAAAAATATAGCGAGGTACCATTTGAAGAATCTATCCGAATAAATCAATTCGATGTAGCAGGAATGAAAAAAGTATTCTATGGGAACTCCTTTGATGTAGTAAAAAACAAAAGCCCAACTTACGTATTCTACTATCTAGACGAGACCACCGGAGAATATGTCAAAGGAGATGACTTGATTGAAGCTCACGAGGAGTTTCCGACAAGTTTTAGAGCAGATGCAGGAGTTTTTACGACTGCCAATGAAATGGCCAAATGGATTATTGCCCTTCAGAATGGAGAATTACTACAGAAAGAAAGTATTGACAAAATGTGGACACCTGTAAAACTAGATAATGGCGAATACTGGGATTTTGATGGGATTTTGAACGCTTACGCTTTAGGCTGGCCAGTAATTAAAAGAGAAAACCATTCGGGTGTATCTGCTTTTGGAGGAGGTAGAGCTTCCGTTTCTATTTATCCAGACGATAACCTGGCTATTATTTTGTTTACAAATTTGTCAGGAGTATATACCTATGAAATGGTTGATAACATTGCTGGATTCTATTTTAAAAACTAATGCCAACAATGTATAAAAATAATAACGGTTTAATTACTAAAACCAATGTTAGTGAATATAAAAAAGGTCTAAGTTTAACCGAAAATTTAGAGGTTTAAAATCCGTTACTATCCTTATACTAGACCGTTACCCACAACACTTCACTCCTAGATTTAATATGCCAACAATCGAGATAGCATCTATTAAAGCACCACACCTGAACATTGATCAGACGGATTTCGAACTTGCAATCCTGGAAGAACCTAAACTTGAAGGCCATCGAGGATTGTTTTATGACTTTCTACTTGAGAACGAAGGAACAATTTTACATCTGGGTAACCCCGAATTCGTTGGAGACTTAGACGGGGCATTCTTCGCAGGTCAACTCATCAACTAGGACTTTGAACAAACTATGTTAATCAGCGATCTTTGGGAACAACAGGATATTAACGGACTAACTTGGAACACTCTTTATGAACTCTATGGGAAGTAATATCAATAGGAAATCATTTATGACCATCTAAAGTTTCCCTTTATTGAAACTTTTTCTAGCTTCATGAAGTATTATATAATGTTGACTTAGTGGAGAAAAAGTTTGAGATCAAGTTATTGGAAGAGGCTTTCGAATTTATCAAAAGTCAGAACGATAAGGTACAGGACAAAATATTCTATAATGCCAGGAAAGCCCAAATCCTTAACGACCCCAAGCTTTTCAAAAAACTGAATCAAAACATATGGGAGTTCGAACCAAATATGCAGGACTTCAATACAGAATTCTGGCATTTTGGGATAAGGAGAGCAACGAAATGACCCTAGTTTGCGGAACTCATGGCTTTGTAAAGAAAACGGACAAGGTTAGTCCTAAAGAAATTGACAAAGCCGAGCAGATTAGGGTCGAATATTTTGAGCAGAAAAAGAAAGAAAAATGAAGTCATACAGTTTAGATGAAGCACAGGATTTACTAATTGGCAAGATTGGGACACCTCGAAGAGATCAATACGAATTTGAACTCAAACTTGAACTAATTGGAGACATGATCAAAACTGCTCGTAAAGAGCGGCATTTAACCCAGGAACAACTTGGAGAATTAATAGGGGTTAAAAAATCTCAAATCTCAAAGCTTGAGAACAACGCCAAGAATGTGACAATAGAAACAATATTGAAAGTATTTGAAGCTCTGAAGGCTAAAGTCAATTTCAAAGTGGAACTTCTCAATAACGAATTAAATATTGCGTAAAATGTGGGTAACAAGGTGTAAGAAATCATTACCGCACATAGCCATCACACAAACCAAAGTAACGATTCTTACATAGACGTTAGCGGTTATTCTAGGCATCTATCATGATTGAGCAAAGAAATATTACGAGAGAAGAATGGCTAATCAATGCTTGTGAAAATCCGATTAATGATGCGAAATTCAAAGAAAGGCTTCTTGGGGGAAATGCTGACATTAAGACCTACTTAACCAATAAGTGGTACGAATACCAAAGGTTATCTTTAAAATCTTATTTCATTGATGGAGATATACAACGGTCCAAGCAATATTTCTATGAATGTGGGATGATTGATGAGATAATAATCAGCAAATACCAGGGACGCATTTTAGAATACGGGATGGCTCATATCAGTTATGCATTGTTAAGTGACAATATCAACTTGATTAGGCGGTATGCTAACCTAGCCCATCAAGGATACAATAAAATTGCAGAAAAGGGTTCAATCATCCATGCAATTCAGCTCGCAATAACTGACGAATTAAGTCACAATTACGTTGATATTTTAGATGCACTAAGCAAAAAGAAAGCACATGCAACTATCAAACCTGATGTCAAGTTCTTCAGGGCTTTACTCAATAGCGATAAGGCAGGTTGTGAGTCAGCTATTAAAGAGCTTCTCACTCCAAGACGACATAATCATAGAAATAAAAACATGCCCCTCACAGGTCAATTCATATCTCACCCAGCGATAGGTTACGCAAAACTGGCCTGGCTTAAGGATATAAAAGTAGAGATAGACAATCCACTTGTGCCTTATCCTCTATTACCTACTTCACCAAATGCAAAGTATGATGATAAGTTTAGCTTTTTAAAAAATGAACAGAAAGGCAAATCAAGATTCTTAAAATGGCATGAGGAAATCTTTTCAGGTGTTATTTCTCTTGCTATTGGAATTACCTTGATTTTTAATGGTTTTAGTTACATGATATCTCTTTTCATTGATGAAAACGGTTTACATGGAGGACCAACGGGACAAAAAGGTTTAGTAGCATTATTTTCTTTAGTTGAAAATGGATGGTGGAAATACTTTGTAGTCTTGGCTTTTTTGTTGATCGGATGTATTCAAATTCGTGATGGAATTCACAGTCATAAATTCGAAAAATTGTTCCGAATAAAGCAAAAACCCGCTAACAAACACTATCATCCATAAATTTACTGAGCTATTTGTAAATGGAAGTGTGAAAAGATACTTTTATATACATTTGAAATGTCCAGCTTACGGATGATAGTTGAGCGTTAGGCGCAATGAGGTATGGAAATAGAAAATAACGAAATATTGGTTCGCAATTCTAAAACCTCAATTCTGATAAGAGCAGGATTCGTATGGATTATCTTATTATGGGGTATAGTTTTTAAGGATTTGATTGGACAGATGCGGGATGCATGGGAAACCAATCCAATATTAGCCTTTCTAATGATTTTGCTATTTGGTGGCTTTACATTTTTCCACATTGCTGACCTTCTTGATAGAACACCAAAACTCAAAATTTCCAGAGAAGGATTAATACTTAGCAAAAGAAGGCTTGACTGGACAGAAATATCTTCGGTTGAAATTGAACGCCACTATACAAAGGAAATCACATATTACAGACTGCTTGTTAAACCAGAAAATAAAAAAACGATCCGTTTTGATATAACCGATTTAGATATTGAACATGACCAGCTAAAAAGAGCAGTCAATGTTTCGAGTGGAATTGACTTTTTCGACAGAAAGTACAGTACTTAACAGACAATAAGCTCAAAGAGGGAATTGAGCCACTTACTATTCGAATCTAACAAGACTTGACAAGGAAACACCTAAGGTTTTAGAAATCTCATAAAGCGAATATAGCGTAGGATTTACCTTCCCATTCTCCAACTTCTCAATCGCTTGACGATCTTTTTCACAAGCTCTTGCTAAATCAGATTGACTCCACCCCTTTTGCGTTCTTAACTCAATGATCCGCTTACCAATTTTCTTTTTGAATTCTTCTTTGGTCATAAAACAAATGTCAACTAACTATACGACAATTTTGTCATATAAAAGTTTGACAAGTCGGATTTTTAGATTACGTTTGTCATATAAATGTATGACAAATGAGCGACTTCAGGAAATTGAAAATCCACTCAAAATACAGGTCAAGAAGATGGGACTATATCACCGTTCCTGAAATCAGACTGGAGGGCAAATGGCTTGATGCACTTGGGTTTAAAGAAGGCTGCCAGGTCAGCATTCAACCACAAAAGAATAAGCTAATCATTACTTTGAACAAAGAGAAGGGAGACTGAAAAGCGCCTAACATCATGTATGAGTAATAGCGGGTTTGTGCGCAGCGAAATGTCGGTACTTTCTACTATCTTTATTTGAAAAGGACAGGTTTGGTGGGTATTAGTCCGCTTCTACTCATACACATGTTCGTTATCGGCAATACTCGAAAAGAGAATAAGTGAGTGAAAGTAAAACATATGTCAACGAATCTGTTTTAGACAGATTGGATACTCTTATTTCTGAAGGAGAAAGGCTTTGGAAAGAATTCAAATCCAATGAAGATGGAATAATAATGGACATAGTCGCTTTCACAAGATGGTCAACAAGCTGCCTTAATATTTTGGATAAACTCTCCGTTTCTACAAACCGATTTGTCAAACAATTTGAAGTGTGGGTAGTAGGCGGCCCAGGTAAAAAAATGAACATCGGAGCAGCTTTAGGAATTCTTAAATCTGCCAAAGACGAATATTCTCTTGGATTGGCAATTGACTACCATCTTTCAGTTTCTGCCACTGTTTTTAGCGGGTTACTTGATGAAGCTGATTATTTGATTCACAAAAAATATTTAAGAGCTTCAGCCGTGTTAATTGGTGCTGCACTTGAAGAAGGGTTAAAAACCAGAGCTAGATCTGAATCAATTGAAATTGGGCAAAAGGACTCTTTAAATCCAGTAATTCAAAAACTTAGGATGTCTGATAGAGGTACTCTAACAGATTTTGAAGCAAAGGAATTGGAAGCGATTGCAAAAATGAGAAATGATGCTGCTCATGGTGGAGAGTTTGACTATTCTAAAAAACAGGTTCAGGAAGTTCTTAAAAAAGTAGAAGAGACTTTGAATAGGTTATTAGGAGCGAGATAACAATGGTTAACCTTTAGAAGCAACAAATAACTCCCTAACCTCAATATCCAAAACCTTAGCAATCTCATAAAAAGTCTCGATTGACGGTTGCATATCATTAGTACACCAACGAGAAACTGTGGATTTGTCCTTATCCAATTGCTCTGCTAACCACTTGGCGGACTTCTCTTTTTCAGCAAGAACTATTTTGATTCGATTGTACCGTTGTTTTGACATTTAGTCAACTAAGTTTCGTTTCGGGCAAATATAATCTATTCAAAATCAACTCTATTTTTAAAAAAATCTTATATATTCGCTTATAAGTTTTCGTAATACGAAACTTTAATTGATGTATTTGAAAATAAATGAGTGAATACAAAAAGATGAAAAAAAATTAAGATCCAACCTAAACACCGGAAAAGAGCTTGGGATGAAATAGTAGTTCCTGAAATCAAAATGGAGGGAAAATGGCTGAAAGATTCAGGTTTTGAACAAGGCAAATATGTCTCTGTGAATGTGCAACCGAACAAACTAACAATTACCCTGGACGAAGAAAAAGCCGATAACATATGCTAAGCTCAATAGGCTAACTGAGCTACTTGCAAATGGTAGTGCTAGACAATACTTTTATGGATATTTGAATGGCTAAGCCTACAGAGCTTAGCTTGACGTTATGTGGAACTAGCAACCATGAAAGAAAAGATTGAAGAATTAATAAAGGAAGGAAGAACTTATACCTTTTCAAACAATAGCTATTACCATCAATCTCTTGGAGATACATTTAGCAAAGCATCAGAGGATTTCATTGGTTATATCGCAGAGGTAGAAGACTTTATCAAATCCAACTACGGAGAAAAAAGCGTCCCTTTTGAACTTTTTCTAACAGTAAACAAAGGCAAGTTTACTGGAAATTACAAAGACGACTTTGAACGACATCATACTAAAATCATTGCGGCATTAAAATCTTGCCTTAGAATTAAGCCCAAGAATGCAAAAAATGAATCAAATAAGATTGAACATTTAAACAATCTGTTTGATAAATTTCATAATGTTGTTAAACAACTACGAAGTAGATATAATAACCGCCCTACAATTGATGTTGAAGACGAATACGATATTCAAGACCTTTTACACGGGCTATTGAGACTATATTTCGAGGATGTTAGAGCTGAGGAGTGGACTCCCAGTTATGCAGGAGGCTCTTCTAGAATGGACTTTCTCCTTAAAAAAGAACAAATTGTCATAGAGGTTAAAAAGACCAGAAAAGGACTTGTAGACAAAGATTTAGGAAAACAATTGATTGAAGATAAAGCTAAGTACTCAGCACATCCTGATTGCAAGAAACTCATCTGTTTCACTTATGATCCTGACGGAAGGATAATAAATCCAAAGGGCATTGAAAACGATCTAAATAGTGTTGAGGAGGATTTTGAAGTAAGCATTATAATCAAACCTTAGAGAAATCCACATAACAGACACTATCATCCATAAGCTTACTGAGCTATTTGCAAAGGCTGGTGTGATCAGATACTTTTATGGAAATTTGAAAAGTCCAGCTTACGGATGGTAGTTGGACGTTATCAGCAAAGGCCAAACTCAATAAAACAAAATGGGATTAGACTGGAAACCGATGAATAGACCTCATAGCGGATATGAGGGTGAATACAGACGACTTTTTAAGCTTCTAACTGGTGAGGAGAAACAGAGTTTGAGCTTCATCGATAAGTTGAAAGGCAAAAAAGAACTTAGTCGAGATGAACTTCTTGATCAATTTCTATCCATATCATCAACCGCATACAAGACACTCAATGCACCTCAAGTTGGGTCCGATCCGAAAGCCACAAAATGGGCGGAATCTCAATTTGAAAATCGAGAAGACAAGTCGTTAACTCTTGACGAATTTATGCAACAAATGCAGGGGTATTATGTCTTAGATTTAGTACCTGAAAGTGATGGCATGCCTGTATACATAGCCATGCATGATGAGGCACATGTTTTTCGAGCTCAATTCCTTAATGATTGCGAAAAGATTCTAGGCCCAGAGCTTTTTGGAATGGCATATGAATCCAAATTGGCTGAAGAGACACTCGATTATTCAAATAAGTTGATGGCATTGGCTGAACAGTATGCAAAAGAGCACAATTGCTCAGAACTCAAGCATGAGCGAAAACCACCTGAAACAGAAGAAGACGCACCAGAAAGTAAAGCTCATATACTATTCTCAGCTGCGAAATGGTTAAAATTTTGGAGCAGCCAAGGGCATGGAATGGAAGCGGATTTTTAATGGACAAACTGAACTCTAATAAAATAGACTATATATTCAACTACTTCGGAGATCTAATGACTGAAGAAGAAGCTCAAGCATGGCGTCATTATTCTTCCAACTATAAATTGACTCATGGTAGTGAGAAGGAGCCAAATGAGGCAATGAAACAAATGTATTTAAAGAAGGGTTGGATTTCGACAAACCCTGATGTTCTTCAACTTTTGGATTCAGGAATTGATATTTTTAAGAAAAATATTGTGATTCGAATTCTAAAAGAATCTTCTGATAAAGTACAATTTAACAATTGTCCTAAATGTAAGGAATTGGCAAGAACTCCAAATGCAAAACAGTGTAGGCATTGTGGCCATGATTGGCATTAATTATTCGACTACCTAAGAATCTTTGGTTGCAACAAACAACTCTCTTACCTCAATATCCAGCACCTTAGCAATTTCATAGAACGTCTCAATTGAAGGTTGCATATCATTAGTACACCAACGGGAAACAGTGGACTTATCCTTATCCAATTGTTCCGCTAACCACTTGGCGGACTTCTCTTTTTCAGCAAGAACTATTTTTATTCTATTATACCGTTGTTTTGACATTCAGTCAACTAAGTTTCGTTTCATGCAAAAATAATTTATTCAAAATCAACCTAATTCTCAAAAAGTTTCACATATTCGCTTATAAGTTTTCATAAAATGAAACTTTAATAGATATAATCGAAAACAATTGAGTTAACATAAAAAGATGAAAAAAATTAAAATCCAACCCAAACATCGGAAAAGAGCTTGGGACGAAATACTAGTTCCGGAAATCAAAATGGAAGGTAAATGGCTAAAAGAGTCAGGCTTTGAATATGGCAAATATGTCTCTGTGAATGTGCAACCGAACAAACTAACAATTACCCTGGACGGAGAAAAAGCCGATAACAATTGATATAGCACATGCCTCTAAGTGGTTACTTGAAACTGTTTTGCAAATCCGATATTTTAGTAGATATTAAAAAAGTCTGGAGGCACGTGCCATATCTGGACGTTGTAGTGCATAACCTGATGATTGAAAGAAAGCTTGAAAAGATGAACGAAAAAGATGTAGCCGAACTAATTGTCAATTACCTGTCTGAAAACCTGTTTAAAGTAATTGGACTTACTATAACATCACTGGGCACCGTTATTACAGGGACGTGGTTTATCTGTAAAAATTGGTATAAAAGAGAAATAAATCACTTGAAATCATCAAAGGAGTCAGAATGCAAAATACTGAATGAACGGATAAATTTTTTAGGTCAAAAACTAAATGACAATAATACTTATGCCCAAGGTATATTGGAAGTGGCAAATGAGCAGATGAGAACGAGTAAACAGGAACTTAATTACCTGCCTGCTAGCGAAACAATCAAGAAATACGAAAACGAGATTACTGAAATGAAGTCTCAGTATGATGAAGAGATTTCTATATTAAAGAAAGAAAAACAAAGCTTGAATGAGAGGTTAAATTCATTAAAAACCAGCAAGTCTCAGATGTTAGATACGCTTAACATAGTCATAGAATATAACAACTCATTTGAGCAAAATAAATTGGATACAGTCTTCTTCAAAGATTATCTCATTAACTTATCTAAGAACAAAGATGACAACAAATTCTATGAGAGATTCTCTAAATTTTCAACCATTTTATGCAGCTATCAACTATACAACTTCAACACAGAGAGGAAAACCAAAATTGACTTTGATAAGCTAATTATTCAGAATAACATCAAGAATCTGCAGTATACAGTTAAGATAATTACTCCATTCATCAAGAAAGAAAATTCTACCCTTGATAAATTTATCAAGTACTATAAAGAAAAGAATAAGGATATATCAGAGGAAGACGGAAATGAAGAATAGTTAAATAACTAAAACGCACTACAACAGACACTAAAATGAATATGCGAACTAAGCACTTTGAAATGTCAATTCGGATAAGAAGCTACAATGCTTCTAGCCACTGGGATGCATACTCATTTTAGTTGGACGTTGTGAGGAATAGACTACATGAGAAACCCGACTAGAAGAAACAGAAATATAGGAACAGAAAAACAAGGGCATGGGCAGAATAATGAACTCACAATCCCATACCCTGTAGCAGTTTCCAAGAGTTTCTTTGAACGATTGGAGAAGTATGAGAAGGTCTTCAGAATCGTAAATGGGAACAGGTTTGAATTTGTAATTGAAGAAACAAGGTCAACATCTGAACATGCCTGTACGGTAGATGATATTTGTGAGATTATCAGACATATTCCACCTCCTGATTATGATGATTTAAACCTGATAATTCTTAGACAACCAAAAAGGAAGGAAGAAACTCTATCTCCGGTTTGGGGAAGACTTATCTATTCGTACGAATTTGAAGGGAACTACAGAGCTGCAATTATTCTTGAAGCGGTCAACTACGAACGAAAGTTTAAATGGTCAAAAAGCCTTGAACCAGAACAGCAAAAAGAACTGGAAAGGCTAAAGTCAGACGGACACAAAATTCTGGATGATAAAAGGTATTTCATAGCAGAATACAAATTAGATAACGTCAGAAATACACAACTCTATCGAACGCTTCCCCACGAATTTGGCCACTACGTCCATTACCTGTAAGAAGTTGAACGCCCTGCGAAGGAGGAAGAGCAATACGAAGAATGGGAACTCAGAAATGACAATTACTTTAAAATTTCTACTTCTGATAAGGAGAAGTTCGCTCATAAATATGCTGACGAACTAATTAATGCTCTGAAGGAAAGTAGAGCTATTCCATTTGAGCGAAAAGAAACTCCTCACAACAAGCGCTATGAATGAATGGGGTTTCATCGGTCAGAAAAGTTTCGTGAGGATTGGAAAGTCCACCACAAGTAATAAATTTGAAATAAGGCGTGGCTTTGAGGAGCTGGAAAGGTTAGTGCTTTCTAATTCCCACTCATCATAGCTGGACGTTGTGTATCATAAAGTAAACTCAAAAAATGGCTTGGACAGAAAATGAAATACTGCTTAATCAAAGACCTACAATGCAAAGTCGAGAACTCTTTCAAGCCGTATGTGATGAACTTGCCAAATACTATGTTAAGAAAGGGTTTAAGTACACAAGGTCAAAACCTGCTATAACTTATCAAGACAAAGAAATTAAGTTACAAATTGGTTTCAGTTCTAGCCGTTCGAACATTTCTGGAAGTCATGTTGTACTCGAGATATTACCGAACATTTATACGATTAACCCAGAGAAGAGAATATTGAAACAAATCTTTGGTGAAATTTTGGAATTCGAACCTTCTTCAGAGAATGATACAGCAGTTGAAGAAAATCACAACTGCAACATTTGGAATATTGATGAACATAAATTTAAGAAGATTTTGGAGTTCATAAATGAAAGTATATTGCCGATGATTGATATGGTGAAAGGCGAAGATGGTATCATAAAATTCTTAGAAGATAAACCAAAATATATCTATCCATCTCTTAAAGGAGAAAATGTAAACTCTGATTTTGTCCCATTTTGCAATCTTAAATTTCCAGACTTAAATATTGAACAACTATTATCAAAATAACGAGCACACAACAAATGCCATAAATGAATGGGGGTTTATTCGGTCAGGATAGTTTCGTGGGGATTGTAAAGGCCGCCAGAAGTGATTTATTTGAAATAAAGTGTGGCTATATGTGAGAGGAAGGGTTGGTGCTTTCTAATCCCCACTCATCATAGCTAGGCGGTAGCTGCAAGTAGAATTGAATGATAGCACTTAAAATTTCGGAAGACCAATTCTCATGTCTCATAGAGGACGCCATTTTCTACATGGACAATTCTTTTTCAAAGATTAGTGGAGATTCGACAAATGGGTTTGTTGTTGATTCACCAGAAAATATCGAAAAGATCATAAAAAATGGATGGGGAGAATTATATCTATCTCTAGAAGACAGTGACGAAGAGTTCATTGTTTTAGCGGGTGAAACAAGTTGGGGTGGAACTGGATTTGTTGCTTTAAGAACTAAGAAGACAAATTCAATTAAATGGTTAATTCATTTATCAACCATGAATAATCCGATTGATGTTAAACTTGAAAATGAAATTGTTCGAGTGACAACTGATCTTAATTATCCATTAGGACTTGATTTTGTAATTCCAATTGATCGACCTGAAAACTTTCACATAGAAAAAACAGCAGCTAACAAAACCTAAACTGCATTGAAACGCAGTTTAGCCAATCCGTTAGCCGCAACCCCTAGAACTTAAAATATTCTCCTGAATCTTGAGAGCGAAAGAAATAGACATAGACGAATTCAAGTCAATCGAAGACTTCTACGCCTTTATTGATAACCACGCTTTTGAACTAGAGAAGAACTGGGATTTGACCGATCTATGGGTAAAGTTCAGAAATAGCACATCTTCCGATTCCGAAAAGGAAATGGCTCAATGGGAAATTGATTGCCATTTATTTGAGGTTAAGGGAGGCCAAATATTCTCCCAAATCTATGGGAGTTCTGATGATGAATCAAAAATTACCACATTCCCTTCTTTATCTAACCTTCAAGAACGTGTAATTAGTTATGTAACGAATAGAGCCAAAAATTCAAACACCCCATTGTTAAAAGCAAAATACTTTCATTTGTTGTGGTGTACACCAAAAGGGGTGAAAAATAATAGATTCGCTAGCTCTGCCATCGAAAACTACATTTCCTCAATTGATCGCTATTGTCAAATATTAAAATCCAAAAATGACGATGAAATACCATTCCAAATAGGAAGGTTGTATGAAAACACCCTGGCTATTGCAAATCAAATTAAAGTTGATAACCAAATTCTAAAGACACTAACCAAAACACTACTATTTGATCAAGAGGGCATCAAGTTTTACACTAAACATGGGATACTGAATGACATGCTTGATTACCCCAAATTATTCAAAGCTTTGGATTTCAACGGAACTCTTGATTTGTATGAGGCAGAGTTAAACAAACCAAAAGAAAAGAAGGACGACTTTTTACTAGTTAACTATCACCTCCCTACCGCCATTAAAATTGCTACTAAAACAAAAAATGATGTAAAGAGATGGCACAATGAAATTGGATTGACCTATTTAAGAATGGCCGCCACTGAAACTCAGGAAGACAGATTCTGGATAAAACAAGATTATCACTCGAAAGCCATTTCCGCCTTTCGACTAGCTGGTAACAAAGCGATGAAGTTAGAAGCAGAAAAACTATATGCGGAATTGAAGCCTAAGGTCAGACTGTCAAATGTTAACATAGATTTTGATGAAGAAACTCGAAATAAGCTAAAGCTTTTCAACGATGGAATTAAGGAGTTAGCAGAGTCCATTTTAAAAAATCCCACTGAAAATATATATCGAACTATTTCCAGTGGGTATTTCTTCCCAAAATATGGAGACGTGGTTGCTGCCTCTGAGGATAAGGAAAATGCGTTTTTGAATTTTGTAACTACCATACGATTTGACAAGAACCAAAATATCACTAAAAACAAGGGTATTGAAGCCGAACAAGAACAGAAACTATTAGAAACCTACTCTTATCAAGTAAGAATGGCTCTTCTGCCTTATTTGCATTATTTAATTGTTCCTGGAATTAAGTCTGGTCATTTGACCTTCGAAAACCTTATTCATCATTTAGCTAAGAACTCGTGGATAGGAAAAGATTATGCTCAATTTGATCTTAGTGGCGAAGAAAAGAACGTTAATTGGATTGCGCTTCTAACACCATCAATCGTAGAGTTTTTCCTACAGATACAAGGATGGGTTAGCAGCAAGTATTATCGGCCTAATTTTATTCTATGTGTCGATAGCTTAACCTTAAAAATTGAAGGCCTTCTAAGAGAGTTTTGCAGGAGATTAAATATTCCAACAAGTTCAATTGGGCCAAACGGAATGCAGGAGATTTACCTGCACAACGTCTTGGATAATGAAGAATTCAAGAAGTATTTTAACGAAGATGATATTTTATTTTTCAAGTATTTATTCTCAAACGAAGGAGGGCTAAATCTCAGAAATAATGTGGCTCACAGTTTTTATGACCATAACGAATATCATCCTGACCAAATGTTTCTACTCCTAGCAGCTCTTTTACGATTAGCAAAATATGACCTAAAACAAGAGCATTAGAGTGGCTAACAAACACTATCATCCATAAGCTAACTCAGCTATTTGCAAAGGCCGGTGCAGTGAGATACTTTTATAATAATTTGAAAAGTCCTGCTGACGGATGATAGTTGGGCGTTGTGCGCAATTACTCTAAGAAAAAGTTTCGTTACCTATTTGAAGTAAGGTCAAGGTTTAGTTAATGGATATATCACTCCAAACTGTGCCAGTTGTATCAGTGAAATTGTGCCACCCGTATCGGTTTAAACTGTGCCAGTGCTATCGGTTCAACTTGTGCCAC
>JANQLQ010000007.1 GCA_028280565.1 Fulvivirga sp.
CGGTATATCTCGTGGAGGGGATGGCTTCGTAGCCCCCAGCACCCTCACCGCCAGCCTCGCCAAGACGATCCGTTTTTTATTTTGTCATCCCAACTCCAAGCATTTTGCGAATAGGTCTATTCCCAAGGACGATAAGGGTAAAACTACAGAGGATCAGAACAGGGCGCTGATCTGCACTCGCCCTATATGGATCACGCGCTGTTCCCCGGACTTACGCCCGTCGTAGCCGAGGTTGAGCTGTAAACCCGAAGTTATTTTTTGTTGCCAGTTTAACGACCAGGTCAAGTTCGTTCCCGGCCTTAAGGCTTCTAATAACTCGTATCCCAAAGGGCTATTCTCCTCTCCTACAAAATCAATATCCACCCATCTAAATTGGGCATTAAGAGAGTTTTGGATGGCTTTATTGAAGCGTAGCTCCATAATACCTTCATTAAAAATGGCTTCTTCCCCAGTTTCTGCGGTAAGATTATTTTCTTTACTGGTGTAAACATATTGAAAAGACAACCTAAAACTTTGCCCCGGCTGCCACGAAAACTCGGGGTTAAGGCGGTAACCGTCGATCTTATACTCGCGCCCGGATAAAAAATCAGAATCCGCCTCTCGCACGTTAGTGGCGGCTCGAAATCTCAGGTTATAGCTGCGGTTAAGATTGACCCGGGTATTGACAGCGTACTCTTCAAAAGACCTGCGCTCAAAGCCATTGGTGAGGAGTTGTTTTACTTGCTGGTTGGTATACACTCCCTCGATGCCATAAGCGGAATGTGTACGATTGTAGAATAGGGTAGACCGGAGGTTATTCCTTTCACTGAGCAACAGTTCTTCTTCTATATTCCTCGCAAAGGTAAGCAGCCTGGCCCCAAGCCGTTCATCGGTGATCTTGTTATCGGCCGTCCAGGAAGTATTATTGGAAAATCGACTTAAAAAACTTTTCAGCCCCCCCTGGTTTTTCCATGACCGTGGCATATCGATATTCACCCGGTATACAAAAAGGTTCTGGAAAGCCGTGATAAATTCATTGGAGGGAAGAAATATTTTAGCATAATTCCGCTCATCCGGGTTCAGCGCTTCGAAAAACTCATTGAGATCCTGTACATTATCGTTATTGAGATCACGCCATGTGTGGGTGCCCTGGCCCGCGGGTACGTTGATGTAGATAAACTCACGGCGCAGCTCACGGCTGTTGGCCACGGAATAGGTAAGTTCCGAGCGCACGTGGCGGTCAAACCAATGACCTGTCCAGTCTAGCCGTCCCGAGATGGTCTCTTCGTCCTCCCCTTCCCGGGCCAGGTCGAGCTTCCTATAAATGAAGACGGTTTCAAATCGATTGTTTTTGAATTTCCTGTCCAAAGTAAGCCTAGTGGTCTGGGAGGCTGAAAAATTATCCATGGCACCTTCCAGCGGGCGCTGGTCTTCACGGTAGCTGTACCTCAGGTCAAAGTTGAGTTTGGACTCCTTCCCATTCCTAAGGTAGCCCGTGTGTTCATCAAAATACATGGCAGAAAACGACACAGAATCAGATTCCGAATCCCTTACAACGTTGCGATCAGATCGAAAAAGATACCCGGGGATCACCTTGGCCGTGGGGTAAGAGAGATCCGCAGACCACTGGTTCCATACGGAGGAGGTATTTCCGGGATCACTTCTCATCAAAAAAGCGGACGATTTAAGCTGGAACCTATCGAGTGCCTGGTGTACCATAAACCTATGCTGGTACCCATCCACTTGCTCTCCTCTCTTTCTTCGGCTGAGTGTATATCCCCACCGGTTAGCTTCGTCTTTGACAATCTCAACACCGGTATTAAGTATATGATCCTCATACCTGCGCAGGTCCGTGGTGGGATCGTAGCTCCAATCGCGGTCGTATTCAATATACCTGAAGCGATCAATAGGATTGAAATACTGGTCATCGTACTCAAAATCCAAAAAAGAATTGATCTTGTATCCTTTTAAGGGGGCAAAGTCTCGCCCTTGGCTTTTTATACCCATTTTAACCGCAAACCCCCTGTCGTCTTCACTATCGAATTCTGAAAACAGGTTGATATCATTTGTTGAAAAAGCCATTTCCAAAAAGAACTCTTCATGGTGCGTGATCGAGTAGCTCCCTCCTACCGTGGTCATTTGCCTTTTATCCGGTACGGGCACCCTTATGACAGGTTCAAAGTCTCCTTGCGGCACCCCCATGATAGGTGAGACCCACTCGAAAACCCTTCCATTCGCCGTGGCTTGGGTTTGAAGGTAGTTCCCATTCCCGGCCCCAACGTTAGAAAATGTGATCCGGAAACGGGCGCTGTCAGGGTTAGTAGAAAATTTGTAGATCCGTTGGAGATTGCCGTCGGCGTCTACGGTATCCAGTTGTTTGTAAAGGATCTGCTCGTTGTTAAACTCGACACTGTCCACCCCGCTGGCCACAGCTCGCTGAAGATCGTCACCGATCGTGCTTAAAAATTGTTTGTCTTCATTGGTAAGCTCGACTAAAAGTGGCCGGTTACGATTGTCACTTTCGCTGTAGGTATTAAAAAAAAGCTTCAATTTCCCAAAGTCATGGTAGTGACTGGCGGTGGCAATGGTCCTGTTGTATTCCTGGTCTGAAAATTCGTAATCCACGCGCAACCTTGAAAATTCAGTGATCAGCACACGGTTCGTAAACGTGATTTCCCCTATGTTATAATCGATGATGTAATCTTTGTTAAACCCTCGCTCTAACTGCACCCCATCTAAAAAGACTCTTTCAGAATTGGCCAGGACAATCACAAACGTCTCGTTATTGGGTCCGGGGATACGGTAAGGCCCTAAAGAACCCTCGATAGGATCCACTTGCACGGAAGCAAACCGGCCTTTGGCTACGGATATCCCCGCCGAGCTTACCGCTGTATCCCCTTTTCCAAGTTTATACCGCACCTCGGCCTGGCCTCCTTGCACATTCTTATAGAACCTCAGGAACTGCGACGGGCGATTCTGCAAAACCACGTCTCCCCCGGTCATTGTAATGTTGTCATTGTATACTTGGATGAACACGTTATCAAAATCCTGCAATTGCTGGGTATTCCCTTCCGGCTGATAAGGTACATTCTGATCAGTGATGGAGGCCCGTATTTTAAGATCATCCGTAAGCTGTCCGTCCAGGTTCAGGTTTAGGGTGGAATTCACGAACACATCTTGGTTATTGCCAAAGGAGATCCCCCGGCTGATGGTACCGCTCTTACTAAGATCGGGGGTGTTAAAAAGTTCATCCCGTTGCCAGTCCTTTTTGTTGTCAACGACAGGATCTTTAAATAAGGCATTAGAATCATAGATATGGAGATCCCTATGAAAATAGCGCTGGTGGAATTTGAAAGGCAACACTTTATAGCACACAAGAATACTATCCTTAGCGCTTTCCCTTTTGAACGTCACCTTTCCACTCGCCAAGCTATGGACTACATCCACCTTATCGCCGTTGGGAAACATAAACGACCCGGGCGCCAGGGACAGGGTGTCTAAAGCGAATGGCTGGTTAAAGACAGTAACCCATCGGCATCTGTCATTAGAGACCTGGGAAAACACCATGTTTCCTAGCATCATTAAGGTCACGACCATGGCATGGCGTGCAACTAGTTTTCCGATGGTAGCTCTATAAAAAATGACGTCCCCCTTCCTAACTCGGTCTCAAACCATATCTTACCCCCGGCATGCTCTACTCCATGCTTGGCAATCGCCAAGCCAATACCAGAGCCCGTTTCCTTAGTGCTAAAATTCGGTATGAATATCTTGTTGTGGATCTCATCGGCAATGCCCACCCCGTTGTCCTTTACCTCTAATCTCACCTTACGGGCACTTACCCTTAAAAGCGTTACATATACTTGCTGTTTATTACTTCCATCCATCGCCTGGATAGCATTTAGCAGCAAGTTATTGATGATCCTCCCCATGAGTTGCTCATCGCCTACGGTATATACCGGCTCTTCTTTAATTTGTAAGTCAATGTAAAGATTTTTTTGCGCATCATGCAGGCTTACCGCATTTTTTAACACATGTGTGAGCTCATAACGCTCATGTTCCGGGATGGGCATCTTGGCAAATGAGCTGAAAGAAGAGGCGATGTCATCAAGGGTTTGTACTTGTTGTAGCAGCGTGTTGATGGGGCGGTTCATGTTCTCTTCCTCTCCTTTCGCCACTAGTTTACGGTTCAGGTGCTGGAGCGTCAGCTTCATGGGGGTGAGAGGGTTTTTGATCTCATGGGCCACCTGCTGCGCTATTTCGCGCCAGGCGGATTCTTTTTCACTACGTGCCAGGGCTTTCTTACTGTCTTCCAGGTTATCCAGCATCCGGTTATACTCCCCTACCATCAATCCTATTTCGTCGTCTGCATCCCAAGAAAGTGGTTCGTTAAGTCCCGTAAGCGTGGTTTTTTTAAGCTTTTGGGTAATGAAACGCAAGGGGAACGTAAGCCATTTGGCGGCCATGTAGGAAACGACCAAGAATACAATGAATACAAAGGTAAATACATTGATGACATTGGTTAACACCGTGATCTGGCTCTGTTCCAAATTATACTCGGACTGGAAATAAGGGATACTGACGATACCGATAAGGTTGCCTTTGTCAAAAGACCTGACGGCAAAAAAGGTCGTATTATAATTGAGCTCTCCGACGGACTCTTCCAAGATATGGGCATTTTCCCGGCTTTCACGGATCAAGGAATAGGCCACGGGATTAATATAGCTGCTGAGCAGGTCATTCTCATAGATCAGCGGCTGGCTAGAGGCGATCAGGCGGCCTTGTGTATTAAATAAGTTGACGTCAGCCCCGGAATACTTGGAGATCTGTGCCAGCTCGGTGCGTAGCTCCTCGGGATCGGCCGTTATGTCGTTAACATAGTTATTCAGGTCCTCGCTCACGTTCGTACTGATGCTTTCGGCCTTCTTGTAGTATTCGTAGTTTACTTCGCTTTCAAATGATGAATTGATCAAGCTAAGGGTGGTGGCGCTCACCGCGAACAGCGGCAGGAAAAAGGCAATGTTTAGATACAATTGGATCTTAGCGGAATAGTTCAGGCTCTCATTCTGTAAGCTAAAGTATAGTGCGTATAGCCCTGTAAACACCAATATGGTAAAGACTTGGACCAGGAATAGGAAAGAAAAATTGGAAACAATATCGGAAAACGGGTGGTCATCCGAGCTGATAACGATGACCCGACCACTGGCATCCTTAACCCCGGTATGCCAAAAACCTGCCCCCATTAAAGAGCGTCGATATAAAATTGGGTCGTCGAGTAAGTTTTCATCAAAATCTAACAAGTAGTTAAAATCCCCGGAGCTGTAGGTCACCTTAGCATTTTCAAACACGGCATAACTATAATTTGCGTTTTGATAGGGAGTGAGGAAGCGGTGGTCCACCAGCAATTCCGGGTATACACTTTCCGGGATGATCCGTTTTAATACAAGATCGATAATGATGTATCCCACGGTAATCCCCCGCTTTTTGATCTCTATGAAATTTATATAACGTTTGGATACATCCCCGCCGAGGTTGTTGATAAAATAAATACCGTCATAGGACGTCCGGTAGTCCGCAGCGTCGAATTGCTGGATCTCCTCCGGCGACAGGCCTTGCGAGGTATTTTCCAAGGATCGCCCGGCAGCATTGTAGAGGTAAATGTCGATATCGTACTTATCAAAATAATTGCTTAAATACACCTGCCGGATCTTCTCTTTAACAATTTCTTTGGAAAAAAATGGGCTTGACATCCGGCTTTGGATAAAAAGATCTCGCTTGATCTTACCGCTCGCTTCATGAAGTAAGTATTCGCCTAGGTTATCATTTTCTATCAGGAGCTGGCTGGCAAATCTTTTCTTACGTTCTACTTCTCTTTCATTTTCGAATTGGTAAATGGAGATAGCTCCCAGCAACGCCCCCCCAATGATATATACAAAAAAATACAGGAAGGTGGTGTACTTTAAAGTCACCATGGACGCCGGCAATTTCGTAACACTGAGCACAAAATAAACGCCGCTTCCCACGATCAAAGCCGGCCAGAAGACCTGTTGCAGGAAAATATTGATCAATGAAAACACCAGCGCTCCCAGGCCGAAAACAAGGATCAACTGTCGCCGCCTGGAAAAAAGGCGATGTACTGCTTCATAGGCGGAATGAAAAATAAAGAAAATGGACAGCATCGAGACCAGGAATATCACAAAAACTATGATCCTATTGCCGTCAAATTCCAAGGAACGATTAATGTCAAAGGTGACCCGGGAGTTGTGATACAACGTTTGGAAAACAAGGTATTTGACATGGAACATCAACAGCCCGAATCCTGCGACGAGCGTCCCTAATAATAATCGCATCGATTGGGACAGGCTATGCCACACTTCTTTTTTAAAAGCATTTTTATGATTCCTGAAAACGTACAGGCAGACCAGGCACAAGCAAGCCAAGTTGATCAGCAGATCACCTAGTGAACGATTAAAGCTGGAAGAAGCAAAATAGCGAGAGTCAAACAATGACCCCTCCACCATATCACCTGGGAAACCGATCCATTGCATTAGCAATCTCACGATCAATAAGATTCCGAACATGAGCAATGACCCAAGCCACAAGCTCTTTTTTACCATGGTTTCGAGCAAGAAATAGACCCCCATTAAGATCAGCGCAAAGGCCATGGTATAAAAGAAAATTATCCATCCACTTACCGAATGCTTTGAACGCAAGTAATCTTCGCTAAAGCTGACTTTAAATAGGCAGGTCCCATCTTTAAGGCAAACCGGCTCTCCTTTATCGTCTTCCATGTCATGGACAACGACTTGCTGATCCGCAAAAATTTTAGGATTGTAGAGAGAAGTAACAAAATCGTTTTCAATCTTATAACCGCTGTAAATAGGTAACAGCGCAAATACTTCGAGGTCAGAATGGGTAAGTTCCCATTTCCTTGCCACGAACTGCTTTCTTTGGGACCGGGTAAACTTATAATCGTATTGGCCTCTTACCAGCCGGTAGTCTGGGACGAAGCGGTAGTCCGACCAATATACGAGGCTCCCGGACTTGTAAATGTAAAACAGCGGCCCTGCATATTCATTAACTTGCCAGAATTGAAATTTAGGATTTTGTTCTAAGATTTCCAGCACCGGCACCATACTTCGTTGGAGGTTGAGCACCTCCCTGGAAAGCCTATCGCTGATGAATTCTGCTTCATCCTCCACTAAAAAGTCTATTTCTTCACGGCCAACCCACTGGAACACCAGTCCTGCTATGAGAAATGGGATGGATAACAGTAACAGCCTATGTCCTACGTTGAATGTCAAAAATCGAAATTAAAGGTTTAGCCTGGCCAAACCGATCAGCCTAGGCAACCATTTTCGTTAGGACAGTAAGCCCTACTTATGGCTGAAGTTAAACCAACGATCTATAAATAGATGTACCTAAACAGTCCGGCTAGGCTAAATATAACGTATTTGGATCAATTCCCGTATTGCCGGTCGAAGTCTATTCCCCCGAAAAAGTGAAGAAACAAGATACGAGAGTATCTAAAACTCAAAGGGAGTAATAACAAAACACTACCCCCGATACCGATAAAGTAGGTGGATAAAGAAAAGTCGCCGAGTACGGTCAGCGCAACTCCCACGGTAGTGAAGATGGCGACGGAAAACGCATAGCTGATATACATTGCGCCAAAAAAGAACCCGGGCTCTCGCTCAAAATGAAGACCACAGACAGGACAGTCTTCATTCATTTTAAAGAATTTTGGTAGGTTATAAGCACTGTATGGGAACATATTCCCCCTCCTACATCGCGGACATTTACCATGCAATATGGCGTTTCCTTTGGTGTTTGGCATTATTCTCTTTACTTTTTTTATACCACAAGTATCCGACTACGGCTATGGCTAGGTAAGGTGTTACAAATAAATAAAGAATCCCAAAATTGAGGCTCGCCCCTATTCCTACTTCTCCATTACTCACATTGTTTTCAATAGTAGCCCTACACATAGCACATTGCGCAAATGAACTCATCGTAGGTATTAGCCACGAAAACAACAAGAATACTATCTTTTTCATCTTCCTTACTGATTATGATCTTCCTGCTCCCCGCTTTTAAACGATCCAAAATTACATGTTTTGTAGGTAACGATCGTATACGGTCATTACTTTCTGGATCCTATCTTTAAAACGCAGTTTATACATCTTTTGTTGGCCATATTATTTCTCAAGGAGTTGCTGCGAATCCTGATAAATAGTGAGTTAGATTATGCGCTTTCCATGCACGGATAACTCACCCCTACCACCTAACAATTACAATACACACTCACGAATAATAAGGACTGATCATCAAATAAACCACTACGCCCGTGACGGCCACATACAACCAAATAGGAAAGGTGACCCTAGCCAGTTTCTTATGCTTGTCAAACCGTTCTGCCAAAGCTCTTACAAAAGTGAACAGGACCAATGGAATGACCGCTATGGAAAGTAAAATATGGCTGATCAAAATGACAAAATAGACTATTCTTAAACCCCCGGTACCCCCGTATGGAGTGGATTCACTGGTTATGTGGTATATAATGTACATCACCAAAAACAGGGCAGACAAGACCAGGCATACTTTCATGAGGGTTTCGTGCAGTTTAATTTTCCTGTTTTTGATCGCCCATAAAGCGATGACCAACAACACGGCCGTGACCCCGTTTGTGGTAGCATAAATGGGAGGCAGGAATGAGAAGTCATAGCCCTCGATCTTTACACCGAAAAGTATGGCTACGGCCAGTGGAATGACTATGGACAGCCCTATGATGAGCTTATTATATTTTGTGTCTTTATTCGCTATGGCTTCACTCATCTTCCAACAATATTTTTGTCTCTACAATCAGGCGGTCCACTTCCGCCAAGTCAGTGGAATAATATCCTCTTATTACACCGTTCCTATCGTGCAAAATGAATTGGTTTAATGTATCGGTCACAAAATCACAATGCATAGACCGTTTGAATTCCGTGGAATCCAACACGGTTATCTCGCCTATCTCTTGCGGTCTCAAGCCAAACGGCGTAAACGTAAAATTATCAGGAAAAACGGCAACCAAGCGTCGCTGGATATTGGTGAGATCATTAGCCTGGAAGGTGTTGTTCTCACGAAAAAAGACAGTGACATTGGCTTTTTCACCCTTGTAGCGCCCCGTATTTACCACATAGGGCACTCCTTTGTACACGCATTCGTGAAAAGGCGCTTTCACTCCTTGCGCATAGTACACTGGGATTGAAAACTCGTTACTCCCAAATAATTTCAGGAAAACATAGATAACAACCGGTATGGCCAATATGGCGAGAAGTATAACACCTTTTACAATTCCTTTCATCCAAGATCCTTAACCTCCAGGCCAAAGATAAAGATCAACTTTCACCTATAGAGATTACACTTTTGTGAACTTCTTCTTAGTAATTGATAGCATTTATGGCCGAGCCCTCATAAATAAAGGCAATCAGCATCCACACCACGAAGATCATCGGGATAAGGATAGACCAAATGAGAACCTTCATTTCGTATTTCAGGTGCATAAATTCGGCTACAATGTAGAATGCCTTCACTATGGTCATCGCTACGAAGATGGCCACTCGAGTTGTGGCCATTTCCAACGGAACGGTAAATGCTATCAAGAATTCTAATGCCGTAATTAAGGCAAGGTACAAAGCCGTGATCCAAATTTTCCTAACCTTCGCTTTATCAACAGGTTGGGGTTGTATATGAGTAGTCTCTTCCATTTTATGCTAATATTTGAGGATTAAACGAGGTAAAAGAAGGTAAATACGAATACCCAAACAAGGTCTACGAAGTGCCAGTAAAGGCCTACTTTCTCCACCATTTCATAGTGTCCCCTCCGATCGTACACACCAGTTACTGTATTGTAATATATAATAAAATTAAGCACCACGCCACTGAATACGTGGGTACCATGAAATCCAGTGATAAAGAAGAAAAATGCTGCAAAATCCGGTGGTCCGTATTCGTTCCAAGCTAAGCCAGCACCGCCGCCGCCTACACCATGGATAAAATGGGACCATTCCCATGCCTGGCATCCTAGGAATACCAATCCTCCAATTATGGTCCACAACATCCATTTTTCTACATCCTTGCGGTCCATCCTATGTCCGGCTTCCACGGCGAGTACCATAGTTACACTACTCATGATAAGGATGAACGTCATGATCCCTACAAAAACCAATGGGAGGCTCACACCATGTAAGAAAGGAACTGCCTCAAATACTTTTTCAGGAATAGGCCAATAGTCTTGGGAAAAAACGAAAGCTTCCGCTGAACCTTCGTAGCCTTGATGTGCAGATCGTATTAATCCATAAGTAATCAATAAAGCTGAAAAAGTAAAAGCATCAGAAAGTAGGAAAAACCACATCATGAGTTTCCCATAGCTAGCTTTTAATGGTGATTGACCGCCGTCCCAGATGCTTCTTTTTGGGGAGTCAATTGTGTGAGCGGTAGCAGACATAAATTATATTTTAAATCTCAATTAATGGTTTACCAGTAAAAAAACGAATAAATATATCCAAAGTGCATCCAAAAAGTGCCAATAGGTGGCACACATTTGCAATTGGTTTAAATTCTTGGAGTGCACTTTATATTTAAGGGTCGAAATTAACACAATTATTAGAAATATAACACCACTGACAAGATGTAATCCGTGTAATCCTGACAGGACATACAAAAAGGATCCAGAAGGATTGCCCACAAAAAACACGCTTTGCTCCACTAGCGCATTCCAAACGTATACCTGGCCTACTAAGAAAGCAACCCCTAAAAGCGTGGTAAGTGATATGGCGATCTTTACCTTTTCCAGCTCATCTTTTTTAGCAGATAGGTAGCCCCAATGCATGGTAGCACTGCTCAATAGGATAATCCCTGACGTCACCCAAAGCTCTAACGGCAGCTTGAAAAGCATCCAGTTGCCTTCCCCTTGCCTTACGATGTAAGCGCTGGTCAGGGCGGCAAAGATCATCACCACGGTGATCATGAACAACCATAACGCAAACTTACGGGGGTTCATGGCCATGGGCCTTTTGGGCTCTTCTATCAATTTTAAATCACCAGTCATATCTTCTCCTTTCATATTCATTGTTCCAATCACCGCTTGATAAAACATATCAAATCTCTATGCCCTTGTCATGGGCATGAGGGGTTGTCTAGATCATATCCAATAAATAAGCGATCTGCACTATGGGTAAGTATAAGAACGACCCAAACATAATTCGCAAAGCAGACTTTCTTGATCCATTTTTCATTAAAGCGAAAGTCTGGCTTAAAAATAATACACCGCATATCGTCACCACTACTGCGGAGTCTATGCCGGTGATACCAAATTTGGCAGGTAATAACCCTAAAGGGACCAAGAACAACGTATAGATCATGATCTGTATGGCGGTATTTAGATCTTTTTGTCCGCCAGAGGGCAACAGCTTAAAACCTGCTTTTTTGTAGTCTTCATCAGCTACCCAGGCAATCGCCCAAAAATGCGGGAATTGCCAGATAAACTGTATACCAAAAATGATCAAGGCTTCGTAGGTGATCATTCCTGTCACCGCGGTCCATCCTAACAAAGGTGGCAACGCCCCGGGGATTGCCCCCACAAAGACCGCAATAGGGCCCACCCGTTTTAGAGGGGTATATACAAAGCTGTAAAGTACCATGGACAGCAGTGATAACAGGGTGGTGAGTGTATTCGTGTACAGGGTAAGTATTGTCAACCCTATGCCCGCGATTACCATGGCAAAGATCGCCGCTTCTTTCACGGATAATCTCCCTGTTGGCAGTGGCCTGTCCATGGTACGGGACATTAGCTTATCCAGGTCTTTTTCTATGATCTGGTTGATCGTGATCGACGCGCCAGAAACTAAGAACCCGCCTAAACACAGCCAAGCTAAGTGTGCCCAATTTAAATGACCTCCGCTCGCCAGCACATAGCCGAATCCACAGGAGAAAGCCACCAAAAAGGAAAGCCTGAATTTAACCAGCTCCATGTAAGCGCTAATTTTGGCTGTGATCAATGCACCGTATGATCCGTATGTGCTTGTTACCATTATACTAGAACCTTTTCTTTTCGAGTAAGCTGCAAAAATAATAAAAACTGTAGTCCAAAGCCCACGGTGCCAATCAATAAGTGGATCGGCTGCATGGCCGGCGGTATAGCACCATAGGCCATGATCACTCCCGAGAGAATGGATATCAAAATAACAACAATTAAAGCGTTGACAAGTTTGTATGAACCCCCTGACTTTCTTACCAAGTATATCAATGCCAAATGTAGTACCAGTACTAGCCAGGAAAAAGACCGGTGAATTACAAACTCCAGCCCTAGGCTGCCGATCCATTGATCACGGGATTGGTGAGCGAAATAATCGGCTGCCCTATCTACGGCTTCGCGAACCTGTGTGCCTAAGGCTATTTGTACCAGCGTTGTCAACATACACGCCACCAATATGATATTAACTAGTTTCGGATGCGGTATCTGCACTCGTGCTATACTAGAAGGGGTTACCCTATGATATAGCAGCGTCAATAACGCCATGATCAATAATGCCAAGAACATGTGTATGGTAATCATCCAGGGAACGAGGTTTGTAGAGACTACGATGGAACCAATCCATCCTTGGAAAACCACTAAGAGCAATGTTGAAAGGGCCACCGCCGGGATCATCTTATCCGACTTTAAAAAGTAGAGCGATCGTACAAACGTAGCTATGATCAATAACCCAATAACTACCCCGATCAAGCGATTTACATACTCAATCCAGGTTTTATGCTTATTGAAGTCAGCCTCTTCTAAAATGGATTTATCATTTAGAATGTTATAGGCTGTTTCTTCGAAGCCTAACGCTGTAAGATACTTGGCAAATCGTTCGTTCTTCTTAGCTCTTTTATCAGAGTAAACCTCTTTGTAATTACTAGGGAGCTGGCTAACCTGCGTGGGTGGCACCCAGCTGCCAAAACATTTGGGCCAATCCGGGCAGCCCATACCAGACCCCGTACTACGAACTACTCCTCCAACTAAGATCAGGAAATAAACCGCTATTAAAGTCACCAGGCTGATCCTACGGAACAGCCTGGTGTTTTTGGATTCTTTATTTCTCATCCACGACGATCACCTGCTCATCGTTATCCGTCTCGAGTTTTATCAGCTCGTTTTCATGTGGAAGATTTGACCCAGGTGTTTCTGAAAACGGTACGGTTTGCGGGATAAAATCTTCGTCCGCTCCCGGCTTACTGTAATCGTAAGGCCAACGATATACCGTAGGTATTTCGCCTGGCCAGTTGCCATGGCCGGGATTGACAGGTGTGGTCCATTCCAACGTAGTTGATCTCCACGGGTTAGCCGAAGCTTTTCTCCCCCTGTAGATGCTATAGAAGAAATTAAACAAGAAAATGAACTGCGCAGCCAACGTTATGATCGCTGCAATACTCACAAACATGTTCAGATCACTGAACGTGTTGAATGTATCGAAGTTTGTGAACGAATAATATCTCCTAGGATAGCCAGCGATCCCGATATAGTGCATAGGGAAGAAAACCATGTACACCCCGACGAACGTAAACCAGAAATGAATGTACCCTAATTTCGCATCCATCATACGACCAAACATTTTAGGGAACCAGTGATAAACACCGGCCATGAGGCCAAAGAACGAAGCACTACCCATTACCAAGTGGAAGTGAGCTACTACGAAATATGTGTCATGCAATTGGATATCAATAGCTGAATTGCCCAGGAAAATCCCTGTTAGTCCCCCGGAAATGAAGAAAGAAACCAGCCCGATGGAAAAAAGCATTCCGGGCGTAAAGCGAATGTTCCCTCTCCATAGTGTAGTCAAGTAATTGAATACTTTCACCGCTGATGGTACCGCTATGATCAATGTCAACAGCATAAAGATGGATCCTAAGAAAGGGTTCATCCCGGTTACGAACATATGGTGTGCCCATACGATAAAGGATAGGATGGCGATGAACAGCATCGATCCCACCATCGCCTTGTAACCAAATATAGGCTTACGGGCATTGGTAGCGATTACCTCGGAAGTTATACCCAATGCCGGTAAAAGGACAATGTATACCTCCGGGTGACCTAGGAACCAGAAAAGGTGTTGGAATAAGATAGGGCTACCTCCTTGGTTAGGCAGAGCCTCCCCGTTGATGTAGATATCGGACAAGTAGAAACTTGTTCCAAAACTACGGTCAAAGATCAATAATAGAGCGGCAGCAAACAATACGGGGAATGACAACAAACCTATGATGGCCGTAAGGAAAAAGGCCCAGATGGTCAAAGGAAGTTTTGAAAAAGACATTCCTTTGGTCCTCATATTGATCACCGTGGTGATATAATTAATTCCACCTAATAGTGTCGAAATAATAAACAAGGCCATAGACGAAAGCCATAGGGTCATCCCCAGGCCAGATCCATTGACCGCTTGTGGCAGGGCGCTCAAGGGCGGATAAATTACCCATCCACCTGACGCCGGACCGGTTTCAATGAATAGTGATATGAACATTACCACACTGGATGCGAAAAAGAACCAGTATGACAACATATTCATGAACCCGGAGGCCATATCCCTTGCCCCAATTTGCAGGGGGATCAAAAAGTTACTGAATGTACCACTAAGACCGGCGGTAAGCACAAAAAACACCATAATGGTACCGTGCATAGTTACTAACGCCAAATAGAATTCAGCGTCTATCTTACCTTCAGGGGTGATCCACTCTCCTAAAATAGGACGTAACCACTCCAGCTGCATCTCGGGGAAACCCAGCTGCAACCTGAATATTACTGATAATATCCCACCTAGCAATGCCCAAAAGATCCCTGTGATCAGGAATTGCTTGGCGATCATTTTATGATCTGTCGAAAATACGTAAGTGGTCCAAAAATTACCATGATCATCATGATGCTCATGATCATCGTGGTGTGTCTCTTCCGTAATATGAATATCTGCCGTAGCCATATCTTACTGTTTTCTTATAATGACGCTTTCAAATTATTTTCATCTCCCTCAACCATCCCTGATTTGATCTTGGCAAGCTCCCTGTTTCTTTCAGGTACTTTTGACAAGTAATCCGGGTTTAACTTCAACCATGTAGGTTGCTCAGATTTCCACTTTTCGAATTCAGCAGGTTCGTCTACTACTAATTTCATTTTCATAGAAAAATGCCCTTTTCCGCAGATCTCTGTACACGTTACAAAATAATCGAATTCGGGATCTCCCAGTTCATCTCTCATCTCCTGGGTAGTTTTGGTAGCCGTGAATTTAAAGTGTGTTGGCATACCGGGGACTGCATCCATCTTCACCCTAAAATGGGGTAAAAACACACTGTGCAATACATCACGCGCTCTTATTTTTAATAATACTTCCTTACCTTTCGGGATATGCATTTCTATTGGCATGAAATCATCGTAGCTATTCTTATCTTGGAGATCCATGCCAAATTGATTTACCGCATCTATGAGTTTGTAGTCGTATTCACCCAGCGTGTTATCTTTTACACCGGGGTAGCGAACTCCCCAAGCAAATTGATATCCCATGATCTCCACCACTTCTGCGTCTGCTGAAGCTTCACTGGTGATATCATTCCATGCTTTCAAGCCTGTAAATACAAGCACAGAAAGAACCACGGCGGGCACGATAGTCCATAGTAGTTCTAACTTTGTATTGTCAGGATAAAATTTTGCCGTACTTTTTTCCCTGTGCTGGTAAGCGTAACTAAACCAAAATAAAAGAACATTAGTGATCACGAAAACTACCCCGGTCACCGCCATGGTCACCCAAAATAAAGTATCCGTCCACACGCCGTGGTCTGAAGCTACGGGCAAATTGTAATCATCGAAATATGCCCATGAGTACCAAAAAAACAATCCAAACCCTCCAAATAAAAAGACCAAGAATAGCCCTGCGTTCACTTTGTTACTTGTAGTTGCTATTTTCTTGTCAGATCCTTTTACCACACTCACTAACCTGCTGATCCTGAACAACGTGTAAAGGATGATCAGTAGCAGCAGTATTCCCAGGACAATGATAAATTGAAACATAGTGTACTAATTATCTTTTCTTTAAATTAAATATGGTGATGCAGGCTTTCCTGTAACATAGGATGGTTCTTGGCATATAGCGGCGCTTTGGCCAAATTGGTTAGCGTTACAAAAAGAAAAGCTACCGCAAATATCAAGAACATTCCAATCTCCATAAATCCAAAACCTCCATCGTTTTGCATAACCCCCGGTGTTATCATCAAATAAAAATCGAAAAAATGACCGGCGATCACGATAGGGCATACAATTTTCAACATCGACATGTGCCTCTTTGCATCCCTCGTCATTAATAACAAGAAAGGGAGAAAGAAGTTAAGTATTAAGTTCACAAAAAACACCCACTTATACTGCGAAGTTTCGAGACGCTGGATAAAATAGACGGTTTCTTCCGGGATATTGGCATAATAGATCAGAAGAAACTGTGAGAACCAGATGTACGTCCAGAAAATACTAAATCCAAAAATGAATTTGCCAATATCGTGCAGGTGATTGGCATTGACCACTTGCAAGTAACCTTGTTGTTTTAGCAAGACTATGATCAATGTGATCACGGCAAGGCCATTCACCCACCAGCTGGCGAACATATACCATCCAAACATAGTGCTGAACCAATGGGGATCTACTGACATCACCCAATCCCAAGCGGCTACAGATGAAGTGACAGCAAATATTACCAAAAAGACTGCAGAATGTCTGCGCGCTTTAAACCAATGTTTTATATCACCGTCAATATCCTCGGCGAGCATTTCTTTTTTGATCCACATGAAAAACATGTACCACAACGCGAAAAACACTACCATACGAAGTACATAGAATAATGGGAATGACCCCATTTCCAACGGCCAATACCACATGGCGCTTTTTCCAATTAAAATCTCATCTGCATGATCCCCATGATAGAGATCGCTGTGTGTCCAATGGAATACGTCATGGTTGACCAGGAACCAGGAAACGATCATGAGTATCCCCGCAAAGGGCAGCCAATGGGCCATAGCCAGCGGTATCCGCTTCATCCCTGCCGACCAACCCGCTTGTGCAGCATATTGAATGGCGACAAAAAAGAGACCGATAATGGCTAGGCCGGTGAAATAAACATTATTGATCCAAAGGTTAGAGAATATCCTTTTCAGCCACGGGGCACTGCCATGGTGGCCTCCCCCATGGTCACCAGCCTCCGCATGACCGCCTTCTTCCGCTTGGATGCTTGCGACAAGGGCATTTTCTTTAAACGTGGCCAGTGCATGACCCTCTTCTGCGTGATGCCCTGAATTCATGGACAAGATCGTTCCTAGGACAGTGAGTAATACCCCCACGATTCCAAGGATGGTCAGTGTCTTTTTGGCTCCGGTGGTGAATGAGTATCTTTCGTCTTTTATTTCAGTTGTATTTGCCATATCCTGGTAGATATCGTAACTATTGGTTTTGGAGTTTTTTTACATAATGGGAGATCTTCCAACGATCTTCCGGGCTAATTTGGGAACCATGTGCTCCCATAAGACCTTTCCCGTGGGTGATCACATGAAATACATGACCCGGTGTAATGTTTTGGTAAGCCATCCCGGTAAGATTCGCTACTCCCGGATATTTCTCGGCCACTAAGCCATCTGCCTGTCCTTTCGAACCATGGCAATGCTCACAAAAACGATCGTATAGCGCCTCTCCATCTTTCAAAATAGCCTGGACATTCGCCGAGTCAAATGGGCTGACCAAGGTACGCGCCGCTAATTGAAGGCTATCTTTGTGCATACGATAGGGTAGATAACCTTCTTTTGATCTTGGTACCGTATTGGCCGGGGGCACACGCATGGTCATACGATTGGGATTGAGCGGGTTAGAATTATAATATTCTCCATGCCCATCCGCCGTGTTACTCAAAAACTGGGCGGCCTCACCTGCCCCTTCGTCTGTTATTTGGGTAAGGGGCTCATAAGGTACAGAATGGTACATATTGGGGGCAAACTCCAGCCCTTGATTATCACCACCGGCTCCACACCCTGCCACTGCTATGGCAAGGGAAAGAACAAGGGCAGATCGTAAATTGCTATTCATATCGTATCGCAAAATCGTTAATCTTCAAAATCTTTATCGTTTACCTCGCTGGCACCCGATTCGTTCACTATCTTTTTAATATCATCTTTAGCCAACGTGTTACTGGCCAGGTCAATCGCCATCACATGCTTGTCATCTGTGATCCTGGTGTCCATCAGGCGCGCTTTTTTATAAGGCTTTAGATCACTTACGATCATAAAAGTACCTACCATACCCAGCGCGGCTAATAGCACCGTAAGCTCAAAAGTCACCGGGACAAAAGGTGGCAGGGATACGAAGTTCTTACCTCCTATGATCATAGGCCAGTCAAAGCCTAACATCCATATCTGCATGGTCAAGGCGAGCGAAGTACCTAATAGCCCGAACATAAAAGCGGCTATCGGAAGGCGTGTTCTCCGGTATCCTAACACCTCATCCAGTCCGTGTACAGGAAATGGGGAGTAGACCTCTTGGATCTTGATGCCGCTTTCCCTTACGGTTTTAACGGCGGATAAAAGAACGTCTTCGTCTTCGTAGACCCCTAATACAAAGTGTTTATTTTTCTCCATCTTAGTTGCTCTGCTTTAAAGAAGATGATTTAATGATACTTTTCACCTCGGCCATGTTGATCACCGGGAAGAATTTTGCAAAGAGCAAAAATGCAGTAAAGAACAATCCGAAGGTAAATAAGTAAACCCCTACGTCATAAAAAGTAGGATAGAACATGGTCCAACTGGAAGGCAAGTAATCCCTGTGCAACGAGGTAACGATGATCACAAAGCGCTCGAACCACATACCGATATTTACAATAATGGATAAAATAAAGGTAGCCGCTATGTTCGTCCTGATCTTCTTGATCCAAAACAACTGCGGTGAGATCACATTACACGTCATCATGGTCCAGTAGGCCCACCAGTACGGGCCGGTCATCCTATTAATAAAGGCGTACTGTTCTGCCTCTACCCCGGAGTACCAAGCGATAAAAAACTCCGTGATATAGGCAATCCCCACAATCGAACCGGTGATGATGATGATGATATTCATCAACTCGATGTGGTTGATGGTGATATAGTCTTCTAGTTGGAACGTTTTCCGTGTGACCAGCATCAAGGTAAGTACCATGGCAAACCCCGAAAAGATAGCTCCTGCCACAAAGTAAGGAGGGAAGATCGTGGTGTGCCAGCCCGGTATTACCGAAGTAGCAAAGTCAAAAGATACGATGGTATGAACGGAAAGTACTAGCGGTGTGGCAAGACCTGCTAAGATCAAGGCTACGGATTCGTATCTCATCCATGTTTTGGCGGCCCCATCCCATCCGAAAGATAAAGCGCCATAAACTGCTTTAGAAATTTTATTTTTTGCCCTGTCACGGATCGACGCGAAATCAGGAATAAGACCAATATACCAGAATACAAGTGATACGGTAAAATAAGTACTGATCGCAAACACATCCCATAGCAGCGGTGAGTTAAAATTCACCCATAACGATCCGAAGGTATTCGGCAGGGGCAGCGCCCAATAAAACCCTAGCCACAACCTTCCCATGTGGAGACCGGGAAAACATGCGGCACAGATCACAGCAAATATTGTCATCGCTTCGGCAGCGCGGTTGATGGACATCCTCCATTTCTGGCGGAACAGCAATAGGATGGCGGAGATCAGGGTACCTGCGTGCCCGATACCCACCCACCAAACGAAGTTGGTGATGTCCCAAGCCCAACCTACCGTTTTATTGAGTCCCCAAACACCGACACCTTCCCAAAGGAGCATAAATACGCAATATGCGCCTATGGCCAGTGCGCCCAATGATATAGCCATGCCCATCAGCCAGGGCATTGTGGGCTTGCCTTCTACTTGCCTGCAGATGTCTTCCGTGACGTCATGAACGGTCTTACCCCCGGTCACCAGTGCTTCACGAACAGTTGAAGTAACTTGCATATGATTTGTTTATGTGTTCTGAGTTATCGTTCTATTATCTCTCTTATTATGCCTTGTCTTTGTTCCTGATCTTGGTCAGGTAAGATACATTAGGTTTCACACCGATAGCATCTAGTACATGGTAGGCTCTCGGCTCCCCTATTTCTTTTTCAATCAAGTAGTCTGCTTTTTCGGTGTCCTTGATCTTCAACATGTTATAGATCTTGCTGTCTTGATCATTCATATCGCCAAATACGATGGCATCGGAAGCACAGGCGCTGGCACAAGCCACGTTGATCTCCCCGTCTTTTACTTTTCTACCTTCCTTCTTAGCCTCTAACTTGCCGTATTGGATCCTTTGAACACAAAGCGAGCATTTTTCCATAACCCCTCGAGACCGTACGGTCACATCCGGGTTCAGCACCATTTTCCCCAGGTCATTACTCATTGCGGTATTGATGTCCTCGAATTGGGCGTTGTCGTGGTATTTGAACCAGTTGAAACGTCTTACTTTATAAGGACAGTTGTTTGCGCAATATCTTGTGCCTATGCAACGGTTGTAGGTCATTTGGTTCAGCCCTTCCGTACTGTGGGTAGTGGCTGCCACGGGACATACTGTTTCGCAAGGAGCATTGTTACAGTGCTGGCACATCATAGGCTGGAAAGTCACCTCGGGATTTTCCGCCGCTACTTCAAGTCCCCTAAGGTCACCGGCTTCAGCATCACTGCTATAGTACCGGTCAATCCGTATCCAGTGCATATCCCTCCTATTGAGGACTTCTTGCCTACCTACTACGGGAATATTGTTTTCTGATTGGCAAGCCACATGACAAGCACTACAACCGGTACAGGAATTGAGATCGATAGCCAATCCCCAGTGATGATTTTTATATTTATGACCTTTCCACAAGCTCAGCGTACCGGGGCTGGTTTCACCACTCTCTTCCTGCCAGGTAGCCACATGCGCATGATATCTCCCGGCCCCGGGATCTTTCTGATACTCCTGTAAGGTGGCTTCTTGGATCACCGTCTCCCGTCCCATGTAGGTTTGGTGTGTTTGGGTTTGTGCCACTTGGTAGGTTTCAGGCAACACCTCTATGCTCACCCCTATCATAATGTCAAAGGATGATACCCCATTTACTTTATTCACCAAAGGATAGGCATCTACCCCTACGCTATTGGCTACTTTACCTGCACTAGTACGACCGTACCCTACAGCCAGTCCAACACTGCCGTTGGCTTGACCGGGCTGTATGACGATAGGTAGAGTTATAGTGTTACCACCTACCGTAAGTTTGGCCATATTGCTCTTTCCTTCGACGAACTGGACATTGTTTTCAGTGGCCCATGCTTGTGATACCGTGAGATAGTTATCCCAAGTAGCTTTCGTGATCGGGTCCGGCATTTCTTGCAGCCAAGGGTTATTCGCTTGGGTACCATCACCGATCCCTAGTTTTTGGTAAAGTGATAATTCTACCCCTGAACCTTTATAGTTGGCATTGATCTGTTGTATCGCTTGTGAAACAGATACTCCCTGCGGGTTGGCTTGGTCTTCTTCCGTTTCTCCCTCGGCCGGTGGGTCGATCTCTATTACACCATCATGTAATATGTGATCCCATGTTTTCCCTGCGGAAGCTAACGCGCTTGTCCAGCTATCCTTGAGATATGTGTAATAATCCGGTTGTGCGACTCCTGCCCACTTCATTAAGCTTTCCTGTGCCTGGCGTGTATTAAAGATAGGTGTAATGGCCGGCTGTGAGAAGCTGTAGGTCCCCATTACCGGGTTTGCATCGTTCCATGATTCCAGGAAATGATGATCCGGGGCTATATAATCCATGGCAATGGCCGTTTCGTCCGGCCGATCTGCCGTAGAGATCTTCAATGATATTTTTGAAAGCGCTTCTTTTAGCTCGCTACCTGCCTTGGTGTTGTACAGGGGATTACAGTTATAAAATATGGCGGCGGCCACCCTGCCTGCCTTGGCATCTGCTACGAACTGATCAAAGGCTTTTTCGTTCCCCTGTTTGTAATGTACGGGCTTATCAGCATCGATCGTGGTACCGTAGCTACCTAGCATGCTATTAATACCGTTGATCACCATTTGCACCGCGGGATCATTTGAGCCAGAAACGACCAATGACTTATTACCTGCCTTTTTCAAGTCTGCAGCGGCCTTATCAATGTTCGGGATCGATGATTTTTTCCCGGACAGTGCTTCGAAAAGTGCTACTACAGCTTTGGCCTCGTCAGAAGGTTTGAGCGGTGTACGGTAATCTGCATTGGCACCGGTCAATGATAAATTGCCTTCAAATTGATAATGACGCGACATGGTCTTCTTGCCATTATTCAATTTCCGGGTTTTACTGTATTGCTTCGTAAATTCTACTGGTGAAAGCCACGTACCCAAAAAATCCGCACCAAAACTTACGATCACTTCCGCTTTGCCAAAATGGTATGACGGGATCATACGGGTACCGAAAGACGCCTCATTGGCTACCAGTGCCCCTTCCATCGGGTGGCTGTCGTAAACCACATGTTGGGTGGTGGGATGCTTAGCAGTAAAATCTTCGACCACCTTTTTCGTAGTAGGGCTTAAGACCGTATTGCTTACAATGCGTATTTGCCCACCCTGCGCGGTAATACTATTGAGTTTAGTGGCGACTTCCTTATCCAGGTCGTCCCAACTAATTGCAGAGCCTTCTTTTTGAGGTTCTCTTAAGCGCTCATTATCGTAGAGAGAAAGTACGGAGGCTTCGACCTGTGCATTTACCCCACCTTGGGAGATCTTGGAAAGATCATTCCCTTCGATCTTAATGGGTCGGCCTTCCCGGGTTTTTACTACGATACTGCAGTAGTCGCCTCCTTGCGTGTAAGTAGACGCATAGTAATTAGGGATACCGGGATCTATGTCTACCGGCTTGTTAACATATGGAATAGCTTTTCTCACAGGCGCTTCGCAAGCCGCTAAGGATGCCGCCGCTATCCCGAAACCCATTAGTTTCAAGAAATCTCTCCTGTTGCTACCCCCTTCTTCATTTTGATTTATGGGAAGGAACTCCGGAAATTCGCTTTCAGCATTTTTTACAAATGCCGGGTCATTGGTCAATTGCTCTACGCCTTTCCAGTACGTCTTTTTATTATCACTCATGATCTATTTTATAATAGAATACTTGCTTTGCTTATTTGATTTAATAATGACATTTTGAACACTCAAGGCCTCCAATGTCTTCTACTTTCAGGGCCTCTTTGCTTTCCGCATCGTGAAGTTCCACTAACTTATCATAGTAGGCGTTCCCCTTCGTGTTCACCTCTGTCTGCCTGTGGCAATCAATACACCAGCCCATGGTCAATAAAGAATGCTGGCGGACTACCTCCATTTCTTCAATAGGACCATGGCAATCCTGGCACTCAATATTCCCGACTTGTACGTGCTGGGCATGGTTAAAGTAAGCCAAGTCGGGAAGGTTGTGGACCCGTACCCATTCTATAGGCTTATCGTTTTCTATGGCCGCGTATATCTTTTGTATCTCGGGTGATTCCGTTTTGATAGCGCTATGACAATTCATACAGATATTCGGAGAAGGGATATTGGCACTTTTACTTTTCCTTACTCCTGTATGACAGTATTGACAGTCTATTTCATATTGCCCGGCATGTAATTCATGCGAAAAGGCGATCGGTTGCTTCGGAGCATAATCGACTTGCACCCCTACGGCGAATAGCTGGTTGATCACTACTTTGAAAACAATGGCGGTAAACACAAAAGTGACAAGAAAGATAAATGGTTTGCTTTTTACGAGCCCGTCGAAACTAAACGTAGGATTTACAATTTCCCTGTCGTCCTCATCCAGTTCACCGCGTTGATTTAAGTATTTCCTCAATACGGAGGTGATCAAGATCAACACCAACAAGATAAGCACAAGCACCACGACCAGCCCGATCATGATCGCATTCAAATAGAACGAAGGGATCGCATCCCCGGCAGGCTGTGCTCCGTCTCCAGCTGCCGCTACGTCTGCCACTACCTCGGGACCTGCTTCCGTCTCCGCTTTAATATACGCTAAAATGGAGAGGATCTGATCACGGCTAAACGTTGGAAAAGCCGTCATCTGGGTCGGTTGGTATTCGTCCCATAATTCGTTGGCATACTCATCGCCGTCAGCGATCATTTTTTGAGAGTTCCACACAAAGTTGACGATCCAATCGATGGAAGGCGCACGGTCATAGACATTTTTCAACGCCGGGCCCACCAGCTTCTCATGCACCTTATGACAACTTTGGCAGTTTCCTTTAAAAAGAGATTCACCTTCTGAGATCCGTGCTTCTTCAGTAGGGATCTCTTCATCCTGGGCATAACTGGTATAATGAGAAAAGGAAAGCGTTATGAGAAACAGCAGAAAAAATAAAACGCGGGTCACTGTTACTTTTTGCGTCATGTTCTATTAATCGTTTTTAAGTTAAGAGCGCATAATTATGCCCTCTCATGTGGGGACAAAGCTAATATGGGCAGATTTTATTTCAAACATATTTAAAGCGGCTTTTGCCCGCCGGTGTAACATAAACAGGCGTACCATCGTAAGGGATAACAAAAAACGGCTTCTTGGGGTCAAGAAAGCGGTTTCATAATTACAATTTAGAACGGTTATAAATAATAAATGACGTTCGTCATGGTTCTTTTATGATATTAGTCAGTTGGTTTTGGTGACCCTGAACCCTGTTCGCCGATATTAATAGGGTCCTCTTCTGCGGTAAGTCTTACTTATCCGATTACTGGTGAATGAACTCGTTTTTATGTTTATGTTTAGCAGTAGACGTCCATTTTTCAATGTGTGAGTTCGAATTGTTTTTACCGGAAAGGTAGCACCCCCGGTTGATCTACCCTAAAATCTGGTATTTGCAGGGAAGCACTACCGGTGACATCAAAATCAAAGTTAGCCACATCCGCAGGGGTACGAGGATACCATGCCAGCCGTACTTGTATGGTGTTAAAGGCCAGGTTCTCATTTCTAAACCGGAACCCTAGCCCATACCCCTGGTAGAGGTCGTTATAAAAAAGCCGTGTGCGTCGGTTGTTTACAATGGCAAAGTCAACAAACGTAAAAATGGCCATTCTAAAGCCTATAAAGTAAATCGGTGTGAAAGCCACGGTCTCGCTCCTGAAATTGAACCGTTTTGTACCACGCAGGAAAACGTTGCTCAGTCCACGGACCCCTAGGTCATCGTTTATCGTGATAAACTCATCATCCACGCGACGCATACCGTGGGTATAATCCACGTTGAAAAATTGCCTGAAATTGACACGTTTGAAACGGTAGAGATTGCTAAAGTAGGTGAAGTTAAAGTTGACCAGCGCTTGCTCCAGCCTATCATCCCGCAAAAAGCCACCTACCGATATGGCAGGACGAGCGTATCCCAACCGCCCAAAATACTTACCATGGGTAACCCTGGCTCCTAAGTAAGTACGATTGAAAAACTCACTAAGGTCTCTTCCAGCCGTAATTTCATACAACGCACCTTGCGGGATATCCTCGGTACGGCCGTACCCTAAGATCAGGCTACTTTTTTCATACGCCCGTTTTGAATACCCTATGGAAAAAAGATAGAGCTCACTGTTAAAAAACAGCTGGTTGGTATCTTCATTCACTAGCGGCCTATCGACAAAGTCTGTTTTGGAATACCTTCCTGCAATTTGCAGGTTAGTCCTCACATCTTCTTTTCGATTGATCATGTAAGACCGTCCGAACCAAAAATCCTGGTTATCGAATTCAGAAAAGAACTCTGTTACGCCTTCTTCTTCTACGCGCCGTATGAGTTCGTTCTGTCGCATGAATTGTATTCCCCCGGCATACTTGGTTTCAGGGGTAATGAAATTCCGGAACACCCTGACACGGGTCCGGTCCAGGTCTTGTGAACTTACGAAGTTAAAATCAGCAGAAATGAAGGTATTTTTGATGCTGTTGACCGTATAGGTACCGCTGTAGCCCACCTGGGGATTGTCCATCCTGTCGTACTCAAATTGGTTCCTCACTTCATGCCCTAGTCCCAGGAAGTTCCTTTCTGTCAGTGAAAAGTCCCAGGTATCCAACCCCCCGGCATTGCCATCAAATGAAATAGACCAGATATCCTTCACCACTATGATCGCATCCACCTTCCCGGTTTCCTTATTGGGTGCCAAGTATATCCGTGAATCTTGCACAAATGGGAGTGACCGCAGGATACGCTCACTGTCTACGACCAGGTCTGGATCTACCCTGTCGCCCACATCGAAAAACAGGTTGTTACGGATCACGCGGCCGCGCGTATATACATGGAGTTTATTCCCTGCTTTAATGATCCACTTGTCGGAATGTTTGGTAGTGTCATTGATACTGGAACCAAAGATGTCCAGTTTTTTGATGATCAGCCGGCCGATGACCTGGCCGGTAAATTGTTCATACTTGCTGGTGGGTTTTACGGTAGGAGTGCTGGGCGCCGGTTTTTTGGAAGTGTCTTTAAAAAGCAGGTCGTAGAGTTCTTTAGTAAACCGGCTTTTATAAAAGCGCTCTTTGAGTTTGCCATAAAATTCGTCACTGCGCTGGGTTTCGTCTTTTTTAAGTTTCGTCGCAATTGAATCCGGTAATAGGATCAAGGTATCTCTTTCAATATACATAGATGATTGCCCCAAGATGAGAAAACTTCTTCCCCTCACAAATACGCTGTCGTGGTCATGATCAGCATTGACCTGGCCATAAAGGGTAAAAAAATTGATCGAGATCAGCGATATGGCAATTAACGATTTCAATGAATATGCGCGGGAACACGAGTAGACCCTAAATAACAAGTTAACCAATCTAAAATTTGTTCCACATCTTTGACTAATTTTTCTTGGCAAGGTTTATAAACAATTCTCTCCCTGCTCGAGGTTTGATGGAATTATAGCACCTTTCAAAAACGTGGAATTCAAAGTAGGGCAGGAAGTAATTTTCATATTCCTTTCGATCCCCGCCATAGGGAGGATGGTCTTTGAATAATTCATCTTCAAACAAGACTCCAACTAACCGCCCCCCAGTGGAAAGCAGGGCATGCATTTTTTCAGCGTAGGGCTGTCTTTCCGAAGGATGCAAAGCACAAAAGAAGGTTTGCTCTACAATAAGATCGTAGGTATCGTTCAACTCAAAAAAATCACCCTGGACCAGGTGTTTGGCAGGAAAAGCCGGGTATTTCTTTGAAAAAGCTTCCAAAGGACGGATAGAGATGTCCACTAGGAAAACTTCGGTAAAACCCTGCCCATGAAGGTAGGCGGCCTCATAGGCATTTCCACACCCTGGGATAAGGATCTTCTTATTTTTTTGGGTCAATTGATCGAAATAAGCTTTGAGCGGGGTGGAAATGTAGCCTATGTCCCACTGTGTTTGTTGATGGAGGTAACGGTCTGTCCAATACGCCTCGTCATGTATCATGGTTTACCCTCGTTTATTCATTGAGATCCAGAAAAGTGCCGTATGCATTGATAAATCTCAAATAAACAATAATTTTACACGTATTTGAGACGAAAATCAACTATGGAAGATCAGAAGCCAATGGGAAGTAGCAATCCTTCCCCACCTACCGCGCTTAAGGCTAAAAATAATAAAAAATCGGTCATCATCATTGTTGTTTTGGTCATGGTGATCATTGTCCAAGGCATCAAGATCTACCTGGATCACCAGGAGAGCATCGCAAAAGAAGACCAGCTGGCTAACACCGAGGAAGAGCTAGCCATTACCATGCAGCGGCTCACGGATATCAGTGAAGAATTAGAAGAAAAAATAGCCGAGATCGAGCAGCTCGGGGGCGATGTGGAAGAATTAGAACAGGCAAAGGCTGAAATAGAAGCCGAGCTTTCCCGGAGCAGGAGGGCTAACCGGCGAACTATTCGCGACTTAAAGGATAAAGTGGATGGTTATGAACTGCTGCTAAAAGCGAAAGATGTGGAGATAAGCAAACTTCGAGAGATCAATAGTGAATTGCTTACTGAAAATACTTCGCTGAAAACGGAAAAGAATGTATTGAGTGACTCTTTGAACCAGCTCACCGAGTCCAAAGAAGAACTAGCGGATAAAGTGGCGGAGGCCTCAAAGCTGAAAGCAGAAGAAATCAAGGTTTTGGCGATCAACCGAAGAGGTAAAGAGCGCGAATCCCCTTTTAAGGGCCGGCAAATTGAAAAGATCAAGGTAATGTTCAATATTGCTGAAAACAATGTGGCCCCCATAGAAGGCAAGAATATACTCGTACGTATCGTGGACGGGAATGGCCAGGTGATCTTTGATGTGGCCAAAGGCTCAGGCACGTTCATGTATGAAGACAAAGAAGAGTTTTATACTGCCAACCAGGAAATCCTATTTGACAACAGCCGGCAGCAGCTTTCCTTTGAATACGAAAAGGGCAGTGAGTATGAGCCGGGAGTTTACCTCTTAGAGGTGTACACGGACGGGTATAAAATGGGAAGTGAGCAGTTTGAGGTAAAGTAACTATTGAAGAGAATCGTAGTGCTGGACAATTTTGGCTAGATCGAGTTCATTTTTGAATTTTAATTTATTCTTTTTTATAAAAGTTTCCATTGCTGGTGCATAGGGATCAAACAGCTCTAGAAGAGTCTTCTTATTCCCCGGGAGTTTTACCGGTTTGGAGTCTTTCAACCATAGAAAAACAGAATAGTCCGAAACATACTTAGCATACTGCGCCCCGGAGGAATAAGCTTGGCTATTATCGCTAGGTTTCTTTAGTATTTTCTCTCTTTTTCGCAATACCTTGGATCTTTCATCCAGCAGTACCTGGAAGAATGAAATGCCATCGTCAAAAGAAGCTAAGATAAACTTATGTTTTTGCCCATTCTCTCCCATCATTTCAAAACCTTCGATATTTGACTTTTCTAGGATCACTCCTTTTGAAATACCAGGCTTGTAGACCAATAGATCATCATTCAATTCATCATACCTAAGCTTAACGTCAGTTATGCTCCCTCCATTTTTCAAGTCAATATTTCCCAGGCGCCAGGCATCAAACATAAATCTACTGCCTACCGCTCCATCGTTTTCATTAAAGTCTCGAAGGGCATTGGTCTTGAGCCAGGTCTCAACATCGTCGTTGGTATATTGGTTTTGCATCCCGGCGTTTTGACCTTTGAGCAAAAGTGGAGTACTGATAATGAGTAGTGTTAAGAAGTGTTTCATGGGGATTTTAGTTGAATTTAAAGAGAAATCGAGGGGTACAATAACACCCCTCGATTTTCTCATTGGTCTCAAATTTATCGGTTAGCTATCAACCGCCTTGGAACTGGATATTATCAATATAGATCTCTTCAGCGTTGCTATCGGTACTGATCTGTATTTTTAAAATAGCCTCGTCCTCCACCAAAGAGGTAACGTCGAGTACGATATTTTTCCATGTACCATCGTCGAGTCCTTGTTCTTCAATATCCGCACCGCTGACGGTGTAAATAGCCACGGGTACCCCGGAGCCAGATTCAACGATAAGTTCAAAATAATCATCCTCTTCATAGTCAGTGGGATTGAATAAGTAATCCACACTAATTTTTAGAGCAGAAAAGGTAGAAGCATCTACAGGATCAAAAACAATACTCATAATGCCATCCGTGTCATCCGCATAATACCCCTGTACTCCATCAGAAAATGCGCCAACAATACTTGTTTTTGTAGTTACACCCAGGTCGTCACCATCCGTAGCACCTACGCCACCGGTAGATACATAAAAGGTGCGGAACCCAATCTCCCCTCCTACACTGGAGAATTGAATAGGGGCTTCGTCAACATTATTGATCAGTTCGCGATTAAGATCAGGGTCCCCGGTATCTGTGTAATCCACATCCAGTCCAGCGGGCTCTTCAAAACTTGTGCCTGCTATTACTTCCAGGGCCACACTAGAGATCGTCAAATCCTGTGTCACCGCCCCACTTGAGGAATGGGAAATATCTCCTGTCAACACCCCGTTATCTCCTGCCCCAGGAGCAAACCTAGCATAGACTCTTATGAATTCTAGAGAATTGATGGTTTCAAAATCCAAACTTAAGGACTGGGAATAATCTAAGCTATCCAATGAAAGTTGAAAAGACGGGGGTGCCATGACTGTAATATCTTCAGTCAAGCGATAACCTCCCACGCTGTATACCTGTACTATCGATGTGGTATCAATCAAGGTAGGGTCAAAAGGATTTAGCTCTTCTTCCAACAAAATAGTGGGGGGTTGAATCACCCCACTACCTTCCACGTTTAAGCTCAGATCATCGGCATTCTCTGATGTAAGTACCAGGTTCCCGTTTATAGCCCCTAAAACATCAAAACCAGGCGTAAAACGAACAAACACTGCCACCGTATCACCATCTACCTCTTCTCTTGAAAAACTGATCTCATCATCGAAATCGCTGTCATCTGCAGACACTTGGAACTGTGGTGGAGCCTCTATCACAAGATCATCCGTCAATCCCCTGCCCGTAACCTGGAAGCCCTGTGATCCAGATGTTTCAAGTTCAAAAACGTCACCGAAATTGGTTAAACTACCTACGAGGAATAATTCTGGTTTATTGATAAAGGTGATACTCCCAAAGTCCTGCGTGCCAAAAGCTACTCCCCCACTCGCATTCATTTCAAAATTAATAGTTTTTGAAGGGTTTACATTTTCTTCCAAAATCGACTCAATTGAAAAGGAGGCTTGTTGTGTACCTGCCGGCACAGCCAATGTTATCACTCCTGAAACAGCCGCAGGATCCGTCTCATAATCCTCCCCATAAACCACATCATCATTAGAACTTAATTTGACCGTAATTGTACCCTCTTGCACGGTCGGTTTGACTAATGTGATCTTAAAAGTTTGACTTCGCCCTTCTACCTCCTCTAGTTCATTTTCTATCACAGCCGATAGTACTATGTCCGGGCTTACTCCTTGTTCATTATCCTCACAAGAGAACAAAACCAGTAATCCCAGGGCTAAACCGGCAGAAAGGGTAATATATTTAAATCTTAGTGTCATATCTTTCATCATTTAAAGTCATCAACAGCTATCTTTTTGTATAGACCAGCAGCATCTCGTTGGCAACTGAACTATTAGACGTCCGTATTAGTTGGGCATCCACGGTAAAGGACAGGCCACAGGTGCTCAACAGCCCCGGCGGCTTAGCGCCCTGGATGAAAGATCTTTCAAGATTGCTGCTGTTAAAATAAGCAAATTGCTGCCCGGGTAATGTCACTTCTAAGGTCGACGGATCTATACTTATAATCACTTCACCTCGCTCCCAGAAACCAGGATCGATCAAGGTATTTGGATCATCTCCAAGTCGCAGAGAAGTGGTATAGGTAAGGGATGTAGCACTGACTCCAAAGGTGGACGCACTGGTCACTTCCACATCAAAAGCTCCTACAAACTCACTAATCTCGAAAACGCAATCATCTTCATTGATGGTAACCTCCACCACCGAATTGTTGGCAGCAGGACCCGGAAAGCCAAAATTGATCTCGGCACTGTTAGAAGCGAACGCTATGGTCACCTGCTTGTCCTCCCCGGTTTCATCATCATCAATAGGTGTTAGTGTGATAGAAGCTGTTGCCTTATTTGCAGGAATAATTAGTGACCCTGAATCTTCAATTTCAAAATCACCGTCATTAGTGTTTTCTCCTAATGTCACGGTGTAGTTGATCACTACATCCGCAGGTTGTAAAGGACCACTAAGTAAAGCGGTTATGGTCAAAGGCGAATCATTCCCTTCTGGGATCGATAAGCTTTCACTTTCGAAATATATAAATGTTTCATCCAAAGTGGCGTCATACTCATCGAAACAGGCCGAACAGGTCAGCAGGATGAACAGAAAATACTTTGACTTTATTCGTATATTTTTCATTGATCTATCTTCTTGGTAAAACATCAATTCCCCCACAAGTCATCCTGCCGCATGTTAGCATTGGCATCAAGTTCCTCTTGCGGAATGGGGTAGGTAAACAAACGATCTCCATACGGGATGAAACAGTTGCCATTGGTAAGCTCACAGTCATCAGGGGTCTTCTCGCGATTTATATCTTGTTGCCTTCTCTTCAGGTCAAAATACCGGTGACCTTCCCAAGCAAGTTCCCTCCTTCTTTCCTCTTGAATGTCCTCCCTGAGTTGTATCCCGGAAGATGTGATCCCCGGTGCGTTAGCTCTCAGGGCGATCATGTTAACGGCATCCCTTGCGAGATCGTCTTCGTTAAGTTCGGCGTGGCATTCTGCTTTTATCAAATACATTTCACTTAATCTCAAGATAGGACAGGTAAAGGCCAGCGGGTCATCTCCTTGCCCCGGGTATTTGTTAACAAACCAAGTATCATCATCTTCCAGGAACCATGTTTGCCGATAATCATCTTCTGTGTAGATACTGCGTATATCATTGCTAGGACCTAAGTCACCATAGCCAGCCTCACGCACATATATACTCGCCAATAACTCCAACTGTCCATTGTTAGGAGGACGGTAATCGACGTTATTGGATTCCATCTCAAAGATTGCCTCGGAATTAGGTTCAACCTCGATCCAGCTTTTGATAGCTCCAAATCGGTTGGGCGGAACAGCATTGTCCGTCAAAGAATCTATTTCGCTGTAATCTGCCAATACAAATCTACCGCTGTTAATTACCGCATCTGCATCTGCCAGTGCCGCTTCCCAATCGCTCATATAAAGGTTCACCCTTGCTCTTAGGGCACGTACGGACCAAAGTGTTCCCCGGTCTGCCAAGGGGACCGTCTCAACCGTCATAAGACCCTCGGCGGTATTGAGATCGGTCATTATTTGTTCGTATACTTCCGCTACGGTATTGCGTGCAGGAAAGAGATCTTTATTGACTTCAAAGACCAACGGTACCCCTAGGTGGCTGGCATCCGATGTAAAACCATAGTCCTGGGCAAATAACCTTACCAGGTCATGGTACCCTAACGCCCTCATAAAAAGAGCCTCTCCCATGATATTGTTCCTGTCTTCTTCCGTTCCCCCGGTAAAGCCCTCCATATTATTAATAATGTTATTGGCCCGAGCGATGACATTATAGATGACATTCCATGTCAGCCCGGCAGTATTGACCGAATTCAGGTCCAATGTGTAGAAGGAGGTCAGGCGTGCGCCCGCTCCAGCCGGAATAGCGCCATTATCGGAAGAGGCGTCCCCTATGGCTGGGAAATTCCTGCCATAGTAGCCTCGAGGCTGCATACCACTGTACATCCCGGTAGCATTTACCCGGAAGTCATTGATCGTATTGAATGCAGTCCCGGTATCGACAGAATCTTCTGGTTCCGTATCTAATTGATCATCACAGGACAAGACAAACACAAAGCCCAACAGGTATATGAAATTTTTTATCACTGATTTCATAGTTCATTAAATTTTCTTAGTTTGAAAATGTAATTAAAAGCCTATGTCCAGGCCGATGGTCCAAGTCCGGGGTTGTGGATAGAGCCCAAAGTCGATACCAGTAATACTTACTTCGGGGTCCATGCCATTGAACTCGGTAAATGTTAAGAGGTTTTGCCCTTGAACGTAAAGCCTAACGTTCTCCAGCTTATACTTGGACAGCCATGCTGACGGAACATTGTACGCCAACGTCACATTTCTCAACCGAATAAAAGATCCGTCCTCCAGGTAACGCGTGGAATGCTGGTTGCCACCATCCGTGTTGTTCCTTTTGATAATGGGTACGTCTGTAACATCCCCTGGCTTTTGCCATCTCCTAAGTTGCTCTACACTTTGGTTACGGCCGAACCTGGAGCCATCACTGCTTATGAAACGACCGATGGAGCGGTAAACGTCCAATCCTTGGCTGAAGAAGAAAAATACCGAAAGTGAAACGCCTTTATAGTTAAATGTATTTGTTAAGCCTCCAAAGAAATCTGCATAAGGTTGGCCTACTACCACCCGGTCGGCATCTCCATACGCGGTGACCACATTACCATCTTCATCGTACCATAAGGGTTGTCCATTGGCAGGATTTACACCCGCCCAGCGTGGCATGAAAAAACTATTTACAGGCTCCCCTTCTCGCTGGATCTCTACCCCATCGATAATATCAGCGCCTCCGACAAGTGAGATCACCTCGCTGTCGTTAAAAGCAATGTTGAAATCGGTAGACCACTCAAACCCTCCAAGCGTAAGATTCACCGAGCTCAAGGTGGCCTCGAATCCCTTATTTTGTATCTCTCCTACATTTTCGTTGATGTTTGTGAATCCAGTGGTTCGGGATAATTGGCGTTCTAACAATAGGTCTTTCGTGTTATTCCGATAATATTCGAAACTACCTGACAACCGACTGTCAAGTACGGAAAAATCAAGCCCTACATTGAATTGTACCGTGGTCTCCCAAGTGAGATCGGGATTAGCAAGCTGCGAGGGACGTCCGGCCGACTGGCCGTTGTATGATCCATATTGGTAAAGCCCGCGCGAGTCAAAATTATCAATTCCCGATTGATTCCCCGTGGTCCCATAGCTTCCCCTGAGCTTTAGGTTATCTACGAAAGAAAGTCCCGAGGCAAATTGCTCATCTGAAATGAGCCAACCCCCTCCTACCGACCAGAAGGTGGCATAACGATTATTGGCGCCAAAGCGTGATGAGCCATCCCTTCGGACACTTAGATCCAGGAAGTATTTGTTGTCATAGTTGTAGTTTATCCTGGAAAACAGCCCCCAAATGGACCATTCCGTATTAATCGACCCGTAACCATCGTTTTCCGCGCCTGATTCAACTGTTCTCACCCGGTCGGAGGGAAAGTTGATAGCAGTAACATCAATCGACTCTCTTGTGGCCTCCTGGTATTCAGAGGCTACCAGGGCGGTGATATTATGGAGGTCCGCGAAAGTGCGGTTATAGGTAAGCATATTGGTAATAATGTAATCCAAATTCTGGGTGGAGATTGAAGTAGATTGTCCCCCATCATTCAAACCATCTTGATGGTTTGCCGAGACCCACTCATCTTCCTTGATTTCAACAAGGTCCAGCCCAATACTCGTGTTAAAAGTTAGATCCGGAATTATATCATAGTTTGCATATACTTTACCTACCACCCTTCCGGAAGTAGTCTCATTGCTTCTTAGCGCAATGGTGGCAGCACTATTATGGCCATTGAAGCCCTGGGTATTAAAGTTGAAACCTGTGCCCCTGTCTTCTCCATTGGCAATTTGTTCTGCCGACGCAAAGACCGGGTACAAAGGAGAAAGATAATGCCCCCCGTAAATAGGATCAGAGAAAGATGTATTGCCCCCTGGTCTGCTGTTCTGGATGTTATGGCTTAACCCTAGGTTGATGCCAAAGGTTAATTTTTCTGAAGCTGAATGATCAATGTTGAACCGGGTAGAATACCTTCTTAGCCTCGTTTGAACGGCAATCCCCTCTTGATCCATGTAAGAACCCGATATAAAAAACCGTGTTTTATCATCCCCACCTGAAGCGTTCAACTCATAGCTCTCGGTGATACCATCTTGAAAGGCGATATCAAACCAGTCGGTATCCACCGTGTCCTGCACATAAGGAAAATACGTAGCTGATGGTGTTGGGCTATCGGGATCTGCCCCGCTATTGATGATGGCCTCACGCATATATTCTGTAAACTGGGCCGAATTCATTACGGAAAAGTTATTGGGGTTCTCCCAGTCTGATACCCCGTACTGGGCACGGAAGTTAAACTTTGTTTTCCCCGGTTTTCCCTTTTTAGTCGTGATCAGGATCACCCCATTAGAGGCCCGTGAGCCGTAAATAGCAGAGGCCGACGCATCTTTCAACACGGTAACTGATTCTATATCATTAGGGTTGATCGTTGCCAAGACGTTAGATGATAGCGTGGTTCTTGACAGCTGCCCAATATTTATGGGCACTCCATCCAGTACGTACAATGGGGCATTTCCCGCATTGATGGAGTTAATCCCCCTAAGACGAACGTTGGCCGTACCCCCGGGCTGTCCGCTCGTACCCGTCACGTTCAGTCCTGCCACATTACCCTGTAATATCCTATCAAAACTCGGGACCGGTACTTGTTCAAATTTGGTGGAACCTACAGTCTCGACAGAACCCGTAAGTTTTTGTTTGTTGGATTCACCATACCCTACTACCACTACTTCAGTGAGTGTTTTAGCATCTACCTCCATCTCTACATTGATGACTGTACTAGCACCCACGGCCACTTCCTTTGTAAGGTAGCCGATAAATGAAAATACCAGTGTAGCGCCTTGCGCGGCCTCCACGGCAAAGTTACCTTCAATATCGGTGATGGTGCCTTGGGTAGTGCCTTTCACTACCACGTTTACCCCGGCAAGGCCTTCACCATTCTCATCGGTAACTTTCCCGCTCACAGGGACTAAGTCAACAATAGTAATGGCATCGTTATCTGCATTTTCAATTTTAGAAACCGCTATGTTGTAATTGACTTGGCGAAATTTGAGATGGGCCATATCGGCTATTTTGTACAATATATCAGCCACAGCCTGTCGCTTTCCACTAATATCCAGCTTCAAATCCTTGTTTAAATCCTGCTGGAAAAAGTGGAACTTAAAATCTGTCTTTTTTTCGATGTCTTTAAATACCTCAACAATACGGGCGTCTTTAGCATCCACGGAGATATAGACATCCTTTACACTCTTTAATTGAGCGGAAGCATCAGAAGCGATCAAGGAAGTCAAAGACATGGCCTGTAGAGTGAATATGTAACATGAGAACTTTAAAGACATTAGGATAAATCGTAAAAGTCTATATTTCATACCTTTGTGTGTTTTTATGGATTTTTTTCATAAAGATCTCTTATATCATCTTGGATTATTTGGCGATAATGGAGATGGATAAGAGGAATGCAAGACCCGGGCACTTTGCCCGGGTTTGCCTTTTAAGTAGAGTTGGTGTTCATAGTTGTTTTCGTTTAGGTCAGTTAATCATTAAATTCAATAAGTACGGACTTGTCTTTGATCCGGAAGGAAAACTCACCGGAAAACCCCAACACTTTCAGTACTTCCTCCAAACTTTCGTTGGAAAACGTACCGGAAAAGGCATCCGTCTTTCTTTTATTTTCATTTAAAACATCGATTTGCACACCATACCATCTTTCCAATGTGCTTATTACATCTGAAAACTTTGAATCCCGGAAAGCAAGCTTCCCTTCTCGCCATCCTGTATGAAGCAGGGCGTCGAAAACCTGGATGCTAAATGTCTGTTGCTTCTTATCAAAAGTAGCTTGCTCCCCGGGCCCTAATATGGTCGGTGGTTTACCTGTACTGTACAAGCTTTCCACTTTCACCTTGCCAGTCAATAGTGATACCCTGTGTTTATTTTCGTCTTTGTAGGCGAAGACGTTAAAAGAAGTACCTAGAGCGGTTGTGGAAAAGTCTCGCGTTACCACGGTAAAGGGCCGGGACGTATCCTCCACTACTTCGAAAAAAGCTTCCCCGGCCATTGCAACTTCTCGTAAGTCATTTTTAAATTCCTTGGGGAATTCTATGCTGCTAGAAGCGTTAAGCTTGACCTTAGTGCCGTCCGGTAACTTAAAAGCTAATTTCTGCCCCGGGAGCGTGTTCTTTCTTATTAGTATAGGCTGCGATACTACCTTCGGGGGTTCATCTTTTTTATCGAGTCCAAGCCATATCCCCAAAGAAGCTACGATCAACAACAGGAAGAACGCAGCTATTTTAGTGAAGTTAGCGCTGGCAGGTCGGTACCCCCGCCTTATCGGTTCAGACCTCCGTAGTATATTTTCGTACAGCGAAAGGTATTCGTTTGTCGAAAGTTTATGGCTGTCCTTATATTCGATGGAGCGGATGATCCGGGCGGCCTCTTCCAGCATGGGAGCTTTTCCCGGGTGAGCTGCCAGCCACTTTTGCCAGAAATCGTCGACATGGGGGTCATTCTCTTTGATCCATCGATTAAAAAGCTCATCGGCTAGGAAATCCTGGAGCTGGTATTCTGAATATTTCATAGTTGATCCCTAATTCAGAATTAAGAGCTACCAAAGAACTAAATGACCCCAAAAAATTTTGAATTTTTTCTAAATATTAAAATTATCTACGGAAAAAAGATTCGAAAACAATGGAGGTAGCCAAGGCGGGATATAGCCAAAGAACTGGATGATTGAATATTTTTCGTAGGCTGTCAATAGACCGATAAACCAGTTTCCTTGCTGATTTCGAATTTTTTAGGTCAAATATATGGCTGATTTCCTTGTAGCTGAGTCCTTCATAATAGAACAACAGTAGGGCTTGCCGTTGTTTTGTTGACAACCGGTTTAAGGATTCGGTCAAGTGTTTGCGCTTTATTTCGTCTGTTTGTTCATTGAACAAGCTATGTTCCACGGACAGCGAAATAGCAAAGGGATCTTGCACAGGCGAAGTATACAACTTCTCTCGCTCCATCTTTTTGACCAGGTCCCTGTAAAAGCATTTAAAGAGATAAGAACGGATAGACAAGACTTTTCCCGTACTTTTTGATTTTCGCAACCGGACAAAAAGATCTTGGATCACATCTTTGATCAACTCACTATCCTGCGAGAACTGTCTTCCAAAATTAAAAAGCCTGTTGACATAAAGCCTGTAGATATGAGCAAAAGCTGCCTCATCCCCGCTTATAAACCTCTTCCATATCTCCGGATCCGGGAAATTATCCAAGGCACTGGGAGTATTTCGGCGCTCGTCGTTTTCTCCTCCCAGTTCAAAATAGATGTTCCTTACTGCCAAAGTAGTGGTGTTTTGTTTAGGTTAAAATAGCAGTTGTCCGGATTGATTCAATTTTCAGTAAAAGACGAATATAACTATTATCGGTAAAAATCAAAGGTTATCTGTTGACAATTGCACCTTTGTTTCACCATAGGCTAGGAGCAGGAAGCTTTTTTAAAACATAATATTATTTTAATACTAATCTTCACAGGTACATTGTATTATAAAAAAGAGGTCGCTGTGAAACAGGCGACCTCATTCAACCAAAACCCGGGAATCATTCTTCCCCATCATTCAACCCCCAATGATAATCAAGGTAATCTATCTTAGATCCTTCCGGGATCTTTGTTTTTGAATACGTATTAATGAAATCCTTCAATGACGTGTCTTTGGTAAAATCCCCTTTAAACCAGCTAAATATCTTGGAAACCTCTACTTTACCCGTTGTGATTTTATTGCGCAACGGATCATTGATAAAGAGAATAGCTTGTTCATTTAGCTGCTCTTCGATCTCTTGGGCGGTGTAGGCTCCTGCCCTCAATACTGGGCAAGATACAGAAGCACAGTTGACCGCAAAATGGATCCTGGGTTCGTTAAAATCCTTCCGTAGTATACTGTGTTCAATTTGGTCGAGGCTCATTTTAGTACCTCCTATTTGAAAGAATTTTTTCTGCCATACGGAACTGACAAAAGGGATATTGACCGGGTGCAGATCTTTGATGCTCTCCACTGGGTAGTTGTCAACGATCAGTTTTATGGTAAAGGCATTGTAGGCATTGATCCAGTATGCCAATTGTTCTTCCCGGGTCCAGGTCTTGGGGTTAGGAGCATTATTGCTGAGCAGCCCCAAGTATTGCTCTAACCTATCCTTCTGCCGGATAAATGCTTTATAATTTACAAGTCCATTCTTTAAGACACCCGTTTTAAGCAGCTCATCCCAAACTTCATGCGAGGGCGGCTTTTCGCTCATTTCTGCGGGTTGCGCGTTGCAAGCGGTTATTGATAGAAGCACTAATAGGAGATAACGATGAACTTTCATAAACTCATTTTTCATTTAATGATAACGGTGATGACGACGGATGGATTCAAAAGTAAGCCATGTGTCACGGGAAGGACTTTTCCTCGTCATTTACCCTTAATCTTAATAGAAAACAATCGCAGGCTAGAACGATCGACATTGTGGGAAGTGATCAACACTTTAAACTTCGTAATTTTTGATTTAGACCATCTTGGACATGCATTGGATTATGGATCGTTTTTATCTTCACCATCGTATAATTTTTTAGCAGTTAGCGGGGAACACGACATTTTAAAGGAGATCAATCATTATTCTTGAAGAATACCAGTGTTCTGTCAAGCCTCAAATAACGTATAGCGATGTTATATTTACCCGTCGAGGAGTTTGATAAGTTGGCAATAGGCAAAGGACAGTAGGCAAAATATAGGGTTGCTTATTGCTGACTGCCGACTTTGGGAACGAGACCGAAAAAATAGTTTAACTGCCATTTGAGGTGTAACATGATACTAGTTCCACTTTGTAACGTTGAATTATTTGATAGACAGGGACTTAATGATAATGGAGCCCATTGGGTATCCTCATCAAAAACGAAAAAAACCTTCTTTATCGTCATTCCTGCCGGCCTTGCAGGGTGAGCGATGCGCTAGAGCAGGAATCTGCTGTGTCGTTGAACGTGAACCTTTTTTTTGAGTGTACTGGCTTTTTGTTTCATGACTTCGCAGATTCCTTGTCACGCCTAGCCCAACGCACAGGCTGCAAGGAATGACGTTCTTAGGTATGGGTTTTGGATAGATTTAGAACAGCAGGTTGGTCCCCTATCCTTTGCAATTCGCTGACAATAGGTTTGAAAATAAAATCTTATTATCAATGACTTAAACCTGGCAAAGTAATCTTAGTTAGTGTTAGTTGCCACCAGTTCTAAAAAAAGGAGCAGTGAATATGCGTAACTCCCTGGCTATTAATAATCCGCTACTAGGATCAAATTAGGATCATCGACAGGTGACAACTGATCGTACTATGTCACTGGCTCACAGGTTGCTACCAACCTCAGACCCCGAAATACGCAAAATGCTGAAAGAATTGAGGGCCCGGCAGATCAAGCTCGGTAACGATCTTTGCTGGTTTGAACTCGCAGGATGTCCCTTCGAAATACGTTTAAAGGTAAACGAAAATGAACCTTTATGTTTACCAAATGCACCCCGTTACCTATTCCATAGTGGATATATTAATTTTTCTTAAATGTAAATGCTATGAAATACACAGCTAATATGGTAATACTAGAGTGTACTACCTGCCACATGATATTTGGAGTAACACAGAAGAGCTATGATAGGCTCAAAGAAACAGGAGAAGGTTTTTCTTGCCCTAACGGCCATCAAAACTACCTTAAGAATACGATCAAAGACGAACTTGAGCAAAAAAAGCGCGAAATAATAGGTAAAGAAAAAGTCATCAAGGAAAAAGAGGAACACATAGCTGAACTGATGGACGAGATAAACGAGTACAAATGGAGCGGTAAAACAGGCATTTGTTCCGTCTTCCCGGAAGAATTAGCTTTTAGGTTGTACGACCAAGGGATCAAATTCCTGGAAGACCTTATCCATTTGACCTTGGATGATATCAAGAGAATGGACGGGATTGGACCTCAGCGTTTTCGAGAATTCCAACGAGCTTTGGAAGCAGGCTACAAAAAGCTTTACTATCACTTTTTTGGCAAGAATCCATAATGATGACTGAAGAGCTGGTAAAACGTATTCACCTTGTTTGATACCAAGTAATGTGGATGATCGCATCATCATTGAGCAAACAATATTTAGTCCCGGTCAGCTCGGTATCGAATGAGCGGGTACAGTCTTACGTAGTAAGGCTTAGGTGGAAATCAAAGCCATTATCCCCCGGAACCATTGGGCTTATGGAAAAGAGCTTGGTGGATCCGGTTCCTATTTGGACAGGGTGCATCCTCTCGATACCAGGTGATTTCGTGACAATATACATGGCGTCGCTGTCGGTTACTCGTTCTAGCTTTTCAGCTCGGCCAGGGAATGAAAAGGTACCAAAGCATGGTACATACGCTCCATTCTTGTCAGTTAAAAAACAAATACAAAAACAGCATAACCGCAAACAAGGTGCTCCAAGCTATCATTACCTTATTGGATACCCGGTAAGACAGTTGACGATAGGATTGTTTTAAGCTAGGGAAAGAAACCTTATCCTTCCTGGTGCTGGTCAACCCCACAAAGATGACTAGGATGACAATAGCTACAAAAAGGTAAAAAGATACTAACAAGAAGTGAGGCCATACCCCCTCATTAGGTGTACCGGTCAGTTGGAGTATTCCTACCAGTAGGCTGATCAAAGAGCCAAAGACTAGCCCGGCATTTGCGGCCTGTGATGTCATTCTTTTCCAAAGCACGGCCAGCAAAAATACAGCGGTCATTGGCGGAGCTAGGTAGCCAAGAATGGCTTGGAAAAGACTGAACAGGTCCATTCCACTGATCCTGGCCAAGCCCAGCGCAATGAGGATGGCGAGAAAAGCACCCATTAGTGTAACCAGCCTGCCCACGGTGACAAGTTGCTTAGGGCTGGCATTTTTATTGAACCTCCTGGCATAGATATCGAGTGTAAATACTGTGCTGAATGAGTTTAAAGCCGAATCAATGGTACTCACCAGCCCTGCGATCAGTACGGCTATGATAAAGCCGATCATACCCGTGGGTAAAAGCCCGGTGACCATCGTCATATAAGCCTCGTTTTCATCCCCGAGACCGGGATATAACAAGTAACAAATAATGCCCGGCAGGATGAACAGGGGCACATCCAAGATCTTTAGCCACCCGGTGAGATTAGTACCCAACTGCCCCTGTTCAAGGTTTTTGGCACCCAATACGGATTGCACCATACTCTGGTCTGTACACCAGAACCAAACGCCCAGGATAGGATAGCCGAGGACAATGGCCACCCAGGGATAATCCGGGTTATCTATGGGTAAGAACAGCTTCCAGTAATCTCGGGGAACCTGTGTAGCCAGTGCATCGAACCCTCCAAGTTTAATAATACCTGCAATGACCAGGATGAACGATGCCGTGATCAATAGGATCATCTGGAACACATTGGTGACCGCAATGGCTTCCAGTCCACCGGCAAAAGCGAAGAAGGTGGCCAAAAGCATAAGCGTGACCAACGAAAGCCAAAGCGGCCAATCCATTATTTGGCTGATGAGTAATCCCCCGGCATACAGCGTAAGGCCTAGCCAGGAGATGAGAATGGTCACCAGCGAATACCAGGCAAGCAATTCACGCGTGGTGCTATTAAAACGTTTTCCCATGAATTCAGGCAGTGTGCTAACGCCGGTGTTTTTATAATGCGGGGCAAAAACCAAGGCAAGCAAGCAGATAAAAATAAAGGCATACCAGGAAAAATTACCTGCCACGATCCCCGTAGTGTACCCAATGGCACACGAGGCGATCAGCATAGAAGGCCCCACATTTGTACCCCACATAGTAAGTCCTATGCTGTACCATTTCAAGGTACCTCCCGCCAAAAAGTAGTCTAGACCCGTGTTTTTCTTTTTTCGGAAACTGATATACGCGCCAATACTCATCAGCACCAGCAGGTAGGTGATCACGACCCCAAAATCAAGCGCCCGTAGGTGTTCATGAATTTCCATTACCTCTCAATGCCGGTCATAGAATAATGAATAAATACCAGGATAGGCATATTAGCTTTTACTTCCAAACTTGTTTGCCTAATATCCTATTCTCCTTTTCCAGCTTGTGCCAATCCACCTGGACCCCTATGCCCGGCACCCCCGGCAAAACAAAATACCCTTGCTGTACCACGGGTTTTACTGAAAAAAGGTCTTCCATAGGTTTGATGATCGGGGCCAGGAATTCCAGCATGGCATTGTTCCCCAAAGCCGCCACAAACTGGCAGTTGATGTACGATGTACCTCCAGAGGTGAAATCCAACCCAGCGCTCTTGGAAAGTCCAGATATTTCAAACCAATCTTTTATACTATTGATGTGGCCTGCAATGGGCTGCAAATGCTCCACGCCTGACCGGATAATAGAAGGGAATACTTTAGCCGACCGTTCAGATTCTCCATAGGCGATCTTTATGCTAGACCGCGCACATAATTGCTCTATCTCGTACAAAGAAGCGGATTGTATGGGCTCCTCTAGCCACGCTATGTCCAATCCTTCCAGTTCCCGGACAAGCCCTAGGGCTTTGGGCAGGTTCATGGATTGGTTAGCATCTATGGCCAGGTTCGTATCGGGATGCAGGGCCTCCCTAACGCTGGCGATGCGCTGAACATCCTCCTTGGTAGAGGAATGGAGCCCCCCAAACTTAATCTTGATGGTATCATACCCCTCGGCTTCCCATTCGAGGCATTCGTTGATCAATTCTTCACCAATAATATTAACACCGCCACCACTGGCATAGGCTTTTACTTTCGTGCTGCTGGCAGCAAGATACTGATGTACAGGCATATTGTTTCTTTTGGCTACCAGGTCGTAAAATGCCCTATCTAAATGCCCTAAGGCCAATGCTGCACCTCCCCTGAACCCTTCGTTGCGGATGCTCCAGAAAAGTGTATTGTACAATGATGCGTAAGAAGTTTTCCCTGCATTTAAAAGTACAGGAGCAAAGTAGTTTTCAAGGTAACCAATAGAGTTTATGGGGTATTCACACTCCCCTTCGAAGCCACTTTCGTCGGTAATCCTTAAAAAGCAAGCCCTGTATTCTTTGAATGGGCCCATCGTAGCATCGTAAAATGGCCTCGGGTATTTAATAGGAGTAATACTTTGAACAGCTACCTGCTTAATGTGAAAGTTCTCTCTATCCAGGGGAAAGGTCAAGACGTCTGCAGGTTGGGTTTTGGGATTGATAGGAACGTCTTCCATCATTTGACCTGGTCCGTTAGTTCATCAAAAATTTCACGAGGCAGCACACCTTGCCGGCAATCGGCCAGGGTACTCTTCAACTGTGCCATATTCCTGGCGCCTATCACTAAATGGTCCACCTCCTTGATAGATAATAAATAGCGGTGAGCCAGGGTAGAAAGCTCTAAACCATGTTCTTTAGCTATTTTATAGGCCTTTTGTGCATTTTCAACAGACTTTAGCGATAGCCAACCCGGCGGGTCTTGAATGTATTGCGGGTAGCGGTTACCCAATAGCCCCATATTCAGGGCGCTCCCTTGGTACAGTATTAGCCCCTGCTGCCTGAAATAGGGGATCTCTTTTTTTATTCCTGTCAAAGTGCAAGCATTGAGGTTATTGAATCCCATGACGACGTCAAAAACCCCTTTTTCTATGTAAGGGTAATAAGCGGTAGACACTATTCCCCCAAGCCCAATGGACTTGACTTTCCCAGTTACGGTCAAGCTCTCTAAGAAAGCCACGACTTCCCGGATCATTTCAGCAGGTACCTTTTGCGGCTCGTGGAGGAAAAGAAGATCCAGTTGGTCACACCCCAGCCTTGCCAGGCTATCTTCTATACTTTTTTCCATCACCTCTAAGTCGTAGTTATTAAGGCTGTCATCATCCGCCTGGCCGGGCAATTTACCTACCTTAGTACTGACAATTGGTTTACCTCCCCTCCATTGGCCCAGCACCTCGCCTACTATCTTCTCAGCGTTTTGATAGGCAGGCGCAGTATCTAACCTTTCTATACCTTGCTCAAGAGCGTACAATAGGGTCCGAAGGGATTCCTCCTTATCAATTTCGCCCCAAGCACCCCCTAGTCCAGCTGTACCAAGCACCAACCCGGGAGTTTGTAAATCCTCGCGATAAGAAGGTAATTGCTCTATCGTTTTTCCATTCATTTTATGCTAACATCACAGTTCATGCCCTTATACTGTATAAATCTATCAATGGTTCCAAGGATCGATTTCTAAGGTTTACGTACGGGAGGTCGTAACAAAGCAAAAAGAATATACATTGGCATTCTTCAATTATTTTACTTCTTTATTACATTATTTTGACTACCTATGAACCTCTACAGCTACTTTTGTCCGTAGGAATAACACCTCGAAAACTCTTTCAATAAAATGTATTGATGGCGCAGGGTCTTTCACTATCCAGGAATGGGCTTTTCCTATCAATAGACTGACGGTTCTTTTCTATGACGTACAATTTCTGATCATTTTATAGTACTTTCTTATCAGCTTGTATACAAGACAAGAAATAAATTGCTAATTTCTAGTTAGTTTTTCACATTAATCCAACTAAAACGAGCTGGCAATGAAAACTTTGATCGAAAAATGGTCGCATTCCCAGGAGCATTCTTTCATCATTAAGCAATACCCGGTGACCAAACAACCGACCGACCCACAAGAGGTTTTAATGCGGTTGCATGACGAATACGAGGTCACGATTATCACCGGTTGTAGTGGCAAAAGGTTTATCGGGAACACCATTGAAAACTTCTCGAAAGAGGAACTATTCCTGATCGGTCCGCAGGTACCTCATTCCATCCAGCTTGATGACGGTGAAGAAGGGGATGTGATCACGATTCATTTCCTGGAAAATGCCTTCGGCCAAGGTTTCTTCGATCTCCCGGAAAACGATTCCATCAGCCGGCTGTTGCAAGAGGCTAAATTAGGTGTAGGCTTTAGTACCAAGGTAGCCAAGCACTTTCACAAAAAGCTGGCACGGCTTTTCTCCCTCAAGCCATTTGAAAGAATGATTGCCTTTATCAAGATCTTACAGCAACTATCGCTGGCGCAGGAAAGAAGGGTACTTTCCAGCCACGGGTTTACCCCCATCAATAATCATAAGGACTACGTGATCGTGAATAAAACGTACGAATACATTATCAACCGTTTTGAAGACCACCAGATCACGCTAGACGAGATCTCCAGCTATGTCAATATGTCGCCGGCTACATTTTGCCGGTACTTTAAAAAACACTTCCACAAAACGTTTACCGGCTTCCTAAACGAGGTGCGCATAGGGCACGCTTGCAAATGCCTGCAAGAAACCAACAAAAACATTGCCGAGATCGCTTTTGCTTCCGGGTATAACCAGCTCACCCATTTCAACCGGCAGTTCAAGCGGATCATGGGGTACAGTCCTAAGGCGTATAGAAAGGCGTTGAACGGGGATGTGGTTAGGTGATTGAAGGCTAGAAGTCAGCAGTTACTTCTAGCTTCCGACTCGTCAAAATCACTTGATAATCCCGGCCAGGGGCAAGCTCAAGGAATAACTCAATAATCCACTTTTAAATCTTTATAGGCTGCTTCCAAACCGACCTCCTTTATGATCTCAGCGCCATTTTTTTGGTTTTTATTTTGAATATTGTTTTTCATTATGATGATACCGGCCTGGTTAAATTTGTACATGGTGGAGGTGCCGTTGTCGATGATGTTCTCCTCGATGATCATGGGTTCTTTTTCGCTGCCACCACTTCTTTCATCGCAGTATATAGCGCAGATGATCTTTTGCCCGAGCAAGGTCGGCTGTGGCAGGTCGTGGATGTAGTTGCGGTAGATCTTAGTACCCGGCTGGTAGGATAAGGTGTAGATGGCAGCGCCGTCGTTCATTAGTTGGACTACCCTGCTGATAGCATTGTACGCGATGAAGTTATTAGACATCGCATTAGGCCGGTCCGTCCAGCCGAAGCCTACGCTTATGCCCGAATAAGGTAAGTCTTCGATGACATTATGTGTTATTTGGATTGATTTGGGGTAGCCTGCGGCTATACCCACACATCCCGAATAATCTGCTGCAGCTCGCTTAATGATATTGTTTGAAACCACTACATGCTCACATATTTCTTTTCTATCAGCAGGATTATAAGGCACATGAAATTCGGTGCCTTCATCTTGTGTGAACTTGCCAATAGAAATAGCATTACCCGCAATGTCATGGAACGTGTTACCTTCTATCCTGCTAGCGGACACACCATGGTGAAAATCAATACCGGTAGCTCCAAGGTTGCGAAAATTGTTACGTTCAAAGACAATTCCCGCTGCATTGGCCACATATACGGCGGCTGGTGGCCTTTTTACATACTGTTCGTTACGTGGCGTAGCTTTATAGTTATGCTGGCCAGTTTGACCGTTCAAATAGCCATAGCGGCTGGGATGATCCCAATTGGAATAGCGGAATGAGAGTCCTTTGAAGGCCAGGTTCCTCACTTCCTTCCCGCGTTCTCCTTTTACGATCAAAAGTGTGTCTGTATCCGGATGGATAGCTTCTATCTTGCTGGGGTCCCCACTAGCCAGGGGCTTGTAATAAAGTAGACCTTCCTTTGCATCGAAAAACCACTCCCCCTCTTGGTCTATGAAACTCTTCTCGTTTTCGAAATAAGCCCGGTGTGAGGGCTTGTGTACAGGATAAGGCCGGTTAAACAGGACCTGGGATTCATTGTCATGGAAAGTAATGTGGCTATATTTTAAATAGCTGATCCCTTCGACTTGTATGCTTTTGACCCGCAGGTAGGATTCTGCCCAGGACTGGAAAAGCTTAAGTTCCAACCCTTCTTTTCCCTGTAAGCGGCTGAAATCACCTTTAAGAACCAGCTCTTGTTTATCAAAATCCCATCCTTTTGTTTCTAAAAATATCCCTTTATCCGGGTATCGGGCCCGGATTGCCCTTTTCCCGTTTACATACAACTGCCTAAAGTTTTCAGCTTTCAATGGTGCCTGGTATAGCCCTGGGGTGGTGGCAGGTTTCCAGCCATACACCTGCTTCCCACCACTTATAATTACCTCACCGGCGGTATCTCCCACATATTTTACGTAAAACTTACCCCTCCCTCCATCCAGGCTGGTAAAGACCAATGGCTTATCCAGGAAATATGTGCCCTCACCGATATGTATTATGATGTCCTCTTTTATTCCCCCGTTTAACTGCCTAACGGCTTCTTTCGCTTTTTCTATGGTTTGAAAGGGGGCGGCTTCTGTCCCTTGATCACTGTCAGACCCGTTAACGGAGACGTACAGATGATGCTGGGCATGAGAAGTAAAGCACAGTAAAAAAATGAACAGGGTGGAGCATGGCCTTAGAAGATCTGTCATCCTAATTTTTAAGTTTAATCACCATGATAAAGGAAATCATCAGCACATTGGTATGCTGTAATTATCTTATTTCTTCCTAACATTATTTTGACCAGGACATTCAATATAGCATCGACCCACGATACTTGAAAATCACTCTTCTATCACCTCGATCACACTCACTGACCTTGCCGGTAGTTTACAAATGATCACCTCGTCTTTAAATTCTAATTCGGATTCTTGCAGGCAGGCGTAACGGAAAGGCTCGTTGCTACAAGGATCATCATTGTCGTAGTTACCTGCCAGGCTTCTTACCACAGCTTTGGAGAAAGGTACATCCAGCGCAGAGAGGTCCAGTTGTACCTCTTGTCCCGATGTAAAATGACGGTTAATGATGTGAAAATAGACCCTGCCTCTACCACGCGTGCAAATGGCATCGAGGTAAGCTACTTTTTCTACTTCGGCGATACCATTAAAATCAAAGGGTTGATTATACGTTGGGATGTTCACTGTTTCCAGTTTTAATAGGTCTTTACCGTGATAATTGGAATACAGCGCAGTCACTTGTCCAGTAGGAATAGGATAAGGCTCAAAAGCCGCATCGGGTGAGACCCGAATAGCGGTAATGCCCCAGGAATTGCCTACTAACATGGATTGTATCCCCACATGGAAAAAGTCTCCAGATCGCATCATGGCATGCAAAAACCCGGCGGCTCCTACCCCTTTGGCCCAATAGGATCCAAGGTTATCGGGGTCTGTGGAATCCACGTTCCACCAGCCGTTCCAATTCCATTCGGTCATGGCTATAGGATAACCAGGGGCCCTAGCAGTACTAAACCTATTGTTATCTAACACAGAAAACCCGTTACTATCGATTTCGGGTACCGAGGCCCACCCTCGGAAGATCTCCTGGTCTGAAAGGGAATCCCTGTGCGTTTCTACCCCGTCCTTTTTTACATACCTGATCTTCCAGGGCTTATAGTAATGCAAGGCCAGGTAGTCGATCTTTTCTCCAAACCTATCCCGAAGCGGGGTGGTTATCCCTTCACAATTGCCATCTGCAATGATCTTAAGGCCCGGGGCGAGCTGCCGAAAAGCATCGATATAGGCTTCCAGGCAGCGCAAATAGTGTTCTTTAGGGCCGGGCGCTATCTCCCCACGGATAGGCAGCTCTTTTTTACTCATGACCCACGGCTCATTGGCTATTTGGATATATTTTACAGGGTATGGCTCGGGATGACCATTTTTTACCCGTAGCTCCGTCCATTTTTCGAGGTCACCGGGCAAGTCTACCCCCGCCTCCAAGGCACAATAAGCGATCAGCCCGGATTCGTGGGCTATGGCCTCTTCCAATGACTTACGTTTATGATAGGCGTCTCCAAAGTTGACTACTAAGATCAGTTCAGCGCCCAGCTCCTCGGCCAGCTTACCGGCTTCATCATAGCCGAAGTTGGCCGAAACGGTGTCACCATTTTTACCTACATAAGCAGGCCTTCTTATTTTTTCGTCCATGGCATAATCCACCATAGTGGTCCAGTCTACATGCTCTACGTCACTTCCCCCGGGGAATCGCAGCACCGGGATGTTCATGCCTTTCATTAATTCCAACGTGCCCTCTTGCAATTCATGTGTGCCCGGGACTAACGCCGCTTCTGGTCCGCCTTCACCATGCCAACTCGGTTTTTCTAGGAATTGGCCGAATAAACGACTATCGATAGTGGCTAGTTTTTCGTCCTTAACGATCAATTTGATTTTTGGGGTTCTCTCCGTGCAACTGGCGATCAAACATACAAACAGGTAACATAGGATATTCTTCATAGTAATCAATTAGTGGTTTAAAGAGCTCTTGATCTTTCCCGGGTTGAAAGATTAAATCAGTGCCCAGGATAACTTCCTACCCCCTCGGCCCAGTATTCTTCTTTGAGGTTTTGGCGAAGCTTTTCGCTGAGTTCTTTCACAAGGTCAGCATTCTCGTCAAGCTCCGCAATATTGGTATTTTCGTCGGGATCATTTTCATGATCATACAGCATCCGCGCCACAGTGTTACGGCCGGGATCATGCCATTCGGTATAAAAGTAACGCTCGCCGACATAGGTAATACCATTTTTCCATTTTGATATCGCGTAGTCTTTTACCTTTTCTTCCATACCTTGAAGAACAGGCGCTAGGCTTACTCCTTCCAAGATGTGATCCGGCAGGGGAAGCTGGCATAGGTCCAATAAAGTGGGGTATAGGTCCACTAATTCCACAATACTTTTTGAAGCACCAGGAACTATGCCCGGCCCTGACAAAGCCAACGTGGTCCGCAATGAAGTCTCGAAATTCACATGCTTGCACCAGAAACCATGCTCCCCAAGATTCCATCCATGATCCCCCCAAAGTACGACAATGGTATTTCGTTCCAACTCCAGCCGTTTTAGCTCGTCCAATACACTTCCTATCAACCGGTCGATGTAAGAAACGCTAGCGTAGTAGCCGTGGAGCAGGACCCTTGCAGTACTATCGCTCACGGGTCCTTGTTTCGGAATGCCATTATAAAATCGCAGTTCTTGCCAGTGGTACCCGGCTTGCGGAGGGGCATTTTCCGGCATAAAGGGGTTGTTTGCGAGTGCAAGTGTCCCGGGATCGTAAAGATCCCAATATTTTTTGGGGGCATTAAAAGGCAAGTGTGGCCTCAAGAAACCTACAGATAAGAAAAACGGCTTCTTGTTGGCTTTCAATTCCTTCAAGTACTGAATTGCCTTTTGAGCATATTTTCCGTCGTGATAAGCGGTATCGTGCACTTCGGCAATTTCCCACGGCATAGCATACCCGCCGGCGTTGTTTTCGGCACGGACCAGGTTTTCCCGGGTAATATAGTTTTGCCAACCCTCACCACTCCAAGTGCCTTCGGGTGTAAGATGATGGTCCAGGCGATAAGGGACCTGGCTCCAAGCCTCCTGTTCCTTGTCTGCCGGGGTGTGAAAGATCTTGCCTATGGAAATGGTTTCGTATCCATTTTTCTTAAAATGCCCAGGTAGTGTGGTTATCCCTGGCGCTTCCACCCTAGCCTCGGTGTAATAGTGCAAAAAACGATGGTAGGCAGGCCGTATCCCTGTTAAAAGACTGGCCCTGGAGGCCCCGCATACGGGTACATTACAATAGGCTCTTTCAAATTTCACCCCAGCGGCAAGCAGGTTATCGAGGTGAGGGGATTTGACATGCGTTTTGCCGTAGCCAGCCAGCTCAGGCCTTAGGTCATCTACTGCGATGAACAGCACATTTGGTTTTCCTTCTTCCCGGGGCTCGCTGGTACATTGGACCAAAAACAAGGTGGAGATGAGTAGTTGAATGATGTTATATCGGGTATGCATGATATTTTTTTAATTTCGATCTAATCCAACAACACCGGCTTTTCAAAATCCTTCTCCATCAGGTAAGGAAGCATTTTCACCTTACCTTGCGAATCACTCATGTATAATCTTGAAATGCTCATCACTTCCGGATCACCATCTGCCCAAAAACAGTAGAAAGGGTCGGTGGCCTTCAATGGGCGCCGCACATACCCATGATTCCTTGGGCTATTGACAGTGAGCTGCTTTACAATGCGCCAGTTTTTACCCTTATTCACCGATTCCCACATGACCAGCTCTCCCCCGGCGCCATAGTGCTGCGGTCCTGTGTGAGAAGGAAGTACGGTTAACCACCGATCCTCCTCTATAAAAAGACTGCCCATATCATAATTATGGTCAGTTTCACAGACTACATGCGTCTGCCAACGGGCTCCATCCCAATAGGTCACCTTAAACTCCCGGGGACTGTTCGTAGGGCCGGGCTCATGCCCCGCACTGGTAAGATACAAGCAAATAGGGTTGCCTTCTCGATCAAAATTCACATCTTTTAGATAAACATTTTGATCCAAGACCTGGTAATTGAAGATCCTAGCAGGCCCGTCCACAATTGTCAAAGGTATCCCTGTACTTCTCCCTGTCACCGTTTCCCAGAACTCACCCCTGTCCGTGGTCTGTAAAAAGTACAAGTCCGTCCGTTTATCCGGGTGACCGGCAGGATGGCGATTGAAGAAAGTGACCACTTTATTTCCATAACGGCCGCTAACTTGATAGTGCCCACCTTCCTGCTCACTGGGGGCCCTTATACCCGCCAATTTTCGATCCTTGGTCCAGTGGGTCCCGTCAGCACTGGTCTCAACATATAATTCGCGACGGCCGGTGTATTTGGTAAAAAAGTGAAGCATGCTACCATCGTCATACACCCAGGGTTGTGGGTAGGTCATTTCTTCTTCGGTCACCAGCTCAAAAGCTGTTATATCGTAAGGAGCTTTACTCTTGTACTTATACCCCATCCTGTGCCGGCCCCTGCCACTTACGAATACCCACAAGTACCCTTTATCGTCTATTTGCAGACTGGGGTTATCATGAGGATCGTCTACGCCTTGCTTATCGTGTACAATGACCGGTTTTGGCACTACATCCTCCCGGTGATCGTAATAGCCGATCATACACAGCAAGTGGTTTTCCTTTTCGCCGGTGGTACCCCCGTAAACAAAGAAGGTCTTATCTACCGGTGGAGCATAAACGGCTAATGGACGATGCTTTGCCGTGTAGGTGCCTAAGCCACCTGAATATTTATCTCCATAAGGGTAGGGCTGCCCTAGTGCAAACCAGATTCCCCGGTAACCGTCGACGGTTTTATTGGCTAAAGATTGGGTGTTGGCGGGAAAGGTGATAATAGAACTAGCCACAATAAGGAGAATAGAGAAAACATTACCTCTATGGACATTCATCAACCCAAAACGACTTAGTTTTCGTTCTTCGAACCGGCAGATTCCGGCTCCCGCAATACCCCACGCATGACCACTGGCCAGAATGACGCTTGGACGGAGGTTTTTAATAGTTGAAGCTGCGCATAGAGTAAAGAGCATGGAGCAGAAAGTGTTTAACAACAGGGCATATCTCGTCAAAAAACGATGTATACAGGTTGATCTATACGGATACAGTAGCCATGTGCTATACGCCATGGACTTTGCGTAACGAAGGTTACTCATTGAGTTGAGCCGCGTAACAACTGTCATTTTTTATCATTCACGCATTAATTTTCTTATTCATTAACCTTAAAAGCGCTTCTAGGAAGTAGTAATCGGCATAGTTGAGCGGCACGTCGATCTCGCCATTATGCGGCATACTCCCCACAGAATGGCCCAGGAAAAATGGATGGCCTGGTGATCGGGAGACGTATTTGGTGCCAAGGTTTTTCAATATCTCCCGGGCTTTTTGCCTGTAGCTATTACCGGGTAAATATTGGTCCAGTTCGATTAATGCGGAAGCGGTAATAGCCGCTGCCGATACGTCTTTCGGAACATTGGGGATCTTCGGGTCGTCGTAGTCATAGTACGGCACAAGGTCCGCAGGCATATTCTCATGATTGAGAATGTATCCTGCTATTTTCCGGGCCTGTTGGAGAAACTCATCCTGCTTAGTTTCGCGGTACATCATGGTATATCCATACAGGCCCCACGCCTGCCCCCTGGACCAGGCACTTTGGCCGTTGTACCCTTGGTGTGTACCTTTCCACCTAGGGTGGTAGGTGGTAGTATCGTAGTCCACTACGTGAAAGCTACTGTTATCTTCCCTAAAATGATTTTTAAGTGTAGTTTTAGCATGATCTACCGCTATTTCATAATAAGAAGAGTCGCCCGTAGCCTTAGTGGCCCAACATAAGAACTCAAGGTTCATCATGTTATCAATGATCACGGGAAATTGCTTGTCCTGGCCAAAATCCCAAGAGCGGATCAACTTGATCTTGTCATGGTAGCGGGTTTTCAAGGCATTCGCTCCACGAAGCATAATGTCGTACAGCCTTTCGTCTTCGGTAAGTGGGTACCCGTTGCCAGCGCTGCAATAGATCATAAAGCCCAGGTCATGGGTGCCTTTAAAGTCGGCAATGTCGTCTAATGCCAGGCTATACTCCGTAGCGTCCTCCATCAACGACGGGTCACCGGTGAGCTTATACAGGTACCAGAGCGACCCGGGGAAAAACCCGCGGGTCCAGTCTTGTCTTGACGCCATCTTTAGCGCACCGTTTTCATAAGTACGGGGCACAGCGGCGTAATGGGTCACGGTATCGATAAAAGCCTTATACTTTTGGGCCATCGCCGCTATGATCTCTTTTTCGTTGAGGCTTACATTCTCTTGCGGTTGGGTAGTATCACAGGAAAACAATGACAGGTTTACTAATCCAAGGAAAGTAAACACGCTGGCCGAATAATTATTCAAATGGTTTTTCATTTATTTCACGTTAAATGAGGCCTTGACCAATGCCAGTTTCCCGAGGCGGTCATTACTGATCTGGACGGGGGATACACCCCCGATGTAAACCATGTAGTCACCCGGTTCGGTCACTGTTTCCCCTTCCATGTTGACTTGGGCCAGTAGCCCCGGTGTAATCTCAAAAACGACCGCCTCG
>JANQLQ010000017.1 GCA_028280565.1 Fulvivirga sp.
ACCCATGATTAGACAATCGATCCGCAAAGCACATATTCTTGACTTCTTTGATCCTGTTTTCGCTACCTTCCCCGCGTTGAACATAGAGGCCAAAGTAAATTTCCCGGGCATCCTGTTGGGGCAAGTTACTCACCATATGGCGCGTGTTGAGGCCTTTCCCGGTGCTTTCCACCTTGGTGTAACATCGCTGGGGTTGATGCCAACTGTTCGCCTGGTAGCTATGGGTGATGAAATGCTGGTGTTTAAGGCCATGCTGCACATACAGGTGGGATACGGCTTTCTCAGCCCGTTTTACCTTACGTTTCAACACCTCGTTGGTGGCCAAACCCATCACAAAATCCAAGGCATACTCATCGGCTAACTCATAAAACGCCGGGCAGCTAAACCCACTGTCGGCACGGATAATGATGCGCATCGAGGGGTAAGCCGAACGGATCTTGGTGATCACCCGCTTTAAGATCGCTACATACCATTTGTTAGAATGGCTGTTGCCCGGCCGTAGGACGGGAACAATAATTTGGCCAGTTTGACCGTCGTGGAAGAATAACTCGTTATACATAAACTGGCCATAGTACCCATTGAACATCGATAATTGCTGGCGGCCATGGGTAGGATCGTCGGTGGAGTCAATATCAATAATAAGCTCTTGACGACCGGCCAAGGAAGCTACATAACGATCCACCCAAGCATGGCAGAGCTCAACAATACCCTGCTTGCCCAAACTGTTCTCAAACCTCGACAAGGTAGGTTGTGAGGCCAGCTCCCCGTCCAGGATGTCTTCAAAGAGGGGATCGTTTTTCAAATGGGCTACATCATTGGTATCTTCATAGCCCTGCATTAGGGTGAAAACACGCTGTTTGAGTAGTTTCTCCATGCTGTGGATGATGTGGAGCGGATGACGGCGATCGGTCATGTGCTCACTGAAATACGAAATGAGCTTATGCTTTCGTTCTAGCTTTTCGAGTAAAACGACCGCGCCGTCTGAACTAATCTCACCGGCGGAAAAGTCCACCTGTACCCCTGTTTTTCCTCGATAAAATGCTGTAGTTTTGTTCCTCATATTTGGGTATCCAGTAAGGTGTGTTTTTTGTTTCTAACTATCTCAAAAATAACACCTTACACCCAAATTATTTGACTCCAAATGAATTTTCCGGGTTAAGTAAGTAATAGCATAAAAACTCTGCATCAGCGTATGTGGCAAGACCTGATTTTAAAAATTTACGCTTGTTTTCCTTTAATTCACTTACAAGATCAGACGAGACATTTGTTAAGTCTATATTTCTACTTTGAGATTGTATGGTAATAGGATCAGTTGTTTCAAAATAGTATTCATTTACCCAGATATCTTTAAAAGGTTGTTTTGATAAGATTGTCTGAAACGGCAGTAAGAAATTATGCTTTTCATCATTATCAACAAGTCGATAACTTTTATCTCTATTTTGTCCATTGTATTTGGTTGATTTATGGGCGAACGGATGTAAGATGTAAGCGTGTAGCCATGAATCTATGGTTCCAATAAAGTGAGGATGCTTTATTGCATTAGTTCCCCCAAATTTCTTTATTCTGTTTCCGATTTCTTTTGCTGCATTCTTTGTGAAACTTAGGACAGCAAGCCCATTAAAACTTTCGTCCCAACCAGCAATTTCAAAAGCAGCTTTAATTCCAACTACTTCAGTTTTACCACTTCCTGGACAGGCTTTTAAATAGCATGCTTCTGTGATCGGATGTATTATAAAATCAAGCTGTTCTCCACTTAGATTAAGGTCTAGAGAATCAAGTCTCGTTCTTACTTTGGCAAGTTTTTCTTCATCAGACATTAGTTCATGTCTCTTTTGTGTTCATTTTAGTGACCCAGATGATTGCATCCTCAATGTACTTAGGAACAAGAAAGTCAGTAACCGCACCACTAGCTAAAAAATAAGCCAACTTTTGAGCAAATTCACCTTTTCCTGAGTCTTCGATCTTAGTTAGTAACTGAAAGGACTCTTCAGCTCTTTCTTTTTCACTTTTCGCACTCCAGTCATCTTCAGATTTTGCTTTAGCTTCCTTTGCGCCCTCAACTAACTTATTCTTATAACCTTTGTAAATGACACTATACATTGTTCTAAGGTTATTGCCTTCCAATGCCAAGTCATATTCGAATGTCTTTAGGTTGGTGAAAATCCTACAATGTTCGGATCCTTTTTCTATTAGCTCTTTAGCATAATCTCTACTCTGTGAGTTTCCACATTCACATGGGTTACCTGATGTTGGTATACTTTCTTTCACAGGCTGTGGATCACAATCTGTAATTCCTGCGCATCTAAGTGGTACGTATGTTACAGCAGCACGTGGTTCTCCATTTTTGTCTAATTCGTAACCTTGGAATAACGGCATGAAATGTTTGAAGTAGATTCCATTTAAATTGATTATCGAGACTCCATAGTCTTCTAATGTTGTTGGAGAACTTTCCTCCCCATTATTGTGCGCTTTAATTACCTTTTTTGCTAACTCTTTTATAACCAAAGCCTCAGCGATGCCTTCAACAAATAAGATTCCCTTTGAGAAGAACAATGTTGATTTTGTAATGTCCAGCCATCGTTCTAGAAAGAATAAACTATCAGGTTCAAGATTGATGTTGGCGATGAGGGAAGATGTTGGAATACCATCCTCCTTAACTGTGATAACATTGATGGCATTCAAACCGCAAGAAGCGGATATCGTAGCAGAATGTGTTGTTACTATGACTTGAATTTTACTTTTCTTGGATTGTTCCTTGAGGTATTGAAGTAACTTGATCTGCAATTGAGTGTGTAAATGTGCTTCTGGCTCTTCTATTAACAGAATTTTGTGAATAGTGCTTTGTTCTTCTAAGCGTTCTAATTCTGCTAAAACAGTAGCTAGGTAGAGTATGTTATTGTATCCCATACTATTTTCAGAAACGTCTCGAAACAGCTCAGCCTTGGTCGACGATTCTATCTTTGGATAAAACAGTAGCCTAAGTCGCTCTACAATTCTGTCAAAACTTGTTTCAGCAAATTGAATAATTGCATCTTGTCCTAGGACATTTCCTAAGCTCTCCTTCAAATACTTCTTTATTGCCGTATTGACACTTGAGATTGCTGTATCATCAAGGAGGTCTTTGTTGAACGCTTCAAATTTCTCTTCTATATTGTGTTTAGGCTCTCCTCTCTTTGGTTTATCCTTTCTGAACAGTCTGGATAGCCTTGAACCTCGAATGGCCTCAAGTTTACTTTCGGCATCTCTTAATGGCGGCAAGTAAATGCAACTTATGGCATTTATGAGTTCCCATTCAAAAATTCCTGTGACTGATTCACCACCCCAAGTTATGTGGTTGAACCATCCTCGGTTATTTTGTTTATTATCAATCTTTTTATGGAGATAAGCTTTTGTGTTGTCATTTGCATCCAGCCAGGGCAGGTAAGCTGACTGCTCGATATCACTCAAAGAACGAAAAATGCCATTTACTTCAATACTTTCTTCTCCTCTTTCTCGAGCTGGTTTATCAAGGGGCCTATGGAAGTGGGATTCAGAAATGCCAATTCTTCCAAATTCATCTTCACTTAGCAGAAGTCTAATTGCATCGATGATGGCAGTTTTACCACATCCATTCTCACCAATCAAAACCGTCAAATCCTCATTTAATTTGATGTTGAATTCTGATTTGAAAATTTTATATCCTTTGATATTAAGTTCTGATAAATACATTGCTCTAGTAATTACTTAATACATTGGTGAAATGGTGACATAAGGATACTTATTATAAAAATTTTACATCAGCCTGAATTTAATCTTTATTTGTGAACAACTGAAATTACCTTATCAAAAGAAACTTATTGTCATCATGACGAAAAAAATTGAACTTGGAAGTGATGAGTATCTGGAGTTAGCAAGATCTACTCTAGGCCAAGTAATAAGCCTAATTTCGAATTCAATCAGTAGTTTGCCTAGTCTTAAAGATGATCTGACAATGTCTTTTTCGCTAATGGCAGGTCCTGTTTTAGATACGAGTCATTCAATGTTGATTCTCTCAAATGTGGGTAAGATGAGAGACTGCTACGCACTATCAAGAATTGTTTTTGATCATGTTTTGAATCTTGGGTATTTCGGGGTTAATGGTAAAAAGGCAGTGAAAAAAGCTCTTGATCATTATCATCAAAAATCATTTAGAGATCTCGAAAGGGCGATTGAAATCAGGGACCTGAAATTTGGAATAGGATTGAATGATCTAGACAAAGTTCCAATATCAAAGAAGCTGAAAGAAGCACTTGATTACTTCACCAGTAACAAAGGATTTGAAATTAGGTCATGGACTGGAGAAAATGTATTTAAAAAGATTGAACTTATTCGAGAGAAATATGGACATGAAATTGGGATGATGTTAATAATCAATCTATTCTTTATTTACAGACATTCCTCTGAGATCATCCATGGGACTCTTTTTGGGAGCTTATTTGCTCGCGGTATGACTAAACCAGAGAATGAGCAGCCCAGCACCGAATCGGAGTTAGAGACATTTCATAAGACTAGGATAAGTTTCGTACTCATGTGTGCTATTCTATTAAATCATGTAATGTTCGAAATCATTAATTACCATTATCCGCGTGAAGCAGAATCTAAGGAATTGGCAGAGCTGATAAAGGATTTTAGGTTGACATTGTTTGAAGAGTAATTCACAATATCTTAAATATTCATTGTCTCATAAAACGAAGCATTGATGTATAGCAATACTAAATACAGCTTGTCAGATGGTGAAATATTAAATATTTTCCCTCGATTTCTAGATTCGGAAAAGGACTTGAACGAAGTATTAGTATTTGCACAGGAGGTTTTTACTTCGCTGATAAAATTGGGATCGAGGGATACTATATGAGTCCGGGATATGATGTCTTCTTTTGCGTGCCCAAAAGAAGTCGAGTAGGCCAGGGCGTAAGCCCTGGCCTCTCACAGAACCGTACGTGACAGTCTCCCGTCATACGGCTCTTGTCCACCTGTTCCCTATTGGTGACATGTCTTAAACAATTACATCTTCCCTATAGACTAGGTTGTGTAATTATCAAAAACGGGTGGAGTTAGTCCCTTCGCTCTTCCTTTGTTTCCAAAGGCTTCCTCACTACTACGCACTAATCCGCCCCAACCCTTTACAGGGTTGGTTCTCCTGTTCCGTTTAACAGCCTACTTAGACCTGCTGCCGCCTTAATGCCGCTTGCCAGGGAGCCAGCTTCCAGGGGATTGCCTCTCCCTTTGTCCCATGAGTTTCGTTAGCCCATGGTTTTGACAAGAAGTAGTTTTTCACGACACTTCATCGAACGGTTCACTCTCGTTCAGCTTTTCCAAGCGTATCACTCTTAGTCGCTCAGCACCGCGTCCTTGAAAGCGCAGCACCACCAAGAGGATTTGACCGGTTTGCCTGGTTCAATCCCGGCCGTCGGTCCAGGGGCCATTTGCCCCTTCCGACATCTGTTAAACAGCACGTGTAGAATACTTTCTTTCTACACTTTCAGGACGCACAACGAAACAAAAGAAAAGGGCGCCAACAACCAGGCCCATTTTCCTTTCGAAACGTGACTCCAGCCCCTACAGGCACTTACCCATGGGCCTCAAATGTTCCGTGCTGTTCCCGGGTGTCTCCCCTTCATACACCACTTTAATTTTCAATGATGCTCTAAGTAAATTGCAAAGGGCTGTTAGCAATGTTAGCAGTAGTGTATAGTTTTACGGTCCATCTTAAAGTTAAACTGTCTTTACCATGAGAAAATTTGCCCTTAACCGCTTTGTGAGCTACTTCCTGAGAGGGTTATTATTCGTAGTCCCACTAGCCTTGACCATCTACATTATTTTCCAGGTGTTAGAATGGTTGGATGGGCTTATCCCGATTCACATCCCGGGATTGGGTTTGTTGATCATTGTAAGTGCGATCACTTTTCTCGGGTACCTGGCGTCGTTTTTCATTACCCGCCCTGTATTTATTTTGTTTGAGAAGTACTTCACGAAGATCCCGCTGGTAAATATCCTTTACAGTTCTATCAAAGATCTCATTGGGGCATTTGTAGGTGATCAAAAAAAATTCAATATGCCGGTAACGGTATCTTTTGATGAGAATGGCACAGTTTTAAAGGTGGGTTTCATTACCAAGGACGATTTGGCGATGATCAATTTACCGGGGTATGTTTCAGTATATCTGCCCCATTCTTACAACTTTTCAGGCAATCATTTTTTGGTGGAAAAAGCCAAGGTAAAGCCACTAAACATGAAAGCTACTGCGGCTATGAAGTTTGTAGTAAGCGGCGGGGTAAGCGGACTGGAAGAGCAAGACTGATAATTTTTACCTTGCGAATAAGGTATTCATCCAGGCAGAGATTCGGGGCAGTGACTTCGTAAATCCCAAATTTGACTTTTTTTAGATTGTAAATAACTGGTTGATAGTTAATTGCATTTAATTGTGGTAAAAAATGCCTTCATTGTACGACTGATAAATATCAGTTGATGGAATGACAGCAAATACCTTTGCCCATCGATACATGCTTTATCTTTATTAAGTCGGGATGTTGCCTGGTGTTAATACTAGGCTGAAGTTGTAACGCCTAAAGCTCAATGGATCATGATGGATGCCTACCCATACCGATCGAAATGGTTGGGGATTGTCCCCCTTTTTAATTTGCTGGCAGCCGCTGGCTTGGGTTTGATCTTGCGGTATGCCTTCGTTGCGGAGCTTGCTGGCTTAAATTACAAATACATACTCCAAGGACATTCGCACGTAGCCATGATAGGCTGGCTGTATCTACTCTTGATGGTATTCCTATGGCATAGTACCCAGCACAAAAAAGACGCATTAAAGAACTTTTCTCTCCTGTTTTGGCTTACCCAAGGTTGTGTCATAGGAATGTTGATCTCGTTTCCTATCCAAGGGTATGGGCTCTTTTCGATCATATTCTCTTTCATTTACTTAGTACTGGCTTATGCGTTCACGCTATGGGTATGGAAAAGGTCGGCAGGCGATCCTTTTTTTCGAGCCGCTTTGGTATGGTTGGTGCTGTCCACCTTAGGAACGTGGGCATTGGCAGCCATTATGTCGCAGAAAGGCCAGTATGCTACCTACTACCAAGGTGCTATCCAGTTTTTCCTGCATTTCCAATTCAATGGCTGGTTCATATTTGCCGCACTTTCTTTGTTTTTCAAAATGTTGGGGGAACGAAAGATCACCTACTCTGCAAAAGATCACAGGTCTTTTTTCATACTGCTGACGCTTTCCACCGGTTTGACTTTTGCCTTGGCCATAACGTGGTCTAGCCCCCGGGATATTATTTTTTACATCAATGGTCTAGGGGTGGTCCTGCAGGCACTGGCTTTATATTACTTTTTTCGCATCATTCGTGCCGTGGGTAAAAGCTTCCTGTCCAATGTGAAGTTGATGACAAAGACGTTGTTCTATGCCGCTCTTTTGTCCTTCTTTTTAAAAGCATTGATCCAACTCTTGGTGGTGATCCCTTCTGTAGCCGTGATATCGTATACCATACGGCTGTATGTTATCGGCTTTTTCCACCTAGTGCTGTTAGGGATGATTACACAATTTCTTATTGCCTATGGGTTGGAAAAACACTATTTTTCTTGTGGGTCTAGGTTTTCCAAAGTAGGGTGGGCGGTCTTGCTGGTTGGCTTTATTTTGACGGAATTACTCCTCTTCGGTCAAGGTACTCTCTTTTGGACCGGGTGGGGTTTTATTCCCGGCTACTATATCATTATGTTTTTTGCAAGTGCGCTGTTGCCCATGGGCATACTATGTGCGCTAGCTGGGCAAATTTTAGAGTTAAACAAATCAAATCCAAAAACCAAATAGCAATGAATTTTTACACGTATTTAATGATGCTCTCCATAGGCTCGGCTTTATGGGCCTGTGGAGGCGGTACTAAAAACGCAGGCACCGAACAAGAAAACCCTGCCGCTAAAGAAGAAGTGTCAAAGGGTATCGGCGAGGTAAAAGATATCCAACTCACGGACCCCTTGGTGGCGGACCTGGTACGTTCCGGCAAAAAATCTTATGAAACTAAATGTTCCGGTTGTCATAAACTCAATGATGAGCGTATAGTAGGACCCGGATGGGCAGGGGTTACTAACAAAAGATCCCCTGAATGGATCATGAATATGATCACCAACGTCGATGTAATGCTGGAGGAAGATGAAGAGGCACAGAAACTCTTAGAAGAATGTATCACACGCATGCCCAATCAAAAAATAGCGATTGACGAGGCCAGGGGGATACTGGAATATATGCGCAAAAATGATGAAGACCAGTTAGGAAGTAAGGATGGTGCTGCCCGGTAGGGGTTCAGTGCATTTTTTCAACATATTTACCATTGGGAAACCTAATTTTATAATACTTGGCCAGCTTTTTCCGGTGATCTTTCCTGTCCGTGAGCCTGGCCAAGTCCCAAAGGAGAAAATGGTGTTCTTGAACTTCCCCGTCGAAGTTTTTGGGATTTTTTAAATAGTGATAAGCGATCTCAAGCATTTCCCGCGGGGTGATATTGTATAAAAAGTGGTTGAGTTCAGTTAATTCTTCGCCATAGTTGGCAGTATTGCTTTGAACCAAAAGATAAAACGTATCTTCATTTTTGGCCTGATGAAGTTCGATGAGCACTTTTACGATCATCGTAGTGAGGTAGGGTTGTTTTGGGTACCTTGAGCGTTGCTGTAAGGCTTGATGTAGGCATTGATCGTATTTCTTCATAAAATAAGCGGCCTCTATTGTTTCAAATTCAGCGGAACGAATAATCTCACCGGGATCGTTTTCTACCGAAGGGCTGAGTTCAGCTAAGTCCATCATATTCGCTAAAAATTGCATTCGTTGGGGAATAATAGGATGAGACTTCAGGGAATCCACCTGGAATAGGAGCACATGAGATCGCTGCATAGCGTATCCGCGCGGTCTCCCTTTTAACCACTGGGGCTGCAAAGGGTAGTCCCTAGCATGAAAAGGTTCGAGTAAAAGGTATCCCTGCGGGTATTTAGGATACGTGGCGGAATCCATCAAAGCCAACGCCATGAGGGCGCCCCAGCCGGGGTACCCGCCTTTTTTATAATAAAGATAGCCCAGTGAGTCGGCTTCTACTTCGTTTTCCCTCCTGAAACGGCTGAAGTCGTAGGCCATTCGTTGTAATGTGATTACTGCGTTGGCAAAGTTTTGATTTTTAACATCTTGAGGTAACAGGCCCTGGCTTTCATTTTTTATTTCTCGAAGTTCCGTCAAGCTTTCCTTTACATGACCCAATTCGTTATGCGCCATTTCATGCGCCAAGATAAAGGCCAACTGGTCTTCACTTCGTACTCGCGCCAGCAAACCAATATTCACCACCAGGCAATTGAGCCCTACGGTGTACGCATTTACCGAATTGTTTTTAGCAATAAAAATGAATTTTGGCCGGTGCTCAATATCATTTTCCCTTAAGATCCTTTCTACAATACGATTCACGAAATTTTGAAGAACGAAGTCATGGATGAACGCTTCGTTTTTGATCATACCCAGCAGGAATTTTAAGTTTTTTTGATAATCGCTTTTTAGTCTTCCATCTTGTAGAAGCTGGGCTTCTTTTTTAAACTCGGCTTTCAGGTTTTTGATCAGTTCCGTAGACTGCTGATCATAGGTGCGTCGTGGAGTGTATTGCGAAACAGGTTGCCCTAAAATGGCCACCGTAGCGACCAGGATCAAGCCGGAGATGAGTACGGCATTGAGGAGGAACTTGGGCATGGGTAATTAAAGCTAACTGGACCTTAAAGGTAGTAAATTCCGCTAAGAAATTAATGCCAAAATATGATGTAAGCTCTTGGAAATGTGGGGTGTAATGTAGTCGCGGCCGGTCGGGTTAAATAGGATTTTGAAAACATTTGTATCCACAAAAGAGACTTTTATTTGATATATCAAAAAAGGCAGCTACATTTGTTTGATATATCAAAATTTCCAATGGAGTTAAGAACACCTACCAAAACGGTTTTATATTCAATTGAAGAAGCCATTAAGTCTTACCGTCGATTTAGCCAAAAAAATATTTCGAGGTTGATCCCAGGCATTACTGTGGACCAAGTGCTGATCTTGATCATTATCAGTGACGAGAAAGAACTTACTCAAATGGAGATAGCGGACAGGGTTTTTAAGGATTACGCGTCCATTACACGCATTATCAATCTCATGGTCATTAATGGATACCTGGTCAAGGAGGATCATAAGCAAGACCGTCGCCGCTCTATGTTACAGGTAACTTCCAAAGGAAAGTCCGTGATCAAAACGCTCGGGCCAGTAATCGAGCATAACAGGCGTACGGCACTGGCAGGGTTAGGGGAGGAAGAGATTATGCAGCTATATACTACACTAAAAAAGATCACGGCTAATTGCAGTCCTAAGGATTAATTCATATGAGACATTCCCTATTCATTGTATCTGCTATTCTGTTCGCTTGTGTACCCAGGGAGAAAGCGCCGGAAATCCCGGTGCTGGATGAAAAAGTAATTCCAATAACAAACCATCTCGACACCTTGGCTGAAAATGATGGTTTCAGCGGAGTAGTGCTCATTGCGAGAAATGATACCGTGCTACTAAAAAAGGCTTATGGATATGCCCATAGAGGTTTTTCTATTCCTAATCGTGTAAATACGAAATTCAATTATGCCTCTATTGGGAAAACCTTTACGGCCATTTCCATTTTCCAGTTAATGGAACAGGGCAAATTATCTTTGACCGACCACGTAGGTAGGTTTTTAACGAACTATCCTAATGCAACCGTCCGGGATTCTGTGACGATCCAGCATTTGCTCACCCACACCAGTGGTGTTCCCAATTACTTTGCTGCCCCGGATTTTTTAGAGGCTTCTAAGGATCGCTTCCGGGGTATGGATGATTTAAGCCGCTTATATGAAAACAAAAAAATGGAGTCAGCCCCGGGGCAATCCTTTGCTTACAGGAACACGAATTACATCATTCTAGGCCGGATCATTGAAAAGCTTACGGGGATCACCTACGACGATTACATTCGCGAGCATATTTTCTTACCTGCAAACATGACGCACACCGGGAATTTTGACCTGGATCACCCTATCGAAAACGCAGCGGAAGGCTACACCCTTTCAGAGGTGTATTACAATAGGTATAAGATCAATGTGCATACAGGGCCCGTTAAGGGAAGTGCAGCAGGTGGGGGCCTCACTACGGTCAATGATCTCTTTCATTTTACAATGGCTTTAAAAAAGCGTAGGCTTCTTAACGATAAGCATACGCGTATGCTTACTACACCTGTAAATGAAACCAGTAGGTACGGATATGGTATGCAGTTTGTTACCTTAGGAAATGCCACGGCTTATGGGCATAGCGGGGGGCATTTTGGTGTAGGGTGTGAGTGGAGAATCTACGAAAAAGAAGGATATACGGTAATACTTCTCACGAATAAGGACGCGGACCAAGGCTTCCTGGATGCCCGGTTCCATATTCAACAAGTTTTGGCAGGTTCTACTCCTACCACACTTAGTTATTTCTTTACGAAGCGATTGGTGAATATGTGCCTGGCCGGGGAGGGTGAAAACGCCTATAAACTAGCTGCCGAGCAGTTGGAAAAAGTGTCTGAACAAGATCTTAATGCCAGGGGGTATGACCTGTTAAAAAGAGGGCAATTCACCTATGCCATAGAGGTATTTAAGATGCAAGTGGATCTATTTCCGCGCTCCTTTAATGCCCATGATTCGCTCGCCGAGGCTTACACGAAACATGGCGATAAAGAACTCGCCATACAGCATTACAAGAAAAGCCTGGAACTAAACCCGGGGAATCGAAACGGTGAAATGAATCTAAAAAAACTGGAGGGTGCGTGACCCAAGATCACTGCCTGGTCTTTTCTATACCAAGTAGATTCGATCCAGGTGATCTTAAAAGAAGGGGGCATGAAAAAGTTCAAATCAAAAACAAGCTACGTCATGTTATGCTTTGTGACCGTGATTTTAGGAGCGTGTGTGGCTTTGCCTATTGTAAATGGGGCCGCTCCGGGAGCGATAATTACTGTGAGTATAGTTGCCTTTCTTACTTTCATTTTTATTCTGGATGTTTTCCTAGGTACCACTTACCGGGTCAGTGAAGATGGTAAAATTGATATATTATGTGGTAGATTCTTTAAAAGTACTTTGGATATCATGACCATTAGATCCATTAAAAGAACGAACAGTCCCTTGGCAGCTCCTGCACCTTCGTTAGACAGGGTTGAATTACGGCTGGGGAAATTCGATACCGTCATGGTTTCTCCGAAGGACCAACTTGGATTTATTAATGAACTAGTAAAGATCAATCCTCTTATTGAAAACTGCCTTTGAAACTGGTGAGCAATATGAGAGTATTCATTCTTCCTATTGCCGGCATAAGCTATCATGTCCGAGTACCTGTAGCCTAGTACAGTTGCTGCCCCCACGATTTTTAAGGGTAACTTGACCATTACAACTATGAACGAAACTATACTTCACAAGATATTTAGCCGGGACAATTTTACCACCACAGAGCTTGATAAGATAATACCTTCTTTTAAGAAAGTAGAATTCGGCAAAAAAGAATACCTGCTCAACGCAGGCAAAACAGCAACGTACTACTACTTTGTAGAAAGTGGGTACATCCGTTCATTTGCGGTAGATGTTGACGGTAATGACATCACCACGGGTTTTTATGGGAGAACAGATATTGTCATTGATTGGCCCTCCTTTTTCTTAAGGACCCCCACTAAGGAGTATACACAGGCGCTGACGGACTGTGTCTGCTGGCAGCTCGGATTTTCGAAATTCCAGCAGCTTTTTCATACGATAGAGAATTTTAGGGAAGCAGGCAGGACCCGCCTGGTCAGCAGCTATTTTGAACTTAAGCGCAAAAGTATAGCTATGATCACCGAACCCGCCAAAGACAGGTATTTGGGGTTGATGCGCGAAAAGCCGGGACTCGTCCATAATGTATCGCTAAAACATATTGCTACTTATTTAGGCATCACGGATACATCGCTAAGCCGTATCCGTAAGGAAATAGCGAAAAGTTAATGTTGGCTAATTCTTGTCATAGGACAAGATTTTCCATGGTAAGGCCCTATACCTTAGCCTGTAGGTTAAACAATTTAAACGCTTTACACAATGGAAACACTTGACAATTTTATGATGATTTTCAGGTTTGAGCCAAGCCTGGATCAAGAGCCATCATTAGCAGAACAGGAAGAAGAACAACAAAAATGGCAAACATGGATCGGTGGAATCGCTGCCCAAGCCAAGCTCGTGGATGCGCATAGGCTTGGTTTTGGATGCAGGCAGCTACATACGGACCATTCTATTAGCCATGACCTCTACCAGCCTGGCAATAAAGCCATGGGAGGGAGTATGATCGTGAAGGCAGAATCATTAGATGCTGCCACTGAACTAGCCAAAGGCTGTCCCATTTTGGAAATGGGCGGATTTGTAGAGATCCGCGACATGATCCCTATGAACTAACCCATTCCCATCAAAATGAAACTAAAGATGATCTTTATTATTATCGCGGGTACCCTTATCACCTTGCTGGTTACCGGGTGGCTTATCGCACGACCCTTAACGGAAATACACATTAAACGATCTGTTACCGTCAATACCTCTATGAGGGAGGCATTTGACATGGTCAGGTATTTAAATAACTTTCCCAAATGGTCGCCTTTCCTGGTACAAGACCCCACCCAAGAATACTGGGTAGAGGGTGAAGATGGGACCCTAGGTGCCCGGTACTATTGGAAGGGCAACAAAGGGAAGGATGTTGGCTTTCAACAGATCAGTAAAATCAAGGAATATGTGTTTATTGGTATGGAATGCGATATTCAAAAACCATTTAAGGCCAAGCCTACCTTTGATTATACCTTCACGGGAGGCGACGGGAAGGTCACCATCACCCAGGATTTTACCTTGGTCTCTTCCGTTGTTGATGCCTTTTTTATGGCCATTTTTGGTGCCAAAACGCAAATGGAAAAAACGAATGAACAAGGACTCCAGCTACTAAAAAAAGTCCTCGAGAAGCGACTCTAGGCCACCTCATCTTAACTCCCCCTAAAACTGCGCTGACGGGTTAACTTTTGGTCGGCCCGGCTTTATCAAAGCTTATTAAAAAATATGCTAAAGCTAAAATGAGCTAGACCGCGCCAGGGTTCCGTCGGTGCTGTACTTGGGCGAAACCTCATGAAAACGGGGCGCCTAAAGTCGATGTACGGACCTTAATGTTTTGAATGATTGCCCCAATTGAAGGTTTTTGTTTCCAAAAATTACCCTTGAAGGGTCCAAGAAGACCATTTATGGTATTTTTTTGAAAAACGATTTTCAAGTAAAACCCTGGAACAAGAACGATCTAACAACACTGGCTGTGTTAATTTAAATCGGCCTTCTATAAAAGAATTAAAGATTTTCCTGGCTACGCCACTCTTTCACGACCTGCCTCCATCACCGCGTATTTCTTGATCTCCTCGTAATGGTTAGATTCCATGACATCCTCTGCTTTACCCACCTGTTCGGGGATAAAGGCACCTTCTTGCTCCCACCACTTGTTAGCGTTGTCACGCGCCTCCTTTTTGTTTACATCGAATAGGTGAATGTAAGAATCAGATACCATCCAAGGTTTTTCTACGGTACTGTGCTTTTCGAAGATCATATACCGCATTTTGGTGGCCATCTCGTCTTGTTCCTTAAAATGAGATACGGTGTAAGACATAGTTTCGGGCTCTGTCATCACATTGTCCCAAAACTTTTTGGAAGATACTACTTGCCTGGTGGTGAGCAGGTATCCAAAACCCTTTTCAATGGGTTCTTTACTAATATCACAGGACGCGCGAAATGGCTTCTTCTTTTTGCCAAAAAGATTCTTAATGAATGACATGTTGTTATTATTTTTTGTTGTTTGACCCTTTATACCCCCAAGTGAGGTACTTAATCCTGTAAATGTAAGACGTTTACAGGTCTAACAAGTTACAATTAAATTTAATTTTGATCATTTTTACGCGCTTCTACCCTTTCATACTGGGTCAAAAACTCCTCCAAGCGATCGGCAGGTAATTTTTTTGCGATGATCTTTTTGCGCCGGTCAAGCACGTAAATCGTGGGTGTGGTTAAGGCATCGTATTGCTTTTGATAGCTTACGGTGTAAGTACGCGGACCGTTTACATTTACCCAATTTGCAATGTCCATATCCCGGATGTAGTCTTTCATTTTTGCCAGCGATGTATCTGCCGAAACGGTGTATACACCAATGTCGTAACCGCTTTCTTCGTAGAACTTTTTCAATTTAGGGGTCTCTTTTTTACAATGTCCGCAGTCCGGATCGTAGAAATATATGATCGTATATTTGTTCTTCATATCATGCAATGCACGCGGTTGTAAGTTGGCATTTTGCATAATGAGATTGGGTGCCGTCATACCTACCAGGCTGGTCCTTAGCTGGTCAGCCCTTTCTTGCAGGTTTTTTTTGAGTTGGGCATTGGCCCAAAAATCCATTTCCCCCGAAGCGAAATATTGATCATAAAGGTGAACAAAAACCTTATCAAGCCCCATGATCTCGGGATTTTGATATTTGATAGTCACGGTCCATACTAAATATTTGTAGGACTCTTGATCTTTTTTTGCTTTATCCACCATCCTGTCTATCGCTTTGGTAATAGAATCTGCGTTGGGTACCACTAAGCGATCCAGGTATTCCTCTACTTTTTTTCGATAAACAGGCTGCGAAAGTCGCAATAGTGTCGGATCTGCAAGGTCAAAATCATCCCAATAATGTGTTTTGTAATATTCATACTGCCAAGTACTGTCAGGGCGTCCGCTTTCCAATACAGGGGGTTCAGGCACCGTCAATTTCCGGTTGGCCTTCATGATTTTCGCCAATACGCTACCCGGGTGATCGTTGATCACCTGGTCCACATGCGAATCTACCTTAGCGCTTACCTTCTCTAGCTGCGTTCGTGCTTTATCGCGCTCGCTGTTGGAAGCTGTGCTATCCCTTACTACCTCCACGAACGGTTTAGCCTCCTCATTTCGCGCGGCATTGAACAGCATATCCTCTAGGAAAAGCTTGTTGTCTTCATCGCCCGTTATTTTAAGGTTAAGGATATAATCCGGGTGGTTCGTTTCCATTTTGAACTGTTGGTCTCGACCGATGACGAAATCAAAAAGCCTTGTTTTATCAAGTACCAAAAAATACATGCCTTCGGGCAGCATCCTGTTACCCTCGAAGGTGAACTCACCATTCCCATTGGCGTAGGCGGTATCCGTGACATAAGTACTTTCGCCGAAGAAATTTCCCAGTAAGAAGGTGGTATCTTGTAATCCCTCTATTTTAAAATCAAGTTTGTACCCTTGGGAGTATCCTGGAAATACCATGATGAGCAGGACCCCTGTTAAAACACACGCACGCATAACTTTCTTACTTAAACTATGAAATAACCGAGTTTTGAATCATTCGGTTCAATAATAGCACCAATCCAGCGTTTTGCCAAGTGTTATCTCGATCACTTCGAGGCGTTCTGATGGCTGATGACAGTGTCCACCAGTGTAGCATAAAGACCAAAAAAATGAAAAACAGGGCAAATCCCTTCTTTTTTAAAATTATTGGCATAGTCACATCATATATAATAGTTTTGTCGTTCATTTAGGGCTATGTCAATTCTGGTTAGTAACCTCACGAAGGTTTTCGGGGAACAAAAGGCACTGGATAAAATTTCGTTTGAAGCAAAAGAGGGTGAAATACTTGGCTTCCTAGGTCCTAACGGGGCAGGCAAATCCACCACGATGAAGATTGCTACTTGTTTTTTGCCTCCTTCAGGGGGTGAGGTGAAAGTGTGCGGGTATGATGTGGTGAATGAACCCATACCGGTGAGAAAAGTGATAGGTTACCTGCCTGAACACAACCCACTCTATTTAGATATGTATGTGCGGGAATACCTGTGGTTTATCGGGAAGTTACATGGTATGAAAAGAGGCGCATTGAAGGACCGTGTAGAAGAAATGGTGCAAATGTGCGGCCTTTCGCACGAGCAAAACAAAAAAATAGAAGAGCTCTCAAAAGGATACAGGCAGCGTGTAGGCCTTGCCCAGGCTTTAATTCATGATCCGAAAGTACTTGTACTTGACGAACCTACTACCGGGTTGGATCCTAACCAGATCGTAGAAATACGTAACCTCATAAAAAAAATAGGAGAAAATAAAACCGTGATCTTTAGCTCGCACATCATGCAGGAAGTACAGGCCTTGTGCGATAGGGTCATTGTTATAGATAAAGGACGTTTGGTAGCCAATGACCCCATCGATCAACTCAAGTTGAAAAGAGTGCAGGTAGCCTTGATCAAGGTGGAATTCTCAACCCCGGTGGACACCAGCTTACTTGAAGCCATCGACGGAGTGACCAAGGTGGAGCAGGAAGACGTGAATAAATACTTGGTAGAAGCTAGTACTGAAAAGGACATACGCCCTGCTATTTTTCAACTTGCTTCGGAACGTGGGCTAACCCTTGTGGGCCTTCAACAAGAAGAGGTGACCATGGAAAACATATTCCAAGCGCTGACCAAACCCGGGAAAAGATCATGATCCATATACTTCTTAAAGAATTAAATAGCTTTTTGAACTCGCTGGTGGCGTACATCGTGATCACCGTATTCCTAACAGGGATAGGCCTATTAATGTGGGTATTCCCGGATACCTCTGTATTGGATTATGGGTATGCTGATATGGAAACCCTGTTTAGGCTTGGCCCATACGTTTTTATGTTTTTAATACCCGCCATTACCATGCGTATGTTTGCCGAAGAGAAAAAGACAGGTACGATTGAACTACTGCTGACCAAACCGCTCACAGATTGGCAGATCATACTAGGCAAGTATTTTTCGGGCTGGCTGTTGGTCGTTTTTGCGATCCTGCCTACCATCATTTACTATTGGTCCGTATACCAGTTGGGTAATCCCGTGGGAAATGTGGATACGGCCGGTGTTATCGGCTCGTACATAGGGTTAATTTTGCTCGGAGGGCTTTTTACGGCGGTGGGTATACTGAGTTCGCTTTTTACGTCCAACCAGGTCGTGTCGTTTATCCTGGCCGTCTTTTTGTGTTTTATTTTTTACTCCGGGTTCCAGTCGTTAGCGGCAATAGACGCCTGGGGAAGTCTTTCGCCTACATTGGAGCAGTTGGGGATCCTTTATCACTACAACGCGCTAAGCAAAGGGTTGATCGACTCGCGTGATGTGGTCTATTTTGCCAGTGTGATCACCATTTTGCTTATGTTCACTAAATTGGTTTTGGGGAGTAGGAAATGGTAAATTTAGCAAGTCGTAAATTAGGCGATGTATTAACGCTTCTTATCGGGATTACTGCTGTTATCCTGGCCAACTTGTTGGCTTCCAGGTCTTTTTATCGTTTTGACCTGACCGACGAGGGACGCTACTCCATAAAACCGGCGACCAAAGAACTATTAAGAGAGCTTGACGATGTGGTATACGTCGAGGTCTATTTAGCTGGCGATCTCAACTCGGGGTTTAAAAGGCTTCAGCGTTCAATACGGGAAACCTTGGAGGAGTTCCGTATTTATTCGGGCGATAACTTGCAGTATACTTTCAAAGACCCTGGAGCTGCGCTAGGAGAGAGCGCCAAGAACCAATTCATGCAAGGTTTGATGACAAAAGGAATACAACCGACAAACGTCATTGACCAGGAAAACGGCCAGCGGATCGAAAAACTTGTTTTCCCGGGAGCCTTAGTATCTTATGGAGGAGTAGAAGAAGGAGTTATGTTGCTGGGGGGGAACAGGGCGGCTACTGCCGAGGAAAAATTGAACCAATCCATTGAAAGCATTGAATATGAGCTGGCCTCGGCCATCCGCAAGCTGACCAGCCTGGAAAGAAAAAAGATCGGGCTGGTACGAGGACATGGAGAAATGGATTCTTTGGAAGTGGAGAGCTTCAATATTGCACTGGCTTCCAACTACGAGGTGGAGGAGGTATGGCTGCCGGGAGAGGACCTGCACAGTTTTGATGCCTTGGTCATCGCTAAACCTGTACAACCTTTTTCAGAACGGGATAAGTTCTACCTGGACCAGTACTTGCTTAATGGAGGAAATGTTATGCTCCTCATGGACAAACTCCAAGCGAATATGGACAGCGCCTCTTCGGAGAAGAATTTTGCTTTCCCTTATGAAATTAACTTGGATGACCAGCTATTTAAATATGGGGTTCGAGTGAATAATGACCTCGTACAGGACAATTCTGCCGCCCTCTACCCGGTTAATGTCGGGAACCTTGGCGACCAGGCCCAGATCAAAGGCTTGAAATGGTGGTTTTATCCGATCATCAATCGATTTGGGGATCATCCCATCACCCGTAATATGGATGGTATCCTGGGGAGGTTTGTAAGCACCATCGACACGGTAAAAGCCGATGGGGTAAGAAAAACGCCATTACTTTTCACCTCGAACTACTCCAGGTCAGTGAGCGCCCCGGTGAGAGTGTCTATCCCCAGCTTACGCAAAAACCTAACGCCGGAGATGCTGGACCGCAGCGAGATCCCCCTAGCCTACCTGCTGGAAGGTACATTTACCTCTGTGTACAAAAATCGATTTAAGCCAGCGGGGGTTAACGAAGAGAATTTTGTGCCGGGATCTGTCGTTCCGGGAAAGCTTTTGGTCGTGGCAGATGGTGACATCGCCCGTAACGAAGTGAGCCCGGGATCAGGCCGCCCACAGCCACTAGGATTTTACCCGTTTGCTCCTACGGAATTTGCCAACCAGGATTTCCTGATGAATGCGATCGCTTATATGCTCGACGAAAAGGGGATCATCACCGCTAGGAGCAAAGAAATTAAGATAAGACCGCTGAACAAGGTGAAAATAGACCGGGAAAGACTTCAATGGCAGGTCATTAACCTGGTATTGCCGGTCTTAGTGGTGGTGCTCTATGGGTTGGCCAGGTTCTACAGCAGGAGAAAAAAATACACCGGTTTTAAGACAGGATGAGCCAGCAAAAGAAAAACATACGTCTATTGATCACCTGGCTGTTGTTAGTAGCCGTTACTAGCTTTGTCTACTTCAGCCAGGGCCCTTCAGAACGGGTGAATGTGCCGCGTGACCTGTTTTCACTAACCGATCCCTCTGCCATTGACCGTATACGTTTATCTTCTGCTACAGCAGAAAACACGCTAAAATTTTCCAATACGGTTTGGAAAGTGAACGATCTGTACAAGGCTGATCCTCAACGTGTGACAGTCTTATTTGCTATCCTAAAGCAAAACCGGGCCAGGAGAAAAGTAGCTAAAAACAGGCAGGGGACCGTAGACAGCCTTATGGCTTCAAATGGTATTGATGTCGTATTTTACCGTGGTGCCGAGGAGGTAAAAAAGTTCCGGGTAGCCAGCAGCGAAGATGGAAACTTGAGCTATTTTCAACAAGGGCCGGGGGAAAACTACGTGGTTGAGATCCCGGGCTACCGGGTAAATCTAGCAGGTATATTTGAGCTGGATGAAAATGGCTGGAGAGACCCATTAGTGTTTGACATTAACTGGGCTAATTTACAAGAGGTGAACCTATCATATCCCGGCCGGGCCGCTGGCCAATTTGATGTTATTTACGATGGGCGTAGCCTTCAAATACGACAGCTGGCCGAAGCGGATACGGCAAAACTTACCGAACTGCTCGACAAGATATCACTCCTTCATGTGAGCGAATATTTGGATGCGAAAGAAATAGAAGAGTACCCGGGATATCCTGCCCCCATCCAGGCCATTGTTACGGTTCGTGATATTACCGGGAATTTCTACACTGTAGAATTCTTTGAGCAGGGGACAGATCAGCAGGAGATTTTGGGAAGAATAGATTCAACAGGTTATGCGGTATTTGAATTTAACCAAGTTCGGAGAATTTTGAGACCCAAGCGCTACTTTGAAGTTAAAGAGGAATAGGTACATGGCAAGGGAAGATGAGGCCAAGTGCTATCCCCTGGGATCACCCCTAAGACCAACAATCCCTTGCAAATGAACGGGGGGATCATGTACAGGCATAATCGCCGCCACAAACAAGAAATTATCTAAACCAATTGAGAATGGCCCGTTTCCAAAAATTGATTTTATTTATACCTTTACGCCTTATCAAATTTTATGTACATTCCTATCTTAAAATAGCGTAAATTATTACATATATGAAGTTCATCGTTTCTTCCTCCGCCTTATTGAAACAACTCTCCAGCATCAATGGCGTGATCACGACCAATCCTGTAGTTCCGATCTTAGAAAACTTCTTGTTTGAGATCAATGATGGTACATTGACGGTAACCGCATCGGACCTGCAAACCTCGATGATCACAGAGTTGGAGGTGGAGTCGAAGGAAAGTGGGAACATAGCTGTACCGGCAAGAATATTACTGGAAACACTGAGAAACTTACCTGAACAACCCGTTACATTTTCTATTGATGAAGAGACGTACGGTGTAGAGATAAGTTCCGATAACGGCCGGTACAAATTAGCCGGTGAGAATGCAACGGATTTTCCAAAAGTACCGGCGGTTTCCGATGACTTTTCCGTGGACATGTCTACAGATGTGTTGTCTAGTGCTATCAACAACACTATTTTTGCCACAAGCAATGATGAACTCCGACCCGCGATGACAGGAGTGTATATGAATCTCACGGACACGAACACCACCTTCGTTTCCACGGATGGCCACAGGCTGATCCGCTACAGGCGCGTTGACGTAGCTTCTGATAATGGTAACACGATCATTATCCCTCGTAAGGCATTGAACCTTTTAAAAACCACCCTGCCTACGGAAAATACCAGTGTGTCAGTAGAATTTAACGTTTCCAATGCATTTTTTAAGTTTGACAATATCAAAATGATCTGTCGCTTGATCGATGAGCGATTCCCGGATTACGAAAACGTGATCCCTATGGATAATAATAATAAAATGACCATCGATCGATCAGAATTTTTGAGTTCTCTTAAGCGTATTGCGATCTATGCCAACAAAACCACACACCAGGTAAGACTTAAGATCACCGGCAGTGAATTACAGATCTCGGCAGAGGACCTGGATTTTGCCAATGAGGCCAACGAACGCCTGTCTTGTGAGCATGACGGCGAGGATATCGAAATTGGCTTCAATGCACGTTTCTTGATAGAAATGCTCAACAATCTATATACGGACAAAATAGAGTTGTTGCTTTCGGAGCCAAACAAAGCCGGCCTGATCGTGCCTACGGATAAGGATGATAATGAAGATATCTTAATGTTAGTGATGCCGGTGATGCTGAACAACTACGTGTAGTTCAATAACCCCTTTGAAAACAAAACTTTTTAAACGAAAAGAGGCCTTTTGCTTGTTTCATAAGAGGGTTTATCACAGCCCCGGCCATTTTTAAAAGAGGGGGTATTACCAGCTTTCGAAATCACCAAAGTTAAGGGGGTAAAATGCGCGAGTATGCTTCGCTAGGTAGTTTTTGTTACCTATTTTTGCCGCAATTTTAACCGGTATCACTAACATGAAGGCACTAGATAAAACGGATCGGAAAATACTAGATATTCTCCAATCCAACGCCAAGATCACGAATGCTCAACTCGCCCAAGAAATTGGTCTTTCCCCTGCTCCTACTTTAGAAAGGGTTAAGAAATTAGAGAATTCAGGGATCATTCGAAGTTACCATGCCAAACTAGACGCGGAGACTGTGGGGCTGGGTGTGAATACGTTTGTGATGGTATCTCTCAAAGGGCATAATAAAGACAATATAGAAAAGTTTGTGACCAGCATTGATGAGATCGAAGAGATCATCGAATGCCACCATGTAACGGGGTCTAGTGACTTTATTCTGAAAATCATTTCTCAAGATATTAGTACATATCAAAAACTCATGATGGAAAGAGTAAGCAATATTGACGTAGTGGACAATATGCAATCTATGGTAATATTGTCTACATTTAAGGATAGTAAAGTGCTGTCTATACCCTAATAGGCTAGGGCCAACGAATTATTGTTTTTTCTTTTGTCCTGGACACTAGCTGGTAGATGTATGGTTGCGAAGTGGTTTTAGGCTGCAATTCTCATAATCACACGGTAAGCCTAGAATTAATTCGTGATCATGAGATCCTGCCGAAAAATGGTAGTAATTAAATTGTAAGACACTAAACTCTATGGAAGACAAGAGTCTTATTCTCACTGATGACCAGGTAAGGAAAAAGATCAAAAGGATCGCTTTTGAGATCTATGAAAGTAACTTCAAGGAGAAGGAACTGGTACTGGCAGGGGTGGAGGGTCATGGTCATGGACTCGCGGTATTCCTAGGGAGAGAACTGGAAGCAGTGACCGGCATCAACATCACATTGGTAGAGATCAAACTGGATAAATTCAAACCTACACAAAGTGAGATCTCTTTGACCTGTGAACTGTCATATCTTAAAAATAAGGCCATCATACTCGTGGATGATGTCTTGAATACCGGTCGTACACTGGCTTATAGTTTGAAACCTTTTTTGAACATTAGGGTTAAAAAAATAGAGATAGCGGTATTGGTAAACAGGAGCCATACCCAGTTCCCAATTTCAGCCCAATATACAGGCTATGAACTGGCTACATCTATAAAAGAACATGTTGAGGTGGTATTGGAAGAAGACCAGAAAGCCGTGTACCTTCTATGACGAAATTGATTTGTATTAAAAATGTCCAACTTTTATCTTTCGAGGGTTTTGACCATTGACAACCGTTGATTTCACACTCCAGTGAAAAGTGAAACAGATAACTTGAAAGATATACTTATCCAGAGGGAATTGGAGATCCGGCTGCTCAAAGAAAAGCTGGACAAATACGAGGCCGCGGCGAGTGGCGCTACGGAAGGCTTATGGGACTGGGACTTTGAAACGAATATCGCATTTGTTTCTAAGCCATGGAAAGCCATGCTGGGGATAAATAATGATACGCCCTTGGACATGACGACCTTTTGGGATGACCTCCTGCACCCGGAAGACCGGGACAGGGTGGTCAAGAATATGAATGATTATATTCGCGGTCAAGTCCCAAATTATCGGCAAGAGTTCCGGCTTAGGCATTCGAACGGTAGCTATCGCTGGATATTGTCTAAGGCGCGTGTGATCCGGGATAATGGCGGAAGAGCCTTAAGACTTTCTGGGTCACATACCGATATCACCCAGCAGAAAGAGGCCGCCAATGCCGTAAAGAGGAGCGAAGAGAAGTACCGCAACCTATTTCAAAACTCGTTAGTCGCGATGTTCCGCAGCGAAGCATCCTCCGGGGACATTGTTGAAGCGAATGAGAAGTCTAAAGAACTTATCTCGTACGGTGCCGGTGTTGATGACCCTAATTTCTACGATATCCTACGCGATAGAGATCGAAAGAAATTCTTAAACCGGCTCGAAGAAAACGGTACTGTGGATAACCTCGAGCTCCAAATTATAACCCCTGGCGGTAAATCACGTTGGGTTTCGTGCAGTGCTGTTTTATATGCGGAAGATAACATCATAGAATGCATCTTGAAGGATATCACCCAGACCAAAGAGAATTTACTTGAGCTGCAAAAGGTGAATTTTGAGCTGGACAGTTTTGTATATCATGCATCCCACGACCTCAGGTCCCCGCTAAGGTCTATCCTCGGGTTGATCGACCTTTACCGTATTGAAAACAACCCCAGCATACGAGAGGAGTGCATTGAAAAAATTGAAGGAAGTGTAAAGAGGTTGGATGATCTTGTTATGGAATTGCTGAGTATATCGCGTAACGACAGGGTCAATGATCCGTATGAAGAGATCAACCTGCTGCTGGAGATCAACCATTCCATATCGAGTTACTACAATGCTACCAACACCCATGGGCTGCAAACCAGGACAAAAGTAATACAGCCCGTAGCCTTTAAGTCTGACCTGACAAGGGTAAGGATTATTTTAAATAATCTCATTTCTAACGCCATCAAGTATCGTAGTTACGATAAAGATAATCACTACATTTACGTAGAAGCTATCGTAGATGAACAAGCTTTAGTACTTAAAGTAGAGGATAATGGTGAAGGAATAGAATCTTCCAAACTACCTCATATCTTTGATATGTTTTACCGGGCTACGGAAAAAAGTGAAGGATCCGGCCTGGGATTATATATTGTTAAGAAAGTAGCCGATAAGCTAGAGGCCAATATCGAAGTGAAAAGCGAAGAGCTGGAGGGGACCACCTTTACCGTAACTATCCCTAATAGCTTATCATAACTGTAGATAATGTCAATACACAAAACTGTAAAAAAGGTCACCACGCACCAGTTGCAGGAGATGAAGAACCGTGGAGAAAAGATCTCCATGCTCACCGCCTATGATTACTCCATGGCCAGGATACTTGATGCCGCCGGTATCGATGTGATATTAGTCGGTGACAGCGCTTCAAATGTGATGGCAGGGAATGAGACTACGTTACCCATCACGCTTGATCAAATGATCTACCACGCTACATCCGTGGCTAAGGCCGTAGAAAGGGCATTTGTCATTGTAGATATTCCTTTTGGCTACTACCAGGGGAGTTCCACGGAGGCGTTGCGTTCGGCCATCAGGATCATGAAAGAGTCAGGCGCTCATGCCGTTAAAGTAGAAGGAGGCAGAGAGATCAAAGACTCAGTACTTCGGATACTGAGTGCCGGTGTACCGGTAATGGGGCACCTGGGGTTGACCCCACAATCTATTTACAAGTTCGGCACCTATACCGTGAGAGCGCGGGAAGAGGAGGAGGCCAAACGACTTGTCGAAGATGCCCAAATGCTAGAGGAATGCGGGTGTTTCGGGATCGTTTTGGAGAAGATACCTTCACAGCTTGCTAAAAAGGTTGCTGAGGACGTAAGCATTCCTATAATTGGCATAGGCGCTGGCCCTGGTGTGGATGGACAGGTGCTGGTCATGCAAGATATGCTGGGGATTACAAAAGAGTTCCAGCCTCGTTTCCTCAGGCGCTATGCAGACCTGGACAGTACCATTACGGGAGCCGTCAGCAGCTACATTAAGGATGTGAAATCAGGTGATTTCCCCAACGATCAAGAAAAATACTGACCTCCTATCCTGCTTTCTAGCATCGTCATTCTTACTTTCCAACATCGTCATTCCTGCCGGCCTTGCAGGGTGAGCGATGCGCGAGAGCAGGAATCTGCTGT
>JANQLQ010000018.1 GCA_028280565.1 Fulvivirga sp.
GGATTTTGTGGTTCTAAGCCTGGTTTTCATTTTCTTTTGCGCGCCCAAAAGAAAACGAAACAAAAGAAAAGGGCGCCAGCAACAAAGCCCATTTTCCGCGCTAAACGCACTGCCCAGCCCCTACAGGCCGCTGATCCACAAGCCTCAAATGTGCCGCGCTGTTCCTGGATGTCCTCCCTCCATACGCCAACTTGAATTTTCAATGATGCCCTATTTTAGTCCTGTTCTTGAGGTCGGAATAAGAAAGAATAAAGAGATCGTTATCTATCGTCACGGCGAGTGGTACCATTTTCGCAAAAATGCTGGGAGTTGGAATGACAAAACGGGAAAAATAATCGTCACAGTGAGGCTGGCTTGGCCAGTGTGCGGGTTACGAAGCGGCCCCCCTCTCGTAGTGTCCTGGGTGCACGCCATTTTACGTTTTACGAGTGGGGGATCGCTTCACGCAGCGCTAAGGCCAGCCCGCTGGGTTCACGATGACGATAAAACAAAAGTATGTCATACGCTCAGTTCGATTTAAAATCATTGTAGGCTAATGTCAAAATGAGGTTTAGCATACTTTCACAGTCTTTAAACTGGGGACTAGCTTCCGTTCTACGATATAACAGATTCCGGCTCTCCCAATGGGCCCTCTCACAACCACCGGCCCGGAATGACGGTCATTTTTTTAATCGAGTCCAGGTTTATAGGTAGGCTGGCAGTGCCTGTTGTGTGGGTTACGAAGCTTTTACCTTGTCGAGTGTGATGGAATGTAGTCTTTTTGTGCTTCTCGACTGGGGGATCGCTTCACGCCCCACTGAAACCAACCCACGAAGTTCGCGATGACGGGCAAAATATGTTGTTTTTGCTATTTGAGCATTCTAATCCCGAGCCTAGGTGATAAACTATCGGCGACCTTGCGTTTTGCCTACTGCTGACTGATCCAAAGCTTCTGAATACCTAAAACAGGGTTCATTATAGGCCCCTACATGTCAATTCAAATTTAACACTAATGCATCTTTTGGATAAAGTTGAGTTTTTGAGGTGCTAGGGTAACTCTGAATGATCCATAGCCGATAAATTCGCCATCGGCTTCTGTGCCTAAAGCAGCCTGTGCTTCGGCGGTGATCTCTAAGGTATCGGCAGTCTTATACGTTACGGCGGGGTGCTGTAAGCGCTGGCCTTTCTTTAATTTTCCTACATGTTTCAAGTAATCCTTGATGGTGATGTCCCCGATGATCACAATGGAAAAATTGTCATGCAAGGGGTTGGCCGCCGGTGCTATGCAAAGACCGCTTCCGAAATACTTGCCATTGGCCATAACAAATGAATTGATCTTTCCGCCCCATTCCCAATCACGGGTCTTTACACGGATCGCTTTGTTTTTGTAGGTGAGCAGTGATATTATGATGGCCTTAAAAAATGTAAAGTTAGCGCCTAGCCATCTCCTGGAACGATTCACCCGCCTCACTACGTCTACACCCAGCCCTAAGTCCGCGATGTTTACAAAGTGTTTTTGACTCCCGTCATTGAATGTAATGAGGCCCAAGTGGATAGGTATGCTGACCTGGTTATTGATCATTCGGACCAATTCCTCGAATTGCCAGCGTGCGTCCAGCGTTTTGGCAAAGTCATTGGCGGTACCGCCCGGCAACAAACCTACGGCGCAGGCTGGATTTTTAGAGCGTTGTACACCATTGACCACCTCGTGTAAGGTACCGTCGCCTCCCACAGCTATTAGGTGGGTAAAGTCTTCGTTGGCTAATTCCTTCGCCAGGTACAGCGCATGACCCGCTTGGGAAGTATGCACTACAGTGAATTCCCCGGCCAGTTGATGACGGTAACGATCGAGATCTCTTGCAAACCGCTTCTTATTTTTACTTTTCCCATTAACAATAAAAGCTGTCTTTATCATTATTCACCTGTTACACTTTAGTAGCCAACCTATTTCTTACTAATAGAAAGGGGTGTGATCTCGAAAGTACAGGCATAAACTTATGCCAAACAAATGCCGCGGATCAATGGAAATTTAACTGGCCTGAAATCTCAAATCTTACCGTATCCTGTAAAACCGTTTTTTGCATGCCACGTACTTGATATCTTTTCAAGATCCCTTGACCCTCGAAATCATCAAAGACCATGGTGACTTCACGACTGCTGGCATAGATCGGGTTTCGCTCGATGTACAAGGCCTCGATCTTTTTCAGCTTCTCCAGCCTATCAAGGTAATAAAGTTTCAGATATTTTACTTCTGCGTCTTCGTCATTCGTGGTTAACGTACGTACTTTGAGGTTGCTATGGGTATCGTCGGCAGTGGATGTTGTGTATAACCCCACCAATTTGGGACTGTTGATATCTATTTTTTTAAAAATATCGAGTTCATTGGTCCACTGCTCCCTGCCCGGCTTAAAATCAGTAATTGATGAATCCGAATCGATATACGCTTTTTTATTGAGTAAAGGTTGCCTGGCGACCAACAGGTCTTGTTGGGAAGACACCAGGCTATCGATATTGTAGTACGTGATGACCCGCTGGCGTTGCTGGCCTCCACACGCTATGCATATTAAAAGGACAAACGGAATTATTCCCCTCATTCCACGAGCACTTCACCGGTCATTTCAGCGGGGATCTCTATGCCCATAAATTTCAAGATAGTCGGGGCAAGGTCGCCTAATTTGCCGTCTTTCACCGTCCCGTCGAACCCATTGCCAGCTACTACGTACGGCACTAAATTGGTCGTATGCGCGGTATTTGGACTTCCGTCCGGGTTGATCATTATATCTGAATTGCCATGATCAGCGATGATCATTACTATGTAATCATTTTCAAGGGCTACCTCCGTCACTGCCTTTGCGCAGCCATCTACGGTTTCACACGCCTTGACCGCCGCCTCAAATACGCCGGTATGGCCTACCATATCCGGGTTCGCAAAATTCAGGCATACGAAATCCGGCCACTTGTCTTTTAGCATAGGGATGATCTGGTCGCGGATATCCTTTGCACTCATTTCCGGCTGTAGGTCGTAGGTAGCTACTTTTGGGGAAGGACATAGGATACGTTTTTCCCCGTTGAACTCCTCTTCGCGTCCTCCTGAGAAGAAAAACGTAACATGGGGATATTTTTCAGTTTCGGCAATCCGTATTTGTCGTTTGTCGTGCTGTTCTAAGACCTCTCCCAATGTTTTGTCCAGGTTGTCCTTTTCGAAGATCACTTTCACGCCCTTAAATGTTTCGTCGTACTTGGCCATGGTGACGTAGTGCAGGTCGAGCTTATGCATATCCTGCTCGTCAAAATCCTGCTGGGTGAGGGCCATGGTGATCTGCCGGCCGCGGTCGGTACGGAAGTTAAAACATATAACAATGTCGCCCTCTTCGATCGTGGCCAATGGCGCACCTGCTTCATCGACCATGACGATCGGTTTGACAAATTCATCTGTCACCTCCTCATCGTAGCTGGCCTGGAGAGCCTCTGCCACATGGGTGGCCGCTTTTCCTTTTCCGTTCACTAAAAGATCGTAGGCCAGCTTTACTCTTTCCCATCGCTTATCCCGGTCCATGGCATAATACCTGCCAACTACGGAAGCTATTTTTCCCGTGGATTGGGCCAGGTGATCTTCTACTTCTTTAAGGTAGGTTTTGCCGCCGTTGGGGTCCGTATCCCGTCCGTCCGTAAAAGCATGCACATAGACGTTGTCCAGCCCATAGTCGGCAGCTATTGTACAAAGCCCTTTAAGGTGATTGATATGTGAGTGCACACCACCGTCGGAGACCAGCCCGATCAAGTGCATTTTTTTGTTTTCTGCCTTTGCCAAGGAGAATATTTCCCGGATGACCGGGATGTCTTGTATGGTGTTTTCTTCAAAGGCTTTATTGATCTTTACCAGGTCTTGGTACACTACCCTGCCGGCGCCGATATTCATATGACCTACTTCGGAATTGCCCATTTGGCCATCGGGTAGACCTACTGCGAGACCAGAAGCTTCGAGCTTGCTGTTCGGGTATTTTTCATAACAAGAATCCATAAAAGGAGTATTGGCTTTGGCTATGGCAGATACTTCCGGATTTGTGCCAAGCCCCCAGCCGTCAAGGATCATTAAGAGTACTTTTTTGTTCATCTCGAATGGGATAGTGAATTGCAAACAACGGTAATTTTAAGGTGGTTATCAAGGCAAAGAATCAGTTTAAAATGAAAGTAGGATCAAGGATAAACATGGGCTTTTAAGTTATTGATATCCTGTGTTTTCGAGTTACTGGCGTGTGGTAAACTTTGTAAAGCTTGGCCCAATTACTTCGTCACCCCATGCTTTGGCTGGTACATATTTCCTATCTTCGAAAATGGCCAAAGTAAAGACCTCTTTTTTCTGCCAGCAATGTGGCTATGAGTCGGCCAAATGGCTTGGTAAATGTCCGTCGTGTGGCGCCTGGAATACTTTTGTAGAGGAAAAAGTGACAGGTACAGCGCATAAAAGCGAGTGGGTGGATGCTTCCAATGGCAGGGCTGCTCGCCCGGCGTTACTCGCGGAAATCGAGGCAGAGAAAGGAGCCAGGACTAGCAGTAATGATGCAGAACTGGACCGTGTTTTAGGAGGAGGTATTGTGCCCGGCGCTGTCGTGCTCATTGCCGGGGAGCCCGGTATAGGGAAATCTACACTGATGCTGCAAATCGCCATATCACAGGCCCAGCGTGTGCTGTATGTTTCCGGGGAGGAGAGTGAGCAGCAGATCAAAATGCGGGCAGATCGGATGCCTGGCAAGTCACTGTCGAAGGAATGCTATATCTTACCGGAGACCTCCACGGACAATATTTTTGAACAAGTAAAGCAGCTCGACCCGGGCATCGTGATCGTTGACTCTATACAGACCTTACACTCCGGCCAGGTGGATTCGGCTGCTGGCAGTGTCTCACAAGTGAAGCAGTGTACCGCCGAGGTGATCAAATTTGCGAAACAGACCGCGACCCCGGTTTTCCTGGTAGGTCACATCACGAAGGATGGCGCTATAGCCGGTCCCAAGGTATTGGAGCATATGGTAGACACGGTACTACAGTTTGAAGGGGATCGTCATCTCACCTACCGCATTTTAAGGACCACGAAAAACCGTTTTGGTTCCACTTCGGAGCTGGGGATCTACGAAATGCTGCATAGCGGGCTGAGAGAAGTCTCAAATCCTTCGGAGATACTGATCTCGCAAAAGGACAGTGACATCAGCGGTGTGACCATTGGGGCTACCATGGAAGGTAACCGTCCTTTATTGATTGAAATACAGGCCCTCGTCAGTAATGCGGCCTATGGTACCCCGCAGCGCACCTCCACAGGATTTGATGGCAGAAGGTTAAACATGTTGCTGGCTGTTTTAGAGAAGCGCTGTGGTTTTAGGCTAGGCCTGCAAGATGTATTTCTCAATATGGCGGGTGGGGTCAAGGTAGAAGACCCGGCGATTGACCTGGCCGTATGTGCTGCTATCGTTTCGTCGTTAGAAGAGATCACCATTTCCGAAAAGGTGTGCTTTGCTGCCGAGATAGGCTTGGGGGGTGAACTAAGAGGTGTGAACCGCCTCGATGCGCGGATATCCGAAGCGGAAAAGCTGGGATTTGAAGAGATCTATGTCTCCAAATACGGCATAAAAGGCATGGGCTTAGAAAAGCGGGAGATCCATGTAAAACCTTATGCCAAGATCAACCAAGTGTTTGAAGAGATATTCGGCTAAATAGGAGAGTATTTAATATAAAACATTAAAGCTCAAGATAATACTATTACAATTTAAGCCGGTCCTATTGTTAACGTTATGTAAACAAAATAATCTATGGTTATCCTGCGCTTTTCAAAGTTTTATTCTTTGCAGGTACGGTTTATATTAGGACGCACTCTACTTGCCATATAATCTACCAAATTACCTTCCATTCCGAGTTTTGGCACTTTCTATGCAATCGTAAAATAATCTTAACAACCTTGTATTATTCCCAGGTCATGGATAACAATTAATTGCTCAACAGTTGAATCTTCCATAACCGCATCCTGTTTTGAGCGCACTACATTTGCAGCGAATAAAATGACGAAGCCCAATAGGGGTTCACCATTTTTAGTCATGAACGCAAAAACTCATTTTTTGGCAATGTTCTTAACAGTTTTGAGCATAGCCGCCCTAGCAGGGGAAAAGGAAAAGGATGCGAAAAAGTCTTCGGTGCGAGTAGTGATACACTCGGAAACCTGTAAGTTGATCTACGCCAAAAAACTACAGGCCAAAGTCGGGGTCAAAATCTTTGACGAAGGAGGGCGACTCGTATTTGCCGAGCGTATAGCCAGCGAAGAAGGCTTTATTCGACCCTACAATTTCAGTGAGCTTAACCATGGTGAATACACGATAGTGATCACAGATGGTGACGAGAAGATCATTGAAAAAGTAGATCATGGCGCGGTTAAAGAAGTAAAACCTAAGCTACAGCTCATAAAGATGAGCGAGGTAGCCGGCCAAGACAAAGTATACCAGTTGACGATTGTTAACCAAGGATCTGCCATGGCCAACATCAATATCAAGAATGACCAGGACGAAGTCATCTTCACTAAAAGTGAAGTGCTGGATGGCAACTATGCGAGATTGTTCAATCTGAAGCAGATCCATACAGCCGTAAGTTTCGAGGTCACCTTAAGAGATGAAACCGTAGCCTTTAACCTTTAAGAAAAAACATTTTTTGACCTGTAGTGCCTTGACTGTTATGTTGAGGCACTTTTTTTATGCTTTAAAAATCGTTGATGAAGCTGGAGGACCTGTGGCAGGACCATATCGTGGTCATCGTTCTTAATAACAAAGTCAGCACGCTTTATGCGTTCTTCTCCAGGGAGTTGCTTGTCAATGATAGCTTCTATTTCCCTTCTTGTCCTAAAGGCATCTCTATCCAGCACGCGTTGTATCCTCACCTCTACCGGGGCGGAAACGTTGATCACAAAATCTAACGCCTGGTGTGAACCGGATTCAAACATGAGGGCTGCCTCTTTTATTAGGTAGGAGTACTCTTCTTTTTCTGCCGTCCAAGTCTTATAGTCCTTACCCACCGCGGGATGTACCAGGGCATTGAGTTTGTTTAGCTCTATAGGATCCTTAAAAACTTTTTCAGCTAAGTAGTTGCGGTCAATCGTGCCATCGGGTCTATAAGAATTCGTGCCAAAAGCTGATCGTACCTGGTCCTGCAACGTTTTATCATGGTTCATCAACCAGCGAGCTCTTTTGTCGGCGTTGTAAACAGGTATGCCTAATGCAGAAAATATCTTACATACCAAGCTTTTCCCGGATCCTATGCCCCCGGTTACACCTACTTGCAAGGTGCTATTCATTGAAGATCACCTTAATTTTCATGGTGTCAAGCACCACGTCTTGCACATAGGGAGGCGCCATAGCCAACTCCGGGATGATCGTGGAGTCTACAGGGTCCATTGCTTCGAAATCCAGTAATATTTCGAAACTTTCTGCGGCTACCGCATCACGTTGATCGGAAGGAACTACATAGCTTACTTCTAAGGCTGCAATGTTAATGTCGGCATTAGCCGGAAGATTTAGCGGTATGAGTGGGGCAAACACTTTTGAGGTGATAAATTCTTCTACATCAAAAGTGATATTTACGGTAGGTGGATTACGTTTGAGCAGTTGGGCCTTTGGGTGCTCTATGGTTATCGGGACAATTTCGTTATAGTTTTCATCTATTTCCTCTTGGGGAATAACAACTGTAACGGTATCCGGCAGAAGCTCTATGATCGAAGAAGGACCGGAGATCCTAGTGGTGTCCGGCAAGAAATTTAATGGCGAAGTGACGCGATAGTTTTCTTCCAGCGAAATGGAATTGCTATCTATTTTCACGAAACAAAGCTTGTTCATCCTGCGATCGATATTGATCGCGAGGGTATCGGTGATCACGAAATTGAGATCAAAATCATTCAACTGGTCGGCTATATATCCTGGCACAGCTGCCCCGCTTATCTTTTTGATCTCGGACGGATTTTCTAGGGGGATACGGATGGGTGTTACCTTTATCCCTAAGTTATTTCGTAGCAGATTCCACCCTAGGCCATTCACATTTAACTGGATATCTGCCGGGAGATTTTCTACCGCTATGTATTTATCCGGGTCGTAGATAAACTCAAGTGGGAAGCGTACCGTGGCCGAATAGTTTTCGTTCAACGAGTTAAGGAACCAGAACGTGGTAGCGGCAATGACACAGAGCGCTATGACCCGGAAACGGTTTGCCCTTTCCGGTTTCGCCATATTCACTATGTCACTGATCCTGCTCAAGATTTTTTCTCTTTCTCAGGGGCGGGTTTGCTAGCGTCTAATGAAACCGAGCTTTTTTGGATCTTTATTTTTACGCCCTTGTCGATTTCCAAAGTCAGTGTATCGTCCTCTACCGTCATCACCTTACCATGGATACCTCCTACTGTAACCACTTGATCCCCTCTCTTGATCTCTTCGATAAACTTTTTTTGCTCCTTTTGTTTTTTCTGCTGTGGACGGATCATAAAAAAGTAGAACACTAGGGCTACGCCGCCAAACAGTATTAAAGAAGAAAGGTTGCCTCCATCACCGGAGGCTTGTAGTAAAATGGTTTTGAACATTATTGATCGGTTAATTTTCGGCAAAATAAGCTAATAAAAACAAAACATCCCAACCCTGTACAGGATTGGGATGTCGACTGTTTTTGTTATTTTCTCTTATTTCACCGGGCCTGACGCTTGGTCTCCACCTGCTGCAGGGATAACCATGGCCTTAATTCTCAATGTAGTTGTTTTTGGCCATGTATTTGCAGTTACCGTTACGGTCTTGTTCTGCATATTAGGCTTGCCCTTACTGTTGAACTTAACGAGCATCTCACCGGTTTCTCCTACGCCGATAGGTTCTTTAGGAGGGTTAGGCACAGTACATCCGCAAGAGCCCCTGGCACTTTGGATGATCAATGGCGCTTCCCCTACATTTTTGAACTTAAAGGTATATTCTACCTCGTCCCCTTCATTAATAGTACCAAAATCATATTCTTCTTGTTCAAATTCGAATACCGGAAGAGGGCCTTCAGGCTTTGTTTCTGGCTCGGCAGCCGGGGTGGCTGTAGCAGTAGGAGTAGCAGGACTACCTCCCTCGATTTCAGCCAACCTGTTTTCCAGCTCGGCAATTCTCTTTTCAGCGTCTTTATTACCGCATGCCGCGGTAACAAGCGCTAATAACCCAACGAATAACGATAGTTTTAATCCTCTCATTTTATAAAATAGTTTTAACTCAAAGCTTAATTCAATAACCTTGTTAGATCATAGGTAAGAACAAAATGTTGGGGAAATGGTTTCCCCAGGCTATTTTTCGCCGCCTTTAATATGGCTGATCAATTCATCCACATCTTCCAGCAGTCGTTCTGCCTTTTCTTTTGCTTCATTAACCACCTGCTCCCCGTGGCTTCTTGCCTCGCTTAGGGCCCCGTCTTTTTCAGAAATAAGGTCTTCCACCAGGTCCTCTAGCATTTTTTTATACTTGTCTAACCGGTAGGATAGCTTGTCCCTGGTATTGGACCCCTTATCAGGAGCGTATAAAATACCGAGCACTGCGCCTGTGGCAGCACCTACAAGAAAAGCTAAAAAAGTATTGCCTGATTTGCTCATATTTATTTGTTATCTATTAATCCTCTGCCGCTTTTCTTAATCTCACCGGATTGCGAAAGTTCTTCGGCAATTACATCTAGCACCCCGTTAATGAACAATTTACTTTTGGGGGTGCTGTATTTTTTTGCGACCTCAATATATTCATTAATCGTCACTTTTACCGGGATGCTCGGGAAATTAATCATTTCCCCGATCGCCATTTCCAGGATAATTTTGTCCGTGGTGGCAATCCTATCAATCTCCCAGTTTTTGGTTTTCCGGGCGATAAGCTCCTCGTATTTAGCCTCTACCTGTAAGGTATGATCAAACAATTGTGTAAAGAACGTTTTGTCATCCTCCCAATTATAGGACAACGCCTGGAGTTCGAATTCCCCGTGGCTATCTTCTTCGATCACCTTTATCGTTTTGGTGGTCAGACTTTTGATGATATCACGGTCTTCACTCCAATTCAGGTCGCTCTCCTCCATAAACTTGTCAATCACATCACTTTTAAAAATGATGTTCTTCACAATATGACTTAAGATCTCCTTGTCATCTTTAAAGGAAGGCTTTTTTTTCGCCAGGTACTGCTGGTATTTTTCGTCTGACCGGATCTCTTTAAACCACTGCCTGACCTCAGCCTGGTACTGCGACCAATTTAAATTCTTGCGTAAGCTAAGGTTTTCTAATGATTTGTTCTGTTGAATGGCCCGGATTAACAAATTTTTAACAAAATTGGAATGATTGCGCTTGGTATCTTTTTCCGCCAGTGAAGAGAAATCCAGCAAAAGGTTCAACACATGCAGGTAGCGGTCATAGATATTCTCCGCCTCGGTCAGCATGCTCTTTTTATAATATCTTTTGTCCTTTTCGTTGTTTTGGTGGTAATCCCTTATGGCCGTCCTTGCCACTTCGTTGATCTTTTCTGAAGACCCTGTAGTTCCGTTAAAATCATCGCTATGGTAGTGTTCGCGGAATAATTTGAGGGTTTCTTGTGACTGTTTTTTTAAAAGCTCTTTATCCTGGTATTCCATAGAGTTCAGGTCGGGCTCAAAACTCTCTCGAATATAGGCTTTGGCGAGCTCGTAGTTGGCATCTCTGCCCTGGCGCAAGGCAAACATGGTCTGCATGGCCTTGATCCGTAATGTTCTGCGATTGAGCATTTAATTATTTGAAAGAACGATGTATAACTAATATTTTTAATTGCCGGAACATGACTCGCGGCAAAATTAGTTAATTATACCGTGCAGGGGAAGGCAGATTTTGCAAAAATCTAAATTTGGTAGTTTACCGGGGTAATTTTATGTTCCCAATCTCTCTTATGCGCTTTTCCGCAAGTTTAATCGCTGCTTCTTGCGAGGATATGTTGTCTTCTTCGGCTACTTTGAAGGTGTCCAAGCAGGTATCGTATATCTTTTCGGCGGTATCGTAGGTTCTTTGGCGATTATAAGAGCCCAGGTATTCTTCATACACATTGATCAGGCCACCCGCATTAATAAGAAAGTCCGGTGCATAAACGATGCCTTTGTCGATGAGCATGTACCCGTGTTTTCTCTCGTCAGCCAATTGGTTATTGGCTGCTCCTGCCACAATTTGGCATTTTAAGCGAGGTATAGTAAGGTCATTTAACGTGGCTCCAAGGGCACAAGGAGCGTATATGTCCATGTCCAGGTCATAGATCTCTTCCATGCCTACTACTTCGGCGCCGGTTTTAGCCGACACATCTTTTAATTTGCTTTCATCGATGTCGGAGATGTACACTTTGGCGTCTTCTTTCTTGAGGTGATCTACGAGGTACATACCCACCTGGCCTACCCCTTGAACGCCTATTTTCTTCCCGGCTAAGCTATCGTTTCCGAATACTTTTTTGGCGGTAGCTTTCATGCCCAAATACGTGCCATAAGCCGTTACCGGCGAGGGATCGCCGCCACCACCCATATTTTCCGGTAAGCCGGTGACGTATCGGGTTTCCATGCCGATATACTTCATATCACGGGTCTTCATATTTACATCTTCGGCCGTCCAATACTTGCCGCCAAGGCTGTCTATAAATTTCCCGAACCGGCGTAGAAAAGCTTCGGTCTTCATGGTAGAGGCATCCCCTATGATCACCGCTTTTCCCCCGCCTAGGTTAAGGCCGGTGATAGCCGCCTTGTACGTCATCCCGCGCGATAGTCGTAATACATCAGTAACGGCTTCTTGGTCTGAACTGTAATTCCACATCCGTGTGCCCCCTAGTGCGGGCCCCAAAACGGTATTGTGAATGCCTATAATGGCCTTTAGCCCGGTGGCTTGATCCTGGCAAAAAACCACTTGTTCATGCCCTAGGCTAGCCACTTGGCTAAATACAGAGTTTTCCTCTATTCTTTCCAGTTCATTGAGTTCCGTCATGTCGCTTTTACAGGTAATAGTTGTAATTTAGAGCAACGTCACGTTAGGCGCGTGCTCATTTTTTGTGGCGCAAAAGTATGATATTTTTGATATTATTTCAAAAACCGAAATCGTTTGCGAAGAACTTATAACCGGTTTTCACGTTGTTAGGGGTATTGGAAAAAGCCGCCAAGGCCCTTTCTCAAAATGGTGCTTGTCTGTACCCCAATGGGAGAGATGCAAAACTAAACATGACGTTAGGAAATCACATCAAGAGTACGATTGCTCCAGTTGTCGTGGGTTGGCTTTCCCCGTTAAACGGGTACCTAGTATGTTCCAAGATTATACATGTTGAGATCCATAAAGAAAAACTCGTAAGCAGATGTCATCCAAATTAAGTGAAAGTGTGACCATACAAGAAAGCCCGGCCCTGGTCTTTGAACTGACCCAGGATTATAGCCAAAGACTGGCGTGGGACACTTTTCTAAAAAAGGCAGAATTGATCGATGCTCCGGCGGCGGATGTGGGAGTGAAAGCCTGGTGTGTTTCAAAGCATGGTCTAGGCATGGAAACAGAGTATGTCAGCTTTAAGCCTCCTAAAGTTACGGCCATAACCCAATCAAAGCGGTCTATGTTGTTTAAGAAGTTTTCAGGATCTTGGGTTTTTGAGGAACGTGATGAGCGTACCACCCACGTGGTCTTTACCTACTCCTATTTGCTGAATTTCCCTTTCAACCTTGTAACAAAATTTATTCACAATATCTTAACCAAAAACGTGCGGCAAAGGTTAAAAGACTTGAAATCTTACGTAGAGCAACGGGGGCAAGCCGTTAAATACGCAACTATCGAATGAAGGAATTAAGCTATCTTAACAAGTACCTGGTCAAATACAAATATCACCTGGTCCTGGGGCTTTTGTTTGTGATCATATCTAACATCTTCCAGATCATCCCGGCGCCGGTGGTACGTTATGCCATTGATTTGGTGACGGATAACCTGGCAGTGTACCATTCTTTCCAAGAGTCGGGCTTGCAGGATAACGTTTACGAGATTTTTACAAGCAACATTTTGATCTATGCCGGGCTCATTTTACTGATGGCGTTGATGCGAGGGCTTTTCTTGTTCATGGTGCGCCAGACGATCATCGTGATGTCACGGTTGGTGGAATTCGATCTTAAAAATGAGATCTACGGGCACTACCAGTCCCTGCCGCTGGCCTTTTACCGGCGCAACAATACGGGGGACTTGCTTAACAGGATCTCCGAAGACGTAAGCAAGGTACGCATGTACCTGGGTCCATCGATCATGTACGGACTTAACATGATCACACTTTTTGCCTTGCTTATCCCATACATGCTCTCGATCAATGTTACGCTGACCTTGTACGCCCTTATCCCCCTGCCTATCTTGTCGGTCAGTATTTATTATGTTAACAATATTATCAACAAGCGCTCGGAAGAGATCCAGGTAAGCCAGTCCGGGTTGTCTACGTTTGTGCAGGAGGCGTTTTCCGGTATTCGCGTCCTTAAGTCGTTTACACGGGAGGAGGATTCTAACCGGCAATTTGCTGCTAAGAGCGATGAATACAAGCATAAATCACTACGCCTTACGAGAGTACAGGCCCTTTTTTATCCTTTGATCTTAGGCCTGATCGGGTTAAGCACTATTTTGACAGTATACGCCGGTAGTTCCCAAGTGCTGGCAGGCACCCTCACGTTTGGCAACATCGCGGAATTCATCATTTATGTAAATATGCTCACCTGGCCGGTCACCTCGCTGGGCTGGATCAGTAGCATTACCCAACGCGCCGCTGCATCACAAAAAAGGATCAACGAATTTTTAAAAACCAAGAACGATATCCTGAGCACCAAAGAGCTGGAGGTAGAGCTAGAAGGCAGTATTCAATTTGAGCATGTGAATTTCACTTATCCAGGTTCCGGGATACATGCCTTGAAAGATGTCTCCTTCCGGGTGAACCCCGGCGAGGCATTAGCTATTATTGGCACCACGGGGTCCGGGAAGAGCACCATTGCCAACGTGATCACCCGGATGTACGATGTCACCTCGGGTGAGGTATGCATCGACGGTCGCGATATCAAAGCCTACAACGTGGTGAACCTTAGGAGCCAGGTGGGATATGTGCCGCAGGATGTGTTCCTTTTCAGCGATAGCATCTACAATAACATCGCCTTCGGGGCAGACCATGCCGACGAGGAAAAAGTAATAAAAGCCGCCAAAGAAGCTGATGTCTATCATAACATCATCGAATTTCCCGGTGGCTTCGGCACCAAGTTAGGTGAGCGAGGCATTACCCTCTCCGGCGGACAGAAGCAGCGGGTTTCCATAGCCCGGGCCATTTGTCGCGACCCGAAGATACTGATCCTGGACGATGCCCTCTCTGCTGTAGACACCAAAACGGAAAATGCCATACTGAATAGCCTCAAAAAGATCATGGAAGGGCGTACGACCGTTATCATTTCCCACCGTGTGTCCTCGGCTAAGCTAGCGGATAAGATCATTGTTCTCGATGACGGGCAGGTAGTAGAGCAGGGTACTAATGAATCCCTTCTTGCCAAAAATGGGGTATACAAGGAGCTTTACGATAAGCAAATGATAGCAGAGGAGACCCTTGAGGGGTAGTTTCGTGCTTGGTCGAACATATTTTTGTGTTAATTTTTTCGGTCACATGGTGTGAGAGTCGGGGGTTGGCAATGAGCAGCAGGCAAAATAGCTGGTTATTGAATGCTGACTCTCCAGGGGAAACCAAACTCAAACATGGTGTGGCCTTGATAACGTTACGCGTTGTTTCAGACGGAACGGGACATAAGTGGGGTTTTGATCCAGCAAAGTGTTGTTAAATCATTAGGTTTCTTATAACATTGAAAATTAGTTCTGAACTTGCCAGTGCTAAAATGGCTTCGCAGGCACGAAGCCGGGATTAAACTGGGTATATGACCGCAAAAAAGAAAAGAAGTAAGATAGACTGGCTGAACCATTTTGTAGGGTTTATCAGTGTACTTGCCGGTGTTCTTATCGCTTTTGGGTTAAACAACTGGAACGAATCACGAAAGGAGCGCCGAATCATACAGTCGGTACTGGTGAATATCCAGGACGAGGTAAAAAGGAACAATGAAAGGCTGGACGCTGCCTATGGAGAAAACAAAAAGATCCATGATACTTTGGGCGGATATTTGCAACTCTTAGATGATACCAGGGAGCCCAATGCGCCCTTAGATACTTTGCGCAAATTCCAGTCGGCAAATTCAGCGTTTATCTCTGCGGACCTGGAGAGTGTTTCCTTTTCTTTTGAACTTTTCCAACTTTCAAACGTGGCTTGGCGTACCGCTGAAAGGACCAATATCTTATCCGCGATGGACTACGACTTGGTACATGACCTGGCTTTTATCTATGACTTTCAAACCAAGCTGGATCGTTTTGACGAGAAGATCACGGATGAGATATCCAGGATAGCCTCATATTCTGATAGCAAACAGGACTGGAGGCGAATGTTAAAAGATGTGAATACTGCCTTGACATTTTCAGAGGTACTGAAGCAGCAATACAACGAAGCCCTAGAAACCATGGAAGATCACATGGAATAAAAGAGGATCAATAGTTCTCGTTCACCTTTGTAGATCTCGTAAGAGATGCCTGCTTCTAATTTCACTTCTTGTTTTTGGGCGAATTCCAAGGCTTGCTCCTTTACTTCCCCGGGCTTAGGCATCACAAAATTGTGGGCGATCACTTGTGCTTCTACGTAAGTTCCCCCGGGAAGCTGTTCGATAGATGTGCCTTGTGGCCTATTGGCGGTATCTCGTTGCACCACACCGATGAACTGTTTCACCCGATTTTCTTGGATGCTTGCCGGGTAATTGATCACCATGAGGTCCAGCCCTTCCGTGGTGGCCCGGTCACGGGCGGCAAAGAAGAGTTCTTCCAGCTTTTTATCGTTAGGAAAGCCTTCAAAGTGATGACCTACTGCATACACCGGCTCGCGTTGTACTAACCGGAACTGCACCGGTTCAGCCCCTCCTAGCTGGAAAAAAATAACGACAGCGATCACCACGATCACCGAAAAGGTAATAAGACTATATTTTTTCATCTAAAAAGCATACCGCACTCCAATGGCGCCAAAAATACGCATCTTCAGGGGTTGATCTACGATCTCGGCTAATAAACTTACTTCCCCGAATCCTACGATGGGATAGTCTTGCAGCTCGTATTCTACACCCAGGATGACTTCAGGGCCCAGGTCAAAATTGGTCCGGGTATCCGATAGCAACTGGCTGTCCTGGTCAAAGTAGCTGTACTCTAGCCGCGACAACCTCAGGTGAGCACCGAGGCCCCAGAACCAATCCAGCCGGCCCTCCACGTTAGCCGGGAAAGAGTTATGGACCAAATACCTACCTTGTATGGCATAGGTATAATCTACATCATGATCCGAATACCGGAAGTCATCGAAGTCATCAATGGCATCAAATTTATCTTCGTAATATGCCCCATGCCGGTTCCTGGATACGGAACCTAGCGTAAATTCCAGCGCTTGCCGCTCGCCACCGTAGATTTTGTAGGTAAGTCCTAGGGGGTCACCTACCCGCAGGCCAATGCCTTGGTTGTATCGCTGTGCGAAAGAGAAAAAAGAAATAAAAGTAAAGCCAAGTAGACAGATCGTCGTTTTCAAATTGAGTGTCATGGTATTTTCAGTGTAAAGATAACGTGAGTTTTGAGAGAATTAGGGTGTGTGATTTGAGAAAAAAGTGAAAAAATATCCCTGTTAACAGGCTGCCATCCAGTAGGATGTACATTATCATGCTTAGCTCAACCTGTAAGCTGTAAAGTGGGTGGAAGTCATTCTCAATATATTGTTATATTCACGTGAGTTTTAGTGCTTTTGCAAGCGCTAGGATCGTATTGACGTCTGTCCATACTATTTTCAGTTATAAATAGTTGGCTGACAAACGTCAATATCGTTTTTCAGAACTTGGAAATCGATAGAAGAAGAGTGCCCATTCCAGGAAAATCTTCAACTCAAATCTCTTTAGATAGTATCCTAGGACTCATAAAGGAAATATTTAGTATTTAATAACGTTCAAGCTAGTGTCGTGTCAAGCCCCAAATGATGGGTAAGGCGGACGTAGGTTTTGTGGAAGGTCAAGGCGCAAAAAACGCACATAGCCATAGCTATGATAGCTACGTAAGGCTTTTTGTAACGCAAAGATTCCGCAAAAGATACCCCGGATTGGCCGTTATTTGGGGCTTGACATGACACTCGTATATCTTTAACCGTGAAGTATTTTCCAAGTCCATGAAAAGAATTACAACCCTGGTCATCAGCCTGCTGCTGTTTTCCAATAGTGCCGATAGCCAAATTTTTACCGCGGGATTCAAAAGCCTAAGTCTCGTGGACAGCGCTAGGAGGTATAAACCGGGTGCCGCGGTAACGGACCCGCTCTATTACCGGCCGGTGGACTTAGACATATGGTATCCGTCGCAAGAGGTGGCCGAGCGTCCCTTGCCTTTCGAAGAGCTATTTAAACTGTTTGAGCTTAGGGCTGGTACCTACCAGTCTGGCAGCGATTATTCCGGGTTGACCGCAGAGTTAGCCCAATTCTACGTGGCCGGGTTAGGGTTAGGCACGGATGGCCGGCGAATACTCAATATCAAAACAAATACCTACAAAGGTGTAAGTCCCCTGCAAGAAAAAAAGCCAGTCATCCTGTACATGACCGGCTTTAACGGGATGAGCTATGAAAACTACAAGGTATTGGAAAAGCTGGCTCAAAATGGGTTTGTCGTGGTTTCCATTTCCTCTGTGGGTCGCTACCCCGGGGACATGACAAATGAGAAACAAGACATGATGGAACAGGTGCTTGATGCCGAGTTTGCGCTAAGTTACTTAAATAGTGATGATCATTTTGCAGTAGACGTTACCCAGGTCGGTGTGCTAGGGTGTAGCTGGGGTGGCATGGGCGCAGCTGTACTCGCAAATCGCCAGCCGGAAATAAAAGCGATGGCATCTTTTGATGGCACAGAAACCCACTATTTCGGAAATGACGAGAATGATCCCTTCGTCCAAGAAATTTATGAGTCAGGACTGCTGAGGCCCGCAGATGAGCATATAGCGTACCTGTATTTTGAAAGTGACAACAAATTAGATGAATTCGTCCCCACGGGTGAATATAATTATTTTAAAAAACTCGACGGCGAGAAGTATTACCTAAGATTTACTAACAGTGTACACGAAGATTATTTGTCCATTCCGTCGATGCTCAATGCTTCTCCTAACTCGGTCAAGATCTACAATGCGTTAGAAATTTTGACTATTGGATTTTTTAAAAAATACCTTGAGAAAGCAGGCTCATTTGAAAAAGACTGGAAAGAGTACCGGGAGAGTGAAGATGCAGCGAACGTCCCATTCTCTCTGCCCGTAAAAGTAGCGGAAGAATCCCTGGAGCTAAGAGGAAAGGTTACGGATAAAAAAACAGAAGAGTCTCTTCCTTATGTAAACATCGGCGTCTTGGATCGTGAAACAGGTACCGTCTCGGATATTGAAGGAAATTTTGAATTGGAACTCAACGAGAGTTACCTGCAAGACACCTTGCGAGCATCGATGATCGGTTATGTACCGATCGAGTTAGCAATCAAAGAGGCCATCCAAATAAAGCCACTGGTACGGCTTGAAATGGAAGAAAAGGTAGAAGAACTCAACGAGGTGATCGTCCTCGCCAAGGCATTAAAGAGTAAGAGGCTCGGAAATACGACGAAGTCCAAATTCCTGAGTACGGGATTCGGTTATGAGCAGTTGGGAGCTGAAATGGGAATAAAAGTGAACATTAGAAAACCTACCTTGGTAGACTCTTTTAAGTTTCATATATCGTATAACAGGTTAAGCTCAAAGGCCATTTTCAGGTTGAACTTTTATAACGTAGAAAAGGGCAGACCGGCTCAAAATATATTAAATGACAACATTTTCGTAACCGTAGCACCTAACCAGGTAGGCCAGATCAGTGTGGATCTTATGCCCTATGATATTATCCTCACAGAAGATGCTATGGTGACGCTGGAATGGGTGGACTTTGTAGGCGAAAAGGACATGGAGGAGGCCATCTACTTTTCCCTGGCGCTGGTGGGAAACCCAACCTATTTCAAAAGAGCAAGCCAAGCTAAATTTAAGAAACAAAGAAGCTTAGGGGTAGGATTTTATCTTGATGTGCAATACTGATGTATCAAGAAGCGGGTCAGTGGGTGTAGAAAATACGGTTAAGGCTAAGAAAATTCAAACCCGTCCAAACCCATAAATTTTAACTGTCTTCGTGAATAAGGACATTTTCTCAAAAATGCTTGAAGTTGGGATGACATTACTTAATGTATCCCTAGCCCGGTGAAAATTAGAAATGGATCGTCATTCCGGCCGGCGGTGAGGGGTAGGCTTGGACGAGCCGGAATCTATTGGGTCGTTGACTGTGAACCGTTCTTTTTGCCAGGTGTACTCGGTTTTCGTTTCGCGACTTCGCAGATTCCGGCTCTCCCAATGAGCTCTCTCACAACCAGCGGCCGGAATGACGGTCATTTTTTTTATAGCGTCCAGGTTAAAAGTAGGTCATGGGTACGAATTCCCTTGTCAAGTAATGCGAATGGAGTAATTACTCTCTACTATGAGTAGGGCATTGACTCACTGCTAGCCGCACAATCGCGGCCAAAGGTTCGCAAAAACGAAAATGATCGGTTTTTATTCGTTTAGGGTTAAAAGGGGATATGTGGTGAACTGCTTGAGATTGAAGCAATTTGTTAGTATTGTAAAATTCTAATGTATCACCTGCGTTCAACGGTGTCAAAGTCGAAAACGAGGGCAAAACAAAGCCCGTAAATTGAACTCATTGTTTGGTGACAACGCTCTTTAAATTATCCAAATACACCTCTTTATTAACATGTACGGAATAGTGAGTTTCCACCGTCTCCCTTCCCTTGGCGCCAAGGCTCTTCCTAGCTTCAAACGAATCTACTAAGCTGCTAATTTTTTCCACCCATTCGTTTTCATCCCCTGCCAGGTAACCGTTGTGGCCATCTTGGATAATTTCCGTGTTTACTCCTACAGGCGACATTACGGTAGGGATGCCCAATGCCATGTACTGGAGACCTTTTAAGCCACATTTTCCCTTGGTCCACTCATCATCTGGAAGAGGCATGAGCCCGATATCTATTTCGCTAAGATCTTCTACCTCGGAGTCTTTTCTCCAAGGCACCCCTTGTATGTCCAGCTCATGATTCGTGTACGTTCCATCCCCGATCACCTTGAAATAGATTTTATCCTGGTATTTTGTTTTAAGCTTTTTTAAAGCGCCAATAACAAACTCAAAGTGAATAATGGTAGAGAAGCTACCGCTCCATCCTACGCATACTTTGTCATTATCTATTTTGTCAACTAGGGGGTATGCTTTGGTATCAATGGTGGTAGGGACGATTATTACATTTTGATTATGTTGTGATGCAAAGTCGTGCAAGTATTGATTGCCTGCAAAAACCATATCCGCCGCTCTAATAATATCGATGGTTTTAGCTGGATTTTTGAGAAAATAGAACACTTTGTTTTTGCTTTTTACTTCTCCCGTTTGATGTCTCCATATGGTGTCATCAAAATCGAAGATAAGCTTTGATCTCTTGGCGAATTGCCGCTCAAAAAAAGACGACCCAAGCATAAAAGCTTCTCTTTGCACAAATACTATATCGTATTTTTTAAAGAACGACAGTTTGATGAGTTTCTGCAGAGCGTTTAATAAAATCAACACTTTCCGGGCATAATTACCTCCCGAGTAGAACGCCTTATCCTGTCTCTCATTCAAAAGAAAAACATGGGAACACTCGAAACCGTTTTCATCTAAGATATCGAGGTATTGCTCAAACCGGAACCGCTGTGAAGGTGATCTACCCTTTCGATGAAGACCGATAAATAATATGGTGGTGCTCATTATTTAGTCTTCTAACCAAATAGGGGGTAATTTTTCTGTAATTTCGATGTTCTCAAACTTAGGCGTTTTTCTAATGCCTACTTTTTTCACCCAGTCTGCCATTTCTTTAAGACCTTCTTCCAATTCAATTAACTCCTTTGGCTGGATACCGAACAAACGATGGGCTTTTTGATGATCCGCATAAGCATGCATCACTTCGTTGCGGGAATCCAAATAACGGATATCAGAAGTCAGCCCCATTACTTTCATTACGGTTTTTGCTAAGTCGTTGACAGAATAGTCCGTATCTCCACCAATATTAATTATTTCATTATACGCACCCGGGATGTTTACCGAATTAGCCATATGAGGAGCAACATCTTGAATAGCGCTGAATGCCCTGGTCTGGGTTCCATCACCAAATACGGTCAGTGGATTTCCTTGTAACAATTGATTCATAAAAATACCAATGACATTCCTGTATCGATCTCCAATGTTTTGAAGAGACCCGTAAACATTATGCGGTCGGAAAACTATATAGTTTAATCCAAACATTTCATGGGCCGTTTTCAGGTCCATCTCCACCGCATACTTAGAAATACCATACGGATCTTCCGGCATGGGTGTAGCGGTTTCAATCATAGGCAAAGTCTGCGTTCCATATACAGCAATAGAGGAAGTGAAAACAAAACATTTTACCTTACTCTTAATTGAGGCGTTGATCAAGTTGACACTGCCAAGAAGATTATTGTCATAATTGAAATGCCTTATGAAGTGGCTTAATCCCTCTGCTGCATACGCGGCTAAGTGGTACACATAATCAAACTGATGCTGCTCAAAGAGTTGATCAATGAGTAAGGTATCAGTGATTGAACCGTTGACAAAAGTTGCCTTAGGATTTACATTATCCTCAAACCCTCCACTTAAATCGTCCAAAACCACTATTTCATGTCCAAGTTCTAATAAATGATTGCTTACATGTGACCCAATAAATCCTGCCCCACCTGTAACTAGGGATTTAACCATACTTCTTTTAATTTTTGATTGCTAACTTCTCAATAACAGGAAATATTCCTGCTATTTAGGCTTCAAATATACTCAAATCTTCAAGCATACTTCACGGGGCCCGGGTATATGGTTTTGGTCCAATAGATCACAGTGGTTAATGAAGGGGTGGACCGAAAACCGGTCCCGGTTCATGATGAATTGGCCGACCTAGCTATAGCATTTTTTAAAAAACACCCTAGGGGATGGATTGTAGTAAACGGCAGGAGCTAACGGAAAGGAATACGCTAGCAGGTTGAGGAGTATTGAATTAACACGATAAGCTCTTAAACGTGACTCGATATAAAATAGGGCTAGATGAAATCGTAAAGAAGATCCCTTCGCGATTCTTTGCGCTTTGGTGCCTTGGTGGCGAAGTTTCCCTGGCCACTAAGACGCAAATGCACCAAGGATCACCAAGCTTACTCGCCAAAACTGCCCTGGATACTGTCAAACTGATAAACATTTATCGAGTCCAGGTCCTTAAAGATTTTTGGACTGTGATTGCGGTAAACCGTATCAATTACAAGGAAAACATTTCAAAACCTAGCTAACACCTTATTCTACCAACTAATTTTTTAGTTTATTTTTTGGATAAGTCAAACTAAGGTTTTAGTTTTAAACTAAAGATTTAGTTAAATGCCAGGTACGAGAACCACTTTTACACGAATTATACCAGCAATTGGTTTCAGTTTACATGAAGGAGAACCATCCCAACTCCCGGAGGCTAGGACAACGGTAGTGAAGAAACTTAAAGACGAAAACCCATGAGCAATTATTTAATAGAACTTTCAATTATCCATATTATATTGATTCTTGGGTATTGGTTTTTTCTGCGTAAAGAGCGACAATATGCTAAAATGAGGTTTTACCTTCTCGGCTCTACGCTGCTGGCACTGATCATTCCATTGATCAAACTGCCAAAGTTGTTTAGCAGCGACGAACCTATGTATGCTTTACCACTGGAAGCGATGTCACTGGAGGCTGTGCCCCTTGCTTCCCCAAATGATGCGTCCCCCTGGGGTTATGATTCATTAGCCTTGTTGTACATTGCCGTTAGCGTATTCTTCCTGCTCAAATTCCTCGGTAGTATATTGTACCTAGCCTACCTAGAGCGCAAGAGCAGCCTTATGAGATTTGATGATCTTCTTATCCGCAAAACCCTGCATATCAAGGGAAGCTTTACTTTTTTCAACTGGATCTTCCTAGGCGATGAAATCGATCAGAACCGGCAAGACTACAAGGTAATGTTGAACCATGAAAAAGCACATGCCCTCATGGGACATACTTACGACTTGATGTTCCTCGAGCTGTTTAAAATATGTTTTTGGGGACTGCCCACAACATGGTTTGTCTTAAAAGAAATAAAGAAAATACACGAGTACCAGGCAGATGCTTACGCGCTTAAGTGGTGTACTATCGACCAGTATTCGTCTATACTGATCAGTTCTACTTTGAAATCAAATGGATTGGGCTTGGCCAGCTCGTTTCATGATGGTTTAATTCTAAAACGACTAAAAGCAATGAAACAACAAGCAAAAAATGTGAGCCCATGGAAACTTGGGGCTTTATCGGCACTATGTGCATTACTCTTCGTGGTGTTTGCATGTAGTGAAAGCGCCAACCTGGAATCACAAGAAATCGGTAGTGGTAATAACAAAACAGGAGGAGAGGTATTTACTGTAGTGGAGGAACCACCAGTATTTGAAGGAGGCATGGACGCTTTCTATAAGTATGTAAGGAATGAAATAAACTACCCGTTACAGGCACGCAAAATGGGCGTCGAAGGTCGTGTTGATGTCCAGTTCGTGGTGGAAAAAGATGGTTCCTTGACCGGCGTAGAAACTATCCGGGGAATTGGAGCAGGCTGTGATCTTGAAGCCGTAAGAGTAGTCCAAGATGCGCCATCTTTCAAACCGGGAAAACAAAGAGGTAAGGCTGTAAGGGTTCAAATGGTGATGCCCATAGTCTTCAAGCTCAATAAAGTGAGTACTAATGTAGACAACAGCGCACAAGGCATCATTGTCATAGAAAAAGCGGAAACAAACCAAGGCAGGCTTAAGGTAGACGCTCGTTATGCTAACGGTGAATGGTCCGGTACGGTCTACAGCCCGGAAGGCGAAAAACTTCCCGGCACTAACATCGTAGTGGCAGGTACCACCACCGGCACTGTGGCTGACCTAGAGGGTAATTTCAGTCTAAAAACCGATGCATCTCATGATCTTCATGTAAGTTTTGTGGGCTATGAAAGTGTAAGATTGCAAGCAAAATAAGATATACCACCAGTAGGGTACAATGGCAAGTGACGGGAATTTGTGTCCCGTCACTTGCTGTATAAATTGGGCAGTAGCTTGCGTTCTACCACAAAGCAGATTCTGGCTCTTCCAATGAACCCTTTCACAACCACCGGCGTGGAATGACGGTCATTTTTTTAATCGAATCCAGGTTAGGAAGAAATAACCTTGTCGTACCCCATCTTACCCTACCTATCCTTTTCAAGATGGTCTTCTCCAGCAGCAGGCAAACCTATATTGCCCGCTGCCACCTCATTATGGAGTGACTAACTTGGTCCTTCCAACGTCAAGTATTTTTTAAATATTCTCATTTGCAGTGGCGGAAAAACATATGGTTTGTACAGGTTCGAATACGCTTACCTCGAACTAAGCTTCCTAACAAAAAAAGGGGGCAGCCCCGGCTCCCCGGGACTGCCCCCAAGCATTCATCCCCATGAATGTCTTGAAGTTGTTC
>JANQLQ010000221.1 GCA_028280565.1 Fulvivirga sp.
TTAACTTATATAAAGTCTAAAAATTAATTTCACAAATTTTAAGGAGTTCCGCATTAGGTTTCTGGAAGTGCGAGAACATTTTCCAGAAGGCAATCCTTCGTTCTTCCAAAGTGTTGACATACCGGTTGTGAGTGATCTTTTTTCTCATGAACCACCAAGCCCTTTCTATAGGGTTAAGTTCAGGACTGTAAGCAGGCAAATAAACGATTTCCAATTGTGGCTTCCCCAGGAGCCACTTTTTTAAAAGCCGGGCATGATGGAAGCGTACATTGTCTGCCACCATGATGATCTTAGTATGATCGCGATAAGTGAATAAGACTTTTTTCAAATGCCTTTTAAAGCTTTGATAGTTTCCCTTTGGGTGGAAGCTTATGGTCATTTGGCCCGTTTCATAGTTATAGCTTCCCATAGCTGTTCTTCTTTCCCTGCCCCGCTGTTTACATTTTGCCCGGGGTTGTTGGCCTACCTTCCCCCATTGATAGCTTACCGTTGCCGTATTAGAAAGAGAAAACTCATCCTCGAAAAGCAGCACGGTGTCAGCAGGACTTTCCAGCAGTTTTTTTTAATGTCTCCTTAAAGGTTCGTTGCGCTTCGGGATCTGCCTCTGGGTAAAAGCCCCTGGCCTTTTGATAACTAAACCCCAGGGAGTTGAGAATATTGTATACCTGGGCTTTTTTAAAGGGGATACCAAATTCATTTTTGATCCAGTCGATCAATAGTGGACCGGTCCATGTATCGGTGTTATAGCCATAATCTAGTGGGGACGCTTCCAGCAGTAAGGTCGACAGGGCGCTACGCTGTTCTTCGGTGAGCCGAGACTTCCTTCCCCTGCCCGGTTTGTCCCTTAATCCTTCCAGCCCTTCCTGCTCAAAACGGTGAACCCAATTGGTAATCTGCTTAAAGCTCGTGTTGTACAACTCTTCTAGCTTACGGCTCGGCTGACCCAGGGAAACCTGGTAGACCGCGTAAAGCCGAAGGCCTATCTTATACTTATCGTCTGAATTAAAAAGAGCTCGGATCGAAGCCGGGCTGTAGCCTTTAACCCCTAATGGTTTTCTACCCATCGTTTTTTAGCTCAAGATAACCATTTTTATCTATTTATGTGTAATTATTAAATAGACTTTATATTATTTGTTCCTGATCTACCAGGTTTTGGCGTCACTCCTTGCCAAGGAGCGCCTAAAACTATCCAACAATTGACAAGGATCATGATCGGCCTCATCGAAGATCTATCGCCAAGCAATAAAATATACCTGGCAGCTCATTCCATCGCTGGGTTGATCGGAACTTGGATATGCCAGCACTTTCAAGATAAAATAGGTGGGTATGCTAGTATTGAAGGAAATTTAACGGAACCTGACAGCTATTATTCTTCGCTGCCTATTGACTATGACAAGGAAGAGTTTTTCAAAAAATTTACCAGTTCAGTGTATGAAAAGGCCCGATCCCGGGTGGACTTTAGAAGGTATCTCGGTAGCATCTATTTTGCAGATGTTGACGCTATGATGGCCTGGGGGCAATCCGTTAAGGACTTCGTGCAGGGTGACCGACCCGGGATGGAATTCTTGGCACTGGACTGTCCTAAGCTTTACATTTGGGGAGATAAGGATACACCTTTGGCTACGCAAAAGTTCATCCGGGAACATGGAGTGCCTAATGTTTACCTTGAAGGAATAGGGCACTGGCCTATGATCGAAGTCCCGGAAAGACTTTATGATGTGGTGGGAAGCTTTTTTAATGCTCCAAAATAGGACAGGCTTAACACTAGCAATTATCCGGGTAAGCCCGGCCAGCCCGTCTAAAACAGCCTCATTCCTTCAAACTGCCGGAGATTATCCAGGGCGGTAAACTGCCCGTTGAACGATACTTGCAACCCAAAATTACCCCTGAGGTGTGCCCAGGCATTACCCGTTGCGCCGAGTGTCATGCTCAAAGTGATGTGGCCTAGCTCCACCGTAGAGACTTGCATGTTTATGCGGACGGCATTGTCATCTTCAAAAATATCATACTGGATGATTTGGCCGTTGATGGTAATTCCGCCCAGGCCGTTAAAACCAATTCGGTGAGGGTTAGCGGTTTGGATCACCACTTGGTCCCCGTTTATTTTTATGAAATTATTGGCATCCAACACATTGACGGTACCATACCTGCCCCTAAGCATATCGGCTTGCAGGACAAAAGCTTTTGACTGGACCGAAGATCTAATGGAATCGAGGTTTTCCATTAAAAGTCTTTCTTTTTCCAGCTTTTTTGCTGCTCTTTCCTGTTTTCTGAGCTCTTTTTTAGTCTTGTCGCTGGCTTGTGAGTCTATCCCTAACATTGACAACAACACTACTAAGATCATCCCTAATTTGTTCATATTACCTCCCTTCTTCGTTGATACTCACTGTAATAAAAGCAATCCGTATGCCAAACTTTCAAAGAAACCGGCTTCAATGTGAAGGTTTACCTGTTTTTCATATCTTAGGCCGGATAGCTTAAACATACCCTTAATGGAGCAGATCCGTACATACTTCGGAACCCTTACGGGGATCAAAGACCAGGATTGGGATGCCTTTATCTCAAGGCTATCCAGGGTAGAGTTCCCCAAAAAGAGCTTGATCCTAAAGACAGGCCAGGTGGAGAATTATCTTTCGTTTATAGAGAAGGGAATAGTGCGTTACTACATCCCCGGGGACGAGAATGACCTAACCTTTGTTTTCGGTTTTGAAAATAGTTTTATCAGCGCTTATGACTCTTTTTTGACCCGAACCCCTTCCACTTATCACATAGAGAGCTTAGCAGATACTGTTCTTTGGCGATTGACCTACAGCGACCTGCAAGATATTTATGCGCAGACCGAAATAGGCAATACGGTAGGTAGGTATGCCAGCGAAGAGCTCTACCTTAGAAAATCCAAGCGAGAGCTTAGCCTGCTCCATCACACAGCTGAAGAGCGATACTTGAATTTGCTTAAGGAACAGCCTCATTTGATCCAAAACATTCCTTTGAAGTATATAGCTTCTTACATTGGTATTACCCCACAAGCGTTAAGTAGGATACGCCAGCGTATTTCTTAACCCAGGTTCATTGTGCCGTGGTGATCCATTTCAAAAATTTGTAAAAATATTTGACTATGAAACCACTCTTCGTTTTAATGGGCTCATTCCTGGTCACCCTTCTCTTACTGAAGGTCAGCAAGGGAAAAATAGATTATCCCTTGGCAGGAAGGATCGCCATGTCTGTCATGCTAGCCTTTACGGCTATGGGACATTTCGTTTTTACCGGGGGCATGGCGGCTATGGTCCCCAACTTTTTTCCGGCCAAGACGGGGATCGTTTATTTGACCGGGGCATTAGAAATACTCTTCGCAATAGGGCTGCTCATACCCGGGTATAAAACGATTGTGGGGTGGGGGCTGATCCTATTTTTTCTTTTGGTACTTCCTGCAAATATCAAGGCGGCCATGGAGCACGTCAACTATCAAACCGGGGGAGCGGACGGAGATGGACCGGGTTACCTTTGGTTTAGAATACCTTTCCAAGCATTGTTAATAGCCTGGGTGTTTTTTTCAGCGATAAAAAAATAATTAAACCCATATGAAAAAAATTAATGGATATGATCAATATTAAATGATCGGCCTGGCTTGTCGTTTGGTGGTAATTGTGTTATTTCCAGGGCTAAATAATTTGGAAGCAAGGTGTCTATCTTTCGTCGTGCCATATCCTATTATTTCCAGTCGTTCGTGGGCTTTTCGGCCCAGGTCTGGTGGCTGGCGCTCGTTACCCTAGTCAACAGGGCGGGGGCTATGGTGATCCCCTTCCTCTCGCTTTACCTAACTGCTGATTTGGGCTTTACCCTTGAGCGAGTAGGTTGGGTCATGACCAGCTTTGGGGCAGGTTCGTTAGTGGGTGCATGGATCGGTGGCAAGCTTACAGACCAACTGGGCTTCTACAAGATCATGGTGTTTAGCCTGGCATCGTCAGGTCTTATATTGTTCATCATGAGTTTTTTCGAGAATTATTGGTTGATCCTGGTAGGAGTTTTCTTCTTCACACTGGCCAGTGATGCCTTCCGTCCCCCGGCATACGTGGCTATTGCCGCTTACAGCCGCCCTGCGAACCGGACTCGTGCGATCACGCTGGTCCGGTTAGCCATTAACTTGGGCTTTTCCATAGGTCCTGCGCTCGGTGGATGGATCATTTCCGGTATGGGGTACAGGCTTCTTTTTTGGGTGGATGGCGCTACCTGTGCCATCGCGGCGTTATTGATATGGGTACTATTAAGTCCTAAAAGGCAAGTGAGCCATGACGCTTCTAATACACATGGAGCTGCCGGTATACCTGCCGCCAAACAAGAGGTGCCTTACAAAGACTACCGCTACCTGGTCTTTTTGGTGGGCCTTTTTCTATTTGCAGCTATGTTTTTCCAATATTTTTCCGTTATGCCCGTCTACTATAAGGTACACTGGAGCCTTTCGGAGGGCGAAATTGGCTTGCTCATGGCGGTCAATGGCCTGCTGATCTTCTTTTTTGAAATGCCCTTGATCTACGCTTTGGACGACAGGAGCCGGTTTTCAAGGTTTTTCATCCTGCTGGTTGCGGCCTTTCTCTTGGGAGGAGGGTTCCTTATCTTGAACTTTTCAAATTGGACGGGAATTTTAGTGATCGGGATGACCCTGGCCACACTGGCCGAGATGCTCTGCTTTCCTTTTGCTAATGCCGTGGCCATGGAGCGGGGAGCTAAAGGACATACCGGGATGTATATGGCCTATTTCCAGGTCGCATTTTCTTTAGCGCATCTAGTAGGACATAATATGGGCATGCGCTTTTCCGGGCAGTATGACTACCCTACGGTCATGTACCTTTTTACGATAGGCTCTGTAGTTTCAGCTATTGTATTCTGGGGGGTTAGAAAAAAAGTACTTTGACCTACAGGACCATTTATCAAATCTTCTTTTTTTAAGGGTGGGCCTATGTTTATCTTAAGATCAACAAATCTTTAACTCCTCATGAAGTACGTGCTTTTTTTATTTCTCTTTTCACTATTGTTCAGCTTTTCTTATGCTCAAATCAAAAAAGCCCCGGAGGTGAAAGAGGGGGAAGGGCCCTGGCCTCAATTGATCATCCGCGGGGCCATGGTCATAAAAGGGGACGGCGCGCCACCCATAGGCCCGGTTGATGTGGTGGTGGAGAATAACAAGATCACGGAAGTGAAAGTGGTAGGATATCCCGGGGTGGTTATTGACCCTGGCCGCAGGCCTAAACTGCGCCAGGGAGGGAAAGAATTAGACGCCACTGGAATGTACCTGTTACCGGGATTTGTGGATATGCACGGCCATATCGGTGGCACGGCGCAAGGTGTAGAGGCGGAGTATGTATTCAAATTGTGGATGGCCCATGGCATCACTACGGTACGGGACCCGGCGGCTGGGAATGGACTGGATTGGGTGCTGGACCAGAAGCAAAAGAGTGGTAAAAACCAAATCACAGCTCCACGGTTGCTGGCTTACACGGCGTTTGGGCAAGGGAGTGATCAACCTATCAGCACCCCGGAAATGGCCCGTGAGTGGGTGAGGAATAACGCTAAAAAGGGGGCGGATGGCATTAAATTTTTTGGTGCTGCCCCGGACATTATGTCGGCTGCTTTGGATGAGAACAAGAAATTGGGGTTACGTTCGGCTTGTCATCATGCTCAAATGGATGTAGCCCGGTGGAATGTGCTCCACTCGGCGCGAGCAGGGCTTACTTCCATGGAGCACTGGTACGGCCTGCCGGAGGCGCTCTTTACTGACCGGGTAGTACAGCACTACCCCTTAGACTATAACTATAACAACGAGCAAGACCGCTTTAGCGAAGCCGGTCGGCTATGGAAACAGGCAGCGGCACCCTATTCAGAGCATTGGAACGCCGTAATGAATGAACTTTTGGAACTTGATTTTACCCTCGACCCTACTTTTAATATTTACGAAGCCAGCCGCGACCTGATGCGTGCCCGGCGGGCGGAATGGCACGAAGACTATACCATGCCCAGCCTTTGGAAGTTTTACCAGCCCAGCAAGATATCACATGGCTCCTACTGGCACTACTGGGGTACGGAAGAAGAGGTAAGCTGGAGAGAAAACTATCGGCTCTGGATGGCTTTTATCAACGAATACAAAAACAGGGGTGGGCGTGTCACGGCCGGTTCAGATTCCGGTTTTATTTTCCAGCTTTACGGCTTTGCCTATATCCGTGAGCTGGAACTCCTGAGAGAAGCAGGATTTCACCCATTGGAAGTGATCAAATCGGCTACATTGAATGGTGCCGAGGCTTTGGGAATGGACACACAGATCGGAACAGTAGAAGTAGGTAAGCTCGCTGACCTGGTCCTCCTGGAAGAAAATCCATTACAAAACTTAAAATCACTCTATGGTACGGGAGCTATCAAACTGACGGAAGACAATGAAGTGGTGCGTGTAGGCGGGGTGAAATATACCATCAAAGACGGCGTGATTTACGATGCCAAAAAGCTACTGGCTGATGTGAAGGAGATGGTAAAAGAAGAGAAAGAAAGGACAGGATTTAAGATCACCCAGCCGGGTATGAAGGAATGAAGCAGGCCGCATTGTTCATCATCGCCATTTTACTGGGGTGTAGTAGACCGGTAAAAGAGAGCAACGAATCTATAAATCATTTCCAAGGGATCTCCCTATTGGGGGATTCACTATACACCCCAGTGTACGAAAAGGCTCGGAAAGCAAAACTAGACAGTAATCTAAATAAGGCACTCCGTCATTGGCAATGTGACCCCTCCGAGATGACCGCCATATGGTACGGTCGTAGAACCGCTTACCTTGGAGATTACAGGAAGGCTATCGAGATCTACACCCAGACCCTCCGGCAATTCCCGGGTTCATATAAGCTCTATCGCCATCGAGGGCATCGGTATATTACGCTGCGGCAGTTTGACCGGGCCGTAGAAGATCTTGAAAAAGCGGCCCGACTTATGCCCGGTGATACTTTGGAGATCGAACCGGATGGTATTCCCAATGCGCAAAATATACCGCTTTCTTCTACCGAATTCAACGTTTGGTATCATTTGGGATTGGCCCACTATCTTCGTAACGATCTTGAACAGGCTGAAAAGGCTTATCTAAAATGTATGGAGGTTTCTGTTAATGATGACCTGCTGTGTGCCACAGCCGACTGGCTTTATATGACATTGCGAAGACTGGGAAAGGACGAGGAAGCTGCTACACTATTGGATACGCTCCCTCACACAATGAATATCATTGAAAATGACGCTTATTTTAAAAGGTTGGGGATGTATAAAGGTGACCTTCCTGCAGACTCACTTCTTTCGGTAGGGTTAGGCAACCCTGATCCTGGCTTGGCCATTGCCACACAAGGCTATGGCGTAGGCAATTGGCACCATTACAACGGCGATACGGCTAAGGCGAAGATGATACTTCAAATGGTATTGGATGGACGGCACTGGGCGGCGTTTGGATTTATTGCCGCGGAGGCGGACATGGCTAGGTGGGAGTGATGTTTTGCTAGGTTTGTTTAGACATTTTGTTCTTTTATAGAAGATAAAACGAGGTGTTGTTGAGGGGCCTGGGGTGGCACGATGGTGATCGATAGTAGTCGGGCAGGCCCGGATTGCAAATCTTATTCCAAGATGAGTATGCATTACGCTATGCTAAATGCGCACTAGCACTACTTTTTCAGATTTAAGTTGTTGATAATGAGTATTTTATTTTCAAGCCTAGTGCCAGCGATTTGCAAAGGATGGGTGATCCACGTCCTGTTCTAAATCCATTCAAAACCATACCTAAGAATGTCATTCCTTACTTTCTCACCTCCTCATTCCTTGCAGCCTGTGCGTTGGGCTAGGCTTGACAAGGAATCTGCGAAGTCGTGAAACGAAAAGCCAGTACACTCAAAAAAAAGTTCACGTTCAACGATACAGCAGATTCCTGCTCTCGCGCATCGCTCACCCTGCAAGGCCGGCAGGAATGACGAT
>JANQLQ010000091.1 GCA_028280565.1 Fulvivirga sp.
GCGGGGAAAATGGGCTTTGTTGCTGGCGCCCTTTTCTTTTGTTTCGTTTTCTTTTGGGCGTGCAAAAGAAAATGAAAACAGGCTTAGAACCTCAAAACCCTGCTTAAACTGCTCATTCCCAGGCTCGCATTACCCGAAACATCTTAAAAACATAGCCTAATTTGCCAAAAATCAACGTTTTACTATCAAAGCTAATTTGAGAGGACACCCTAGTACACATTACACTGCGCTAAATGCGCACAAGTAGTGTAATGTACTTTTCCTATTATGTCTTTCTTTCACCGTTCCTTAGCCAGCTACCCCTTTCTTGGCTTTAACGGGCGCACTTCTATATCCACGTGGTGATAATTAGGATGGGACTGCAAGCAATGCAGGATGGTATCGGCTATATCTTCGGGCCGCATCATACTGTCATTAGTGGTGACAGAATCTATGGCATCAAAAAAATGGGTATTCACAGAACCGGGGTAGATGCACGTGACCTTGATCCCGTTATTTCGCAACTCTTTATACATGGAATGCGAAAGCCCGCGTACAGCGTGTTTAGTGGCACAGTAGGCGGCCATTCCCGGGATGCCAGTAGTACCGGCTATCGATGAGACATTGATGATGTGGCCCTCGTCATTGGCTTTCATCCGGGGTATGACCAATTGTGAGCAGTAGAATACGCCGTCTACGTTCGTTTCAAACATCTCGTGCCAATGCTTATGATCCAGGTCTTCCAGGTAGCCTTCATACCCCAGCCCGGCATTATTGACTAAAATAGGAATGCCCTGGCCAAAGTCTTCCACCGTAGCCTGGTAAGATGTATTGACAGAATCAAAATCACGTACATCTGTAGGGTAGAATTTGAAGTTCGGATCGTCAATTCCCGCGTCAGAACGGCTCCAACCGGCTACCTTGCACCCAGCTTTGAGTAAGCTCATAACGGTAGCATACCCTATCCCTTTACTTACACCTGTAACGATGGCTACCTTATCTTTTAGTTCCATTTTAGTAATTGCTTTTTTTAAATAGTATATCGATAAAATTTGGCCAATTATCTTACTTATTCAAGTTTATGCCTAGAGATTTAAAAAAAATAGGAAATAGGAAAATAGTGACCTGCTAAAAACTTATGCGGGGTTTAAATTGATAACTACAAAGCTTAAAGATTGACAAACGAGAATATTATACCCTTTCCGATTTCCTTACCTATTTCTTTCAATGGTATACTGCACCAAATTGACCAAAGACGTCTTATAGGCGGAATCTTCAAACTGCTCCAAAATATCGAGTGCTTCTTTGTAAAATTTTGTCATAATGCCTTTGGCATAGTCCAGTCCCCCTGACCCCTTGACAAAATCGATCACTTCTTTTACATTTTGGCGGCTCTTAGAGTCCTTGCCGATGATCCTTTTGATACGCCTTCTCTCGGTCCAAGAGGCAGACTCCAAAGCTTTGATCAGCGGTAAGGTGATCTTTTTTTCCTGGATATCGATGCCTAAGGGTTTGCCGATCTCCATATCTCCATAGTCAAATAGGTCGTCTTTGATCTGGAAGGCCATCCCGATCTTCTCACCAAAGTCTTTCATATTGGCGATGGTTCCATTTTCGCTACCGGAAGAGCTAGCCCCTACGGCACAACAGGACGCTACCAAAGAAGCTGTTTTCTGGCGTATGATCTCGTAATAAACCTCCTCGGTGATATCCAGGTGGCGGGTCTTTTCCATTTGCAAAAGCTCGCCTTCGCTCATCTCTTTCACCGCCGATGAAACGATCTTCAACAATTCGTAGTCTTCATTATCCACGGACAACAAAAGCCCCCGGGACAACAAGTAATCCCCTACCAAAACCGCGATCTTATTTTTCCATAAGGCATTTACCGAAAAGAAACCTCTCCGGTAGTTCGCATCGTCCACTACATCATCGTGCACCAGGGTAGCGGTATGTAAAAGCTCGATCAACGATGCGCCACGATAGGTGGATTCCGTGATCTTGCCACAGGTACCAGCACTTAAAAAAACAAACATAGGGCGCATTTGCTTTCCTTTGCGCTTTACGATATAACTCATTATTTTGTCGAGAAGAAGCACCTTGGTCTTCATAGATGCCCTGAATTTTTTTTCAAATTCATTCATCTCGGAGGAAATAGGCGCCTTTATATCTTTTAAGCTTAGTGCCATACAGTGGAATGAGCTACAATAATAGTCACCAAAACCCCCTAATCAAAATATATTATGTCCGCTAAAATCAAATTGATCAAAGACTTCCAACTGGTTAGTCATCACGGGAGTAGGCCTTTTATCGCTGATGCCCGGTACCGTGCTGACGGTGTCAAAAAACCAGTCCTTATTTTTATCCATGGTTTCAAAGGTTTCAAAGACTGGGGACATTTCAACTTAATTGCTGATCATTTGGCAGAAAGGGGTTTTGTATTGGTAAAACTCAACCTTTCACACAATGGGACCACCCCCGAACACCCCGTTGATTTTGTTGACTTAGAAGCTTTTAGCCAAAACAACTTTTCGATCGAGCTGGATGATATCGGTGTCTTAATTGACCTGTTGCACACTACCGGCAGTCCTATCCCCAGGGATGAAATTGACCTGGGGCAGCTTTTTTTGATAGGCCACAGCCGGGGTGGCGGTCTTGCGTTACTCAAGGCAGCAGAAGATGAGCGCATCAAAAAAGTAGCCGCATGGGCACCTATTCACGATCTCACGGAACGATGGCCTGCTGAAGTATTACAAAAGTGGAAAGAAGATGGGGTTTATCATATCTACAATGGGCGCACAAAACAGGACATGCCCCTCCGGTACCAGTTGGTGGAAGATGTATACACACACCGGCAACGGCTAGACATTCCGAAAGCGGTGAAAACTTTGGAGATTCCATTACTCTTGGTCCATGGTACCGCGGATGAAACACTTTCTTACCAAAAAACCGAATGGCTATCCGGCCTGGGGCGTTATATCACGTTGGTCATCGTAGAGAATGCCAACCATGTCTTTGGTGGAAAGCATCCTTTTATAGAAGAGGCTTTACCGGCGCATAGCCAAATGATTTTAGACAAAACCATAACTTTTTTCAAAAGTGAATGAGATGAAGATCAGCCTGGATGTCTGGTACATGGAGTACATCGTGGTACCCATTGCTATATTGCTCATTGCCTTCGGCTCCACGAGGGTCTTACGTTTTTTCCTGGACAGGTCCGTCAAAGCGGCTTCCGAGACCCTGAAAGTAGATCCTACCCGCTATAACTTTATTAAAAATGCCCTGAGTTTCGTCATTTACGTTTCGGCTATTATCATCATTTTTTACTCCATCCCTACTTTAAAAGACTATGGCTTAACGCTTTTCGCCAGTGCTGGTGTGTTGGCTGCTATTGTAGGTTTTGCCTCCCAGTCGGCATTTTCCAACATCATCAGCGGCATTTTTATCGTGATCTTCAAACCTTTCAGGGTGGGGGATATTGTAAACGTGGGTAACCTGCACACCGGTGAAATTGAAGACATCACATTGCGCCATACCGTGATCCGCAACTTTGAAAATCGCCGCGTGGTCATTCCTAATACCATTATCAGCAATGAAACGGTCATTAACAGCCACCTTACCGAAGAAATGACGTGTATGTTCATCGAAATGGGAATAAGTTATGATTCGGATATTGACCTGGCGATGAAGATCATGCAGGAAGAGGCTATGCAGCATCCTAACTTTACAGACCGCCGTACCGAAGAGGATAAACAGAACGGGGATCCTGCTGTAAACGTACGTCTGGTCAGTTTTGGCGATAGTTCTGTGAACTTACGGGCCTGGGTGTGGGCCGCTAATCCATCCGATGGTTTTGTGATGCGCTGTGACCTGTACAAATCGATAAAAGAAAGATTTGACCAGGAAGGCGTTGAGATCCCATTCCCGTATCGCACTATCGTATATAAAGAGAAAGATGATCCTGTTTAGATGATATCGCCTTTTAGTGTAATTAAGTCATATTAACTTAGCACCCCAATGCCTAATCCAGGTTAAAACATATCACCTGTGCCAAACATCCGGTTAGTTGGTCCTTGTTTGGCCAACAAGGACCTAAGGGCAAAAGGAAACCTACAACCAGCATTTGCAACACGGGTAGTTTAGACAAGAGTCCAAAGTAAGATAAACCCCTTTTTTAAGTACATCCTCCTGTGCCTAGGAAATGTTAATTGCTATACGGGCCAAAACGAAAAACCTCATTTCCGCAGGTTATCAAAGGGAAAGAAAGTAGGGAGCAGGACTACGATAATTTTGCAGTTTTACAATGGCTGGAGTTGGCGAAATAGTAGTCTTATTTATTTTAATTGTAAATTAATACCACTAAACCAAATTTGCCTTATGCCATTTAAACTGATCCTATTCTTTCTCTGCCTGGTTTCATCGTCAACCTTAATCGCACAGCCTACGGCTACTGACCTGGCACAGCAACAGCTCGAGGCTTACAACAACAGGGACATAGAAGCCTTCTTGATCCCATACAGCGACACCGTCAAGGTCTACCGGTTTCCCAATACCCTGGTGTATCGTGGGAAAGAAGAGATGAGAAAACGATATGCCGATATGTTCAAAAGGTCTGTAGACCTCCATTGCACATTAGTAAATCGTATACACCTTGGCAATGTGGTCATTGACCAAGAAAGCGTTATTTTCGACAAATCGAGGCCGGCAACAGAAGTATTTGCTCTTTACAAAACAGCTTTAGGAAAGATCCAAGAAGTATATTTTATAAGACCGGATAAATAATTAAGTCCTAATAAGCAAAATAAAGTGCAAGAAGCACGATACCATACAATAAAACCGCAATCCAAAACACTTTTCGCTTTAATCTTAGTGATTTCTCGCTCGTTCTAATCATTGTGACTAGGGTTGAATTAAAAAAATTTGCTGAAATCACAGTCTTTCGTTAAGGTAACAAGTAAACGAAAAACTTTCAAAAAAGGTTCCCGCTGATATTCAACTCTTTAAATAATTTGATGTACCTCTGCTACTTTTGGCTGGCACCGATACGGCTAGCCAGGAAAAGTTATGCTCAAAAACATCAAAATACGTCATTACAGCATTGTGTGTTTGGAAAACATGGCCCCTACCTATGCCATACTTTTGTTTTTTCGTCATCGCGAATCTAGTGCCTAGTGGACTGACCTTAGCGATGCTTGAAGCGATCCCCCACTCGTAAAACGTAAAATGGCGTACGCGCAGAACACTACGATAGGGAGGCCGCTTCGTAATCCGCCCACTGGCCAAGCCAGCCTCGCGGTGACGATTATTTTTCCCATTATGTCATTCCAACTTCAAGCATTTTTGCAAAAATGTATTTATGCACGATGACAACAAAGCAAAAGTACGTCGTGGGTACGATCACACTACAGGATCATAAAAAAAGCCGGGTTACGATCCCGGCTTTGGTAAACGGTATTTTGGTATCCATTATTCGATATCAAATTTCACTAAGGAGTTCTCCCAAGCCATGGCTATGGCATTATTCTCCATGCTAATGGTGAAGGTTTCCACATATTCCGCGGGCTTGTCTCCCTTCACTTTTACCCTTAGAACATCTTTGGATTCATCATAATCATAAGCGCCCCATTGATCAGGTACACTGTTGAAAATAATGGTCCACTCTTTTTCACCGGGTATGGTGAAAAGGGCATACTTTCCTTTCGCCAGTTTTTTGCCTTCGACTTTGATGTCCTTATTTATTTCGAACGTTGTGGCATTGTTAGCCCCGGTACGCCAAACTTTGCCATAAGGCACTTTTTCACCCCCGATCATTGTTCTACCCCTTGCCGATGGCTGGTGATAGTTGATCTTTATGGAAGCACCGCTGATTTCACCCTCGGCTTTGGCCGGCGGGCTTTTCTGGGCATGTGCCTGTACAGCAAACACTAAAACACTAAAGAGTAGAATACTTACTTTTTTCATTGGGATTGATTTAGTTAGTTATACGATCCTTAAACGCTACCCTGGACTAAGGGTTGGGCTTTTGGCATAAACAACGCCTTGTTACCTACGAATAACGCCATAGGCAATTATGTTCCCATCTCCTAGTGTATCCTCTTACCTTGCTCATCCTACGGCACTAGCCCCAAGTTTAGCCAAATGGCTACGGCTCGTGCTGCGAACACGATACCTTAGTCAAAACGATTCTGCAAAGGCGAAATAAAACCCATTAGTATCCCTGCCTAATCCATAGTCAAAACGAATATTGACCCTATCCTTTTTATTGATCATAAGCCGGATCCCTGCGCCACCGGCGGCTTTAAAATCCCCTAAGTCAAACTGATCAACAGATGCCGCCACATCCCCGACCGAACCAAAAAGCACAAACCCGAGCCAAGGGATCACCTGCCTCCTGTATTCGGCTTGTAGCGCTACTTGGTTTTTATCTCTAAAACGTCCTTGGTAGTATCCTCGCATGATCTGGTCTCCTCCCATAAGGGCAAGCTCGCGGAAGGGGACGTCCCCATCGTTAAATTCACCCAAAAATTGGGTAGCCAGCACAGTATGTGTTTCCAACAACCAGTACTTTCGTGCGTCTAGGCGATAGCGGGTAAAATTAAAATCGCTGGCTAAAGACTTACGATGAAAGGTGGCCGTAAACTCGAGGTATGATCCTTTAAAGCTATTAAGCACGTTATCGCGGCTGTCATGAAGGTAGGCCAACCCCAGGCCGGAGTAGGTGCCTGCCTCGGCTTCTAACCGGGCTTGGTCTTCCAATAAGAACCGTGGTTCGTAGATCAAATCATAAAGGTGGATCAAACGGTACTGTATCCCTACAAAATTGTAATCGACGACTTTTTTCAAAGCCCGCTGTTCAAAGACAAATACTTTGTAATCGAGGTCTTCTTCGTTCTCGCTTTGGCTATCGTTGCCTATGCCATAATAGAAAATAGGGAAATCGAAAAAACTAAGCTGGCCGAAAAAATTATACCCTTCTCCCTTGGTAAAAATGTTATTCCTTGCCTGGGCAATGACCTGTTGGTTGATAGTATAGGCGGCTAATACTTGTACATTAGAAATTCGTGTATCCTGCGATGAGCCCAAGTTAAAAAGCCCGGTGCCGAGACCACCAAAACCCAGGCGTGTTTCCGGCGTGTAAAACAAGACCGGTAAAGGAAGTATTTCTAGTTTGCGCTCTACTTGCGTACTATCCTGCGCAAATGCGGCATTTATCAAAAGTAAGAAGACAACAATGGACAAACTACGCCTTACCACGCTGTTATATTTTGAAGTAAAATGAGCCAAGCCTCTTTTACATTCCCTTTTTCCAAGGTTGATTTTGCCATTTCATGCAAGGCTTCATCTGCCGTGTCCGTTAGCACTATCTTTTTCACTTCTGCACGTTTTCCATATTCCAGCACTTCTTCCTTTGAGGGCAAAGATTCTACATTTGCCAGTCTCCCGAGATTATTCCCGGTGAGGATGGAGCTTTCTTTAATGCTTAAAGGCACTTGGTCCATCCCAATCCCCAAGGTAGTAAGAGGTTTGGGGATCTCGAAAATTGATGCTTCATTAGCATGGCAATAGTAATTTCCTCCCATTCGAGCTACTGCGTTAAGCGTTCGAGGATCAATCCTGCCTTCTTTATCTAAAATCTGATCGTCCAGGTGGATGAGCATCACCTCGCATATTACCAAGTTACCGGCACCCCCTTGGTTACCCAAAGATTTTACTTCCAGCACTTTGCACTCAAAGGAGACCGGGGATTCTTTTACCCTAGGGGGTTTTATTTTCCCTGCAGGCACCGGGGTCAGCCCGGATTTCACAAATTCGTTCACCCCCTTGGGATATTCCGTACTGGCCAACGACATCTGCTCCACTATTGGATAATTCACCAGGTTGATCACTACTTCCGGCACTTCCAATACATTATCCAAGGTATGCTTGGTGGTATTGTCTCTACCCCGGTTCGCCGGGGAAAAAACCAGTATGGGTGGATGGGCGCTAAACACATTGAAATAGCTGAAGGGAGCCAAGTTCACGCTGCCCGAACTGTCAATGGTACTGGCAAAAGCAATCGGCCGGGGCACCACGGCGCCTAAAAGGTAGGCATGTAATTTAGCAGTGGAAAGTTCTTGAGGATCGATTTTCATGGTTTTAGCTTTTACAGTGGGATTGACCGGGATCATCCTAATGACTAACAGGTACCGGCAGCCAATACCTGGGCCTTAGCTCCCGGAGGGCAATATCTTAGTGCGTACTTCTCCAAAACCGATCCTCGTATGATCCTTTTCAGCAAAGCCTCGCATGATCACGGTATCCCCGTCCTCAATAAACTTTCGTTGAGACCCATCGGAAAGTTGCAGGGGTTTGGTCCCTTTCCATGCTAACTCCAGCATCGAACCATACGAGCCCGGTGTAGGGCCGCTGATCGTACCGGAGGCATACATATCTCCTACTTGGACATTACAACCGTTAACGGTATGATGAGCCAGTTGCTGGTTCATATTCCAATACATATACTTAAAATTACTCGTGCAAACTAGGTTTTCTTCTCCCCCTCCAGGTTGCACAAACACCTGCAATTGGATATCGAAATTCTTCTTGCCCTGGTATTGCAAGTAAGGCAGCACGGGAGGGTTTTGTTCGGGCCCTTGGACACGGAAAGGCTCCAGCGCTTCCAATGTAACCACCCAAGGAGATATGGAGGAGGCAAAATTTTTAGCTAAGAAAGGGCCCAAAGGCACGTATTCCCAAACTTGGATGTCCCGGGCAGACCAATCGTTAAATAATACAAACCCAAAAATATAGTCCTCGGCCTCGGAGGTGGTGATCGCGTTGCCCAAGCCATTCTGTTTGCCGGTGATAAAAGCCATTTCCAACTCAAAATCAAGTCGTTTGGAAGGGCCAAAGGTAGGTGCTTCGGCTTCGGGGCTTTTTGTTTGACCCTGCGGGCGTTTGATATCAACACCGGAGGGAATTATAGAAGAGGCCCTGCCGTGGTATCCCACGGGAATATGTCGCCAGTTAGGAAGTAATGCATTATCCGGGTCACGAAACATCGTACCTACATTTGTCGCATGCTCTATGCTGGAGTAAAAATCTGTGTAGTTGGGTACATTTACAGGCATAAGCATCTCTGCCTCATCCATGGGGATCAAGGCCAGCTCACGGGCCGGTTTATTGTCCCTTAGCTCATCGTGGTCATCCCTGAGCAGTTCAGAGGTCCGCTGCCGGACCTGGGAAGTCACGTCTTTTCCCAGCCCGATAAAATCATTTAAATAAAGTTGGTTAAATACCCCAGCAGGCAAACCCAGTCCATCCAAGAATCCATTTTCATGAAGATATGTGAGATCTAAGATAAAATTACCGATGGCTATGCCTGCCCCCGCTTCCAGGTAATCTGTTTTAAATATGCCGTAAGGAAGGTTTTGGATAGGAAAATCAGAGTCGGCAGGTACCTCTACCCATGATCTTAACGCTGGGTCATTGGCTTGGATCATCACACGGTCGATTTTTTTAGGTTAGCTTCGCAATACTACAAAATTTTAGGGGAGGTTACAGGAAAATTGGGCAATGACCCATCCACAAATATATCTACTGCCTGGGCCCTTTCACCCCACTGCATATTTTTATAATTTTGTGCCCTCAAAATTTCACAGGATACGAAGACAATAGCGAATGGCACTCAGCACAAAATACGACCCTAGCCAAGTAGAAGATAAGTGGTACCAGCGGTGGATGGATAAAGGCTTCTTTCACTCCGAGCCCAACCCGGATAAGGAACCTTATGCCATCGTTATCCCTCCACCAAATGTAACAGGGGTATTGCATATGGGGCACATGCTGAACAATACCATACAAGATGTTTTGATCCGGAAAGCCCGTATGGAAGGAAAAGAGGCTTGCTGGGTGCCCGGAACGGATCATGCCTCCATTGCTACGGAAGCGAAAGTGGTAAGAATGCTACGGGAAAAAGGGATCTCCAAAGGCGATCTAAGCCGGGAGGAATTCTTGAAGTACGCATGGGAATGGAAAGAGAAATACGGGGGGATCATCCTTGAGCAACTCAAAAAACTCGGAGCCTCATGTGATTGGGAACGTACCAGTTTCACCATGGACGAAGGCTATTTTAAGGCCGTCATACGCGTGTTTGTAGATTTGCATAACAAAGGCTACATCTATCGCGGGCTCAGGATGATCAATTGGGATGTAGAAGCAAAAACAGCCGTATCGAACGAAGAGGTGATCTACCAAGAAGGCGGGGAGATGTCAAAACTATACTCCGTACGCTACAAGATCAAAGATGCCGATGAATACGTAACCATCGCCACCCAACGCCCTGAAACTATCCTAGGGGATACCGCGATCGCCGTAAACCCCAAAGATGAGCGCTACACTCACCTGGTAGGAAAACATGCACTGGTACCCTTCATTAACCGGGAGATTCCCATCATCGCCGATGATTATGTGGAATTGGATTTTGGTACCGGCTGCCTGAAAGTTACCCCGGCCCATGATCCTAACGATTATGAGATCGGGGTGAGGCACGACCTTGACATCATAGATACCATCGACGATGATGGCAACCTCAACGAAAAATGCGAAGTACCGAAATACGTAGGGATGGATCGCTTCGCAGTACGCAAGCAGATCGTAAAAGACCTGCAAGAAGCAGGACACTTGGTCGGGGAAGAAGATTTCAACACCCGTATTGGGCGATCGGAACGTACCAATACCGTGATCGAGCCTAAGCTGTCTTTACAGTGGTTCATCAAGATGAAAGAGATCTCCAAGAAAGCGCACCAAGCGGTGATGGACGACGACGTGGTACTCTATCCTGCCAAATTCAAAAACACCTATAACCATTGGATGGAAAATGTGCGCGATTGGTGTATCTCGCGGCAGCTTTGGTGGGGACAGCGCATTCCTGCTTACTATTACGGCAAAGGAGAAAATGATTTCGTCGTGGCTGAGACGCCGGACGAGGCGCTTGTACTTGCACGAGAAAAATCCGGCAAAAATGATCTGAGGGCAGAAGACTTAGACCAAGACCCGGATGTATTGGATACCTGGGCGTCGTCTTGGCTATTTCCAATGGCCGTGTTCCACGGTTTCGATGATCAATATTTTGACCGGGAAAAAGGCAAGATCATTCCCGGGGCTAATGCAGCGTTGGATTATTACTATCCTACCAATACCTTGGTAACCGCACCAGAGATCTTATTCTTTTGGGTGGCAAGGATGATCATAGCCGGGTATGAATACAAGGACGAAAAGCCTTTTCAGCATGTATACCTGACGGGCATAGTACGCGATAAGCAGCGGCGTAAAATGTCAAAATCTTTAGGAAACTCCCCGGACCCCTTAGACCTTATCCAGCAATACGGGGCTGATGGGGTAAGGACCGGTATGCTTTTCAGCTCCCCGGCAGGCAACGACCTTTTATTTGACGAAAAGCTCTGCGAGCAAGGCAGGAACTTTGCTAACAAGATCTGGAATGCATTCCGCTTGGTAAAAGGATGGGAAACCAGTGATAACACTACCGAAGAACTCAACCAAACTACCATCCACTGGTTCAGGTCCAGGTTTAACCAAGCATTAGCAGAACTGGAAGATCATTTTACCAAGTTCCGCATTTCAGATGCTTTAATGGTGGTCTACAAATTGATTTGGGATGACTTCTGTTCGTGGTACCTGGAGATGATCAAGCCGGCGTATGGCGCACCGATCGACCGGGAGACTTACCGGCAAACGATCTCTTTCTTTGAAGACCTCATGAAGGTGCTCCATCCCTTTATGCCGTTTATATCAGAAGAACTTTGGCATGAACTGCGGGACAGGGAAGGAAATGACTGCCTAATCATAGCTCCATGGCCTACGGGAGGGGCAATAAACCAGCAAAGCATTGAAGGAGCTGCCTTTGCTTTCGAGATCATTACCAATGTACGCAATAATCGAAACGCCCGGCAGATCTCCCCTAAGGAGACGCTGGACCTGCTAGTGAAAACAGGGGATTTTAAAAAATTCACCGAGTTTTCTCACGTCATCTGCAAACTGGCCAACCTGGGATCCTTAAAAGAAACGGCAGAAAAAGTGGATAACGCAGCTACCTTCGTATTGAAAGGCGATGAGTTTTTTATCCCGCTAGAAGGAAATATCGATACTGAAAAAGAACGAGAAGAAATACTCAAGCAGTTGGAGTATACGAAAGGTTTCCTGGCCTCTGTGGATAAAAAGCTCAACAATGAAAAATTTGTTAAAGGTGCCCCAGCTCAAGTGGTAGAGATGGAGCAACGCAAAAAAACAGACGCAGAGGCCAAGATCAAGTTATTGGAAGAAAGTTTAGCAGCTTTGGCTTGATCCTCTAAGGAGAAATTACCCAAGCGGCCGCTCTCCGGGCCACCCATAGATTAAGTTCAATCGAATGTGTTCCTGGGGTAGTTTTGACAAGTAAGCTTGGTGAACCTTAGTGCATTTGCGCCTTAGTGGCGAAGCTTCCTCCGCCACTAAGGCACTAAAGCTTAAAGAATCCCTAAGGGACCTTTCTTACTATTTAGCATGGCCCTATTTCCTTATCGAGTCCAGGTTACAATGGGTGGGGGATGCCCCCCGTTCTAAATCCTTTAAAACCCATACCTAGGAACATCATTCCTTCCTTTCTAACATCGTCATTCCTTACAGCCCGTGTGTTGGGCTAGGCGTGACAAGGAATCTGTAAAGTCGTGGAACGAAAACCTATTATACTCACAAAAAGAACGGTTCAAGTCCAACGACCTTACAGATTCCGGCGCTCGCACAAGGCCGCACCCTTACCACCGGCCGGAATGACGATAAAGAAGGTTTTTTTCGTTTTTGATGAAGGTATCCAACGGGCTCTCTTATCATTAAATTCCTGCCTGTTAAATAATTGAATGTAGCAAAGTAACACTAGGAATAATAGCAAATCACTTGGTCAATGAATCCTAAAGGTTACCCTCGAGGGTTAAAAACCATCAAGCGAGGATGTATCTGTCCCAAAAGGTATCATTCGTATCAAAGATTGGATCAAAATATCATTATTTTATCCAGTTTATTTTTGAATTTTCAGCATGAAAAATCTTATCCCTCTAGCCTTGCTCGTATCATTCGTTTTACCTTCTTACAGCCAACAGGAAGCTCTTTTACAAGAACAAGAGGTCTTTAAAAACTTCGGTTACCTGGAGTTAGGCGGGCGGTTTATAGCAGGTTTTGGTGTACATTATGAGCGCCGTCTGCGTTTAAGTCCTTCATTTTCATTTACTGGCGGTGTAGGGGCAGGCAGTTCACACCGGTTGGACCAGGGAAATGCTCATTGGCCGCTTATTGTACCCATCAGCGGGGGAATACTTGTTGGCAAAAAGATCAATCACTTTGAGCTCGGGGCAAGCCGGTTGCTGGTAAGACGTGAATTCTATGAAGATCCAGAAGATGGTATTTTTCTTTGGCCCATAACCGCATACATTGGCTATCGTAAGCTCCCCGAAAACAGCCAAGGCTTTTTCTACAAGATAAACGGCTTGGTGTACCCGGTAGACTTCCTCGGCGCCCTACCTTTTCTTGCGTTTGGATTGGGCTATCAATTTTAAAACCTGGCGGCTAGCAAAAGCCCAATATCCGTGTGTTTCATGCCAAATTTACGACCTATATGTTCATTGGTCAGTGTACCTTTGAAAGTGTAAACGCCTTTCATGAACCAGTGGTGAGAGTAGATCATTTCTTCCAGGCCACCTTCGTCTGCAGCACGTAATATCGTAGGGGTAAATATATTGCTCAATGCCGTGCTGGCGGTCAGGGCCACCCTGGAAGCAACATTGGGCACACAGTAGTGGATCACATCAAACTTTTTGAACGTAGGCTTACTCAACGAGGTGAGCACCGAAGTTTCTACACATCCTCCTTGGTCTATGGTAAGATCTATAATGATAGAGTCAGGCTTCATTTGGGCTACCATCTCCTCGGTGACTACGTAGCGATTCCTCCCCTTTTCCGGCCGGAGTGCGCCTATTACTACGTCTGCCTGGACCAGCGAATCCCGGAGTGTTTTTGTGTCAATAGTGGAGGTGTGGATCTGCCGGCCTAGGGCATGTTTGATCCGTCGCAGCTTGTAAATGTGATTATCAAATACCTGTATATCCGCACCTAACCCTATAGCGGCCCGGGCAGCATACTCTGCCACGGTACCCGCTCCTATGATCACTACTTTGGCGGGGGGTACGCCGGTAATTCCACCGAGTATCACACCTTTCCCCCCACTGGATGAGCTTAGGTATTCAGAGGCAATGGACATAACTGTATTTCCTGCTATTTCGCTCATCGCCCGGATGATAGGCATGCCCCCCACTTTGTCCTCTATAAATTCGTAGGCTAATGCCGTAATGTGCTTTTTATTCAGCGCTTTGATAAATGCCGGTGTTTGATTCCCCAACTGGAGTGCAGAGATAAGCGCTTGCCCATGTTGCATCAATTCTATCTCTTCCATGGTAGGAGGCTCGATCTTCAAGATCACCTTGGCCTTGTAGACCTCTTCGACACTGTACAGGATCTTGGCCCCTGCTTCACTGTAATCTTTATCCGAAAATTTTGAGCTTTCTCCAGCATTAGCTTCTATCCAAACTTCGTGACCGTTGTTTACCAATAAACCTACTGCATCAGGAGTCAGCGTGATCCTGCATTCTTGCATAGATATCTCGTTCGGCATCCCTATGACAAACGAGTACTTACCTTGTCTCACCGGCATTAGCTTCTCCTGTGGATATAAGCTGGACTCCTTCGCCAGTTCTGCAAAACCTGACTGTTTCTTAGTCATACTTCGTGAGTTGAATTGATCTTTGAACAGGATCCGTCGCCGTGATCCTTACCTCCATGAATTGAAGCGGAAGCAAATCGGCCACTTGGGACGGCCACTCGATAAAACAATAGTCTCCTGAATAAAAATATTCTTCGCTACCTATATCCACAGCCTCTGATATATCCTTGATCCTGTAAAAATCAAAATGAAAAAATACTTCGCCTTTATCGTTTTGATATTCGTTTATTATCGAAAATGTAGGGCTGCTCACATTGTCCACCACTCCAAATACACGGCACAACTCCCTGATGAGCGTGGTTTTACCAGCCCCCATTTCACCTTCAAAAACCCAAACGCGAACCTCTCCGGCTAACGCAATCATCTTGCGCGCTACTTCCTCCAACTCTTTAAGCCCAATGCCTTTAAGGACCACTTGGTTAGAGCCGCTACCGGCCATATTTCGAATTTAGTGAAATTATCGGAATAATCATTTCTTCCATAGATACCCCGCCATGTTGGAAGGTATCGCGATAATAATTGACATAATAGTTATAGTTATTGGGATATGCAAAAAATTGGTCCTCTGTTGCAAAAACATAGGAAGTAGAGACGTTCACTTTAGGTAAATGAAGGCGCTCCGGGCGTGGGGCTTCTACTACTTTATCCGAGGTTTCATATCCTAAATTCTTACCCTGTTTATACCGGAGGTTTGTATTGGTATTCCTATCCCCAATGATTTTATAGGGTTTTTTTACGCGGATCGTGCCATGGTCCGTGGTAATGATCAGCTTAGCTCCAATTTCGGAGATCACCCTTAGCGCATCGATCAGCGGGGAATGATCGATCCAGGAACGGGTAATGGACCGGTAGGCCGATTCGTCGGGCGCTAGCTCACGGATCATAGCTACATCTGTCCGGGCATGGGAGAGCATGTCCACAAAGTTGTAGACAATGACATTGAGGTCATTGGATCCCAAATTCTTTATGTTGTCTACGAGCTGCTTTCCCTCGGAGGTGTGCTTTATTTTGTTGTAGCTGAATTTTACGTCTAGGTTATTCCTCCGGATCTGTCTTTCTAAAAACTGGTCTTCAAAATTGTTTTTCCCATCTTCAGAATCTTCTCCTACCCATATATCCGGGTGTTTTTTTGCCATTTCACTGGGAAGCATCCCTGAAAATATGGCATTCCTGGAATAGGCCGTAGTAGTAGGCAGTATTGAATAGTAGCTTTCCTCACTTTCAACCGTAAAATACTCCAAAATGGCAGGTTCTATCACCTTCCACTGGTCATACCGCAGGTTATCCACCACCAAGAAAAAAAGCGAGGTGTCTGCCTGCGCCAATATTGGGAAAACCTTTGATTTCATAAGCTGATGACTTAACAGCGGTTTATCAGCATTGGGATCGTTTAACCACGACTCGTAATGATCATTGACAAAACGGGCGAACTGGCTATTGGCTTCGTCTTTCTGCATATCCAGCACCTCGCCCATACTCCTATTGTCTGTATCGTCAATTTCAAGCTCCCAGTACACCAGTTTTTTGTAGATATCCGCCCATTCTTCATGGGTCATGTCATCTTGAAACGCCATACTGATATTCCGGAAGTCTTGCTGGTAGCTGAGGTTGGTTTTTTCAGTGATGAGCCTTTTATTGTCAAGGATCCTTTTCACAGACAGTAAGATCTGGCTAGGATTAAGAGGTTTTATGAGGTAGTCGGCAATCTTAGCACCTATAGCCTCTTCCATAATATGTTCCTCTTCATTTTTTGTGATCATTACCACCGGTAAATTGGGTTTCATGGACTTGATATGGGTTAAAGCCTCTAGTCCCGACATGCCCGGCATATTTTCATCGAGAAAAACAACATCAAAATGTTCCTCTCCACATTTTTCAATGGCGTCGGTACCACTATTAACAGGAGTGATATCATACCCTTTATTTTCCATAAACAGGATATGCGGCTTAAGTAGATCGATCTCATCATCCGCCCACAAAATGTTATATCTTTGCATAGACTCTTATTTGTTCAAAACATTAGTTAGTTCCCTTATCGTAACGCAATAATCGCTCCAATAGATTGAATAAAAAGAAAATTTTTAATGATCCCGTTTACGGGTTCATCAACATCAATAGTGACCTTGTTTTTGACATCATCGAACACCCGGTTTTCCAACGTTTGCGAAGGATAAAACAGCTAGGGCTTACCGACCTGATCTACCCCGGTGCGTTGCATACCCGCTTTCATCATGCCATAGGCGCGATGCATCTTATGACCAAAGCCTTAGACAGTCTTCGCGGAAAAGGTGTGGACATATCTACAGAAGAATATGAAGCCGCACAGGTGGCCATCTTATTGCATGATGTGGGCCATGGACCTTTTTCACATGCACTGGAGTTTAGCCTGCTGCCCAGCATTAACCATGAGAGCCTGTCTTACCTGCTTATGAAGCGCCTCAATGCGGAATTTGACGGGCAGTTGGAAATGGCGTTGAGAATGTTCCGCGATTCATACGAACGAAGATTCTTTCACCAATTGGTGTCGAGCCAATTGGATATGGACCGGCTGGATTACCTTAAACGAGATAGTTTTTTCACAGGAGTTTCCGAAGGCACCATTGGGCTGGAGAGGATCATAAGCATGCTCAATATTGTGGATGACGCAGTGGTAATAGAAGAAAAAGGCATCTACAGCATTGAGAACTTCCTAAATGCAAGGCGATTAATGTACTGGCAGGTATATCTTCATAAAACCTCTGTAAGCGCGGAAAAAATGATCATTAACGCGATCCTGAGGGCAAAAGAGCTGGCAGCTTCAGGCCGGGACGTTCCGGCCTCCCAAGCGCTCAAGACCTTTTTAGCACAAAACATCACCCTGGAAGACTTCCAGCAGGACAGGTCGCTTCTGAATACATTTGGGCAATTGGACGACTACGATATTTGGGGGGCTATAAAACTTTGGCAGGATCATCCTGATAAAATACTAAGTTACCTCAGCAAAGCATTATTGAATCGAGAACTCTTTAAAATAAAATTGTCCAACGACCCCCTCAGGAAGCAGGAAATAGAATCGTTAAGAGCGCAAATTGCCGATCAATATAGGATACGACGGGCAGATAGCCGGTTCTTATTTTCACATGGCGAGGTGACGAACAAAGCCTACATCGCCGAAGGAAGCACGATCAATATTTTGAAGAAAAATGGAAAAGTAACCGATATTTCCGAGGCCGTAGATCTTCCTAATATCAAGGCAATCAGCAAAATTGTAAAAAAACACTACCTATGCTGCCCTAAAAATGTATATTTGTCGCATTTAAAAAAATAATCCTCGATATTTTTAATGGAGTTTACCGTTAGCCAAATAGCCGATCTTGTAGGTGGCGAAGTGCAAGGAGATAAAAGAGCCAAAGTGAGAATGTTGGCTAAGATCCAGGAGGCTAAAAACGGTCAGATCTCGTTTCTTTCGAATCCGAAGTACGAAAATTTTATTTATGTTACGGAAGCAAGCGCCGTGATCGTCGATAAAAATTTCGAGGCAAAGAAACCCCTCGGCACAACGCTCATAAGGGTGAAAGATCCCTACTCCAGTTTTACACTGTTACTGGAAGAATACTACAAGATCATCAGTTTCCAAAAGTTGGGAATAGAGGAGCCATCATTTGTAGGTGAAGGCAGCACATACGGCGAACAGGTCTATCGTGGGGCTTTTTCTTACATTGGAAAGAACACACAAATCGGTAAAAACGTCAAAATATATCCTCAAACCTTCATTGGGGATAATTGTACGATTGGGGATAATAGTATCATACACGCAGGTGTGAAATTATACAATAACACCAAGGTAGGTAATTACTGCGTGATCCATTCAGGATCGGTCATTGGCAGCGCCGGCTTTGGTTTTGCCCCGCAGGAAGACGGGTCTTACAAAACCATCCCCCAGATGGGAAATGTCATTATCGGTAACCATGTAGACATCGGGGCAAATACGGTCATTGATTGCGCTACATTCCACGGGGATTCTACTAAAATCAACGATGGTGTTAAACTGGACAACTTGATACAGGTGGCCCATAATGTATCCATCGGCGATAACACCGTGATTGCCGCCCAATCCGGGATAAGCGGGTCCACTACCATTGGAAGCAGTTCGGTCATAGCCGGGCAGGTAGGGATCGCGGGACACCTCGAGTTAGGGGACCGGACCTCCATCGGTGCTCAATCCGGGATAGGGAAATCCGTTCCAAAAGGTAATGTCAAACTCATGGGAAGTCCAGGGTTTGAATTATTAGCCTATCATAAGTCTTACGCCGTTTTTAAGAATCTTCCCGATTTAAGTCGCAGGTTAAAGCAACTTGAGGAAAAAATCCTAAATTTGCCGTCATTTCAGTGAAGGTGCTAGAAAACAACAATTAGAAATTTACCATAAAACACCGATACATCAGTAGTGTATGTCCTTTATTTACAAGGTATTTACTGATCTTTGGCGGGCGTTTTTTGAAGACTTGAAACAAGATGAACATTAAGCAGCACACGATAAAAAAGTCAGTGACTTTGTCTGGGGTGGGGCTTCACACAGGCGTTGAAAGTAATATGACTTTCTTACCGGCTAAGCCTGACCATGGGATAAAATTCCAGCGGACCGACTTAGAAGGCCAGCCGGTTGTGGATGCAGATGTGGATAACGTGGTAGATCTCTCCCGGGGGACGACCATAGAGCAAAGTGGCGCTCGTATCAACACTGTAGAGCACACGCTAGCGGCATTAACAGGTCTTGAGATCGACAACGTACTGATCCAATTGGATGGCCCAGAGCCCCCGATCATGGATGGAAGTTCCAAACAGTTTGTAGAGATCTTGAAAGAAGCCGGCACCGAAGAGCAAAACGCATTACGTGACTTTTTTGAAGTACAAGACGGCATTTTTTACCGGGATGCCTCCCGGGACGTGGAAATTGCTGCGCTTCCCCTAGACGACTATCGCCTGACGGTGATGATCGATTACAACTCTCCTGTGCTCGGCAGCCAGCATGCTTCTCTAAACGATATCAAGCAGTTTGAAAAAGAGATTGCTTCTTGTCGCACCTTTTGTTTTCTCCACGAGCTAGAGATGCTTCATAAGAATAATCTTATAAAGGGTGGAGACTTAAACAATGCCATTGTGGTGGTAGATCGTGTAGTAGAAGATCATGAATTAGCCAACATTGCTACCCTCTTTAACAAGCCCAAGGTAGAAGTAAAAAAAGAAGGCATTTTAAACAATGTAGAGCTCAGGTACAAAAACGAACCGGCCCGTCATAAGCTACTGGATGTCATTGGGGACCTGGCACTCGCAGGAAGACCCATTAAGGCCCAGATCCTGGCCGCCCGGCCCGGCCATGCTGCTAATGTAGCCTTTGCCAAAAAGCTTAAAAAAGCCATGGAAAGGTCCTCTCGGCACAATGTACCAAAGTACAACCCAAATTTGCCGCCGGTATTGGATATCAACCAGATCATCAATATCCTGCCGCACCGGTATCCTTTCTTGCTGATCGATAAGATCATACACCTCGACGACGAGAGTGTGTCAGGTGTAAAAAACGTTACGTTGAATGAGAATTTTTTCCAGGGACATTTCCCGGGTAATCCCGTCATGCCAGGGGTTTTGCAAGTAGAAGCCATGACCCAGATCGGCGGTATCCTGGTATTGAACACGGTACCGGACCCTGAGAATTATTGGACCTATTTTTTAGGGATAGAGAATTTTAGATTTAGAAAAATGGTGCTGCCAGGGGACACTATGGTGATCAAATGTGACCTGTTGGCTCCCATAAAAAGAGGTATTGCCAAAATGGCGGGAAGAGCCTATGTAGGCAACTCCCTGGTATGTGAAGGAACCATGATGGCCAGTATCGTAAGAAAAGACGCATGAATCAGCCACTAGCATATATTCATCCACAAGCTAAGATCGCTAGAAATGTGGTTATCGAGCCTTTCTCCGTAATCCATGCGAATGTGATCATAGAAGAAGGCACCTGGATAGGGCCTAATGTTACGATCTTTGAAGGAGCCCGGATAGGGAAAAATGTTAAAATATACCCAGGAGCTTCTATATCTTCCGTTCCCCAAGACTTAAAGTATAAGGGGGAGGAAACAGAAACGTACATCGGTGATAACACGGTGATCAGGGAATATGTGACCATCAGCCGGGGAACAGACGATAAGTTTGAGACTGTCGTCGGGAAAAATTGCCTTTTAATGGCTTATGTGCATGTAGCCCATGACTGCGTGATCGGGAATAACTGTATTTTGGCCAACTCGGTGCAATTAGCCGGTCATGTCACGGTGGAAGATCATGCCATTATCGGGGGTTCGAGCGCTATTCACCAATTTGTAAAACTCGGGGCCCATGTCATGGTATCAGGAGGTTCATTGGTGAGAAAAGATGTACCTCCTTATACAAAAGCAGCAAGGGAACCGCTTACCTACTGTGGGATTAACTCCATAGGGCTAAGAAGACGTGGTTTCTCTTCGGAAAAGATCAATGAAATACAGGAAATATATCGCTACGTTTTCTTACGAGGTTTGAATAACTCCAAAGCCGTAGACCTGGTAGAGTTAGAATTATCACCTTCGCGGGAAAGGGATGAGATCATCAACTTTATTCGCAACTCTGACCGGGGTGTGATGAAGGGATACACTTACTGACAAGAAACATGGGACCAAGGATAAAAAGCGGTGACTTCATATCTCATATGGCTGGTTCCTGATTTGAAATGTTCCAGGTTGAGCTACAGCAGCTAGGGAAGCGGTTTAACCGAGAGGTCATTTTCAAAGACCTTGATTACACGTTCTTTCAAGGAAAATTTTATGCCATTACCGGGTCGAACGGAAGCGGCAAATCTACGTTACTACAGATCATTTCGGGCTTTTTGCTGCCCTCTAAAGGCACTGTACATTACTCCAGCGAAGAACAGGTGGTAGAAGCTGAAAAAGTATACCGCCACTTGTCCTTAGCTACGCCCTACATGGAACTGATTGAAGACTTCACCCTGTATGAACTTTTTGATTTTCACTTTAAATTCAGGGACCCGCGTCCTGGCTATCCTGTAGATAAGATCATAGATACGGCTTATCTGACCCCTGCGCGGGATAAGTATGTCAAAAACTTTTCTTCTGGTATGAAGCAGCGCACAAAACTCGCGCTGGCCTTGTTCTCAGCAAGTGACATAGTGCTTTTGGATGAACCCACCACCAACCTCGATAAACAAGGAATACGCTGGTACAGGGATCTACTGGAGGAATTAAATTCTCCCTTGGTGATCGTAGCTTCAAATCAAGAAGAGGAGTATGAAGGATGTGACGAGGTGATCAACATCGAGGACTATAAGTAACAACACGACCTTTGACGTGTCAAAAGCCTTTAAGTATCCAATTAGCTGGGTCTACTTTTGTCCTAATCCTGCAAGGTTACCTACTCAACGTATGCGTTATTTATAAAGGATTTTGACATAATTAATTGCACATTTTCACAGTACAAATTAAAATAATTACTAAATTTCGCGTTCTGAAAAAGGCATTAAAATTTACTATAATGAAAAAACTATTCTATTTTTTAAGTTTTGGCGTATTGTTGGGCACATTGGCGATGATAGGTTGTAGCAATGATGATGACGATGGGCCTACAATAGAAGAACAACAGATCAACGCATTGGAAGGAACATGGACCACGGGTGGTGACACCAACAATGTACGGCAGGGAACAGATCCCGGACCAGGTGATTGGGGTAATTTCACTATGACCTTCACTTCAGGTGGCCAGGTGTCAGTAAATGGTGAAAGCACCGAAGTAAATGTATTTGACTTTTCAAGCACTACTTATACGGTTTCAGGCGATCGTGCGGACCAATTCCAAATAGAAATTGGAGATGACGTTTTAAGTGTAGCTGTTACTTCAGCCACTGCAATTGTAATAACCTTTACTCTTGATGACGCTAACCAAGCTATTGGACGTACAAAAAGTGTGAATGGATTGTGGACCTTCAATTTAACCCGGTCACAGTAGGAGTCATTTCAGAAATAAACATTGAAAGCCCCGGGAACCAACCAGGGCTTTTGTTTTTTAAAGCGTTTTACTATCAAAGATAGTTTTCAAGGACGCACGCCTTCAAAAGAGAAAGAGATTACTGCACTGGGCAACCTCAGAACACAGCCTTTATTTCAATTGGACTACGGAGATCCCGGCCCCTCCCCTCTCCACATGCTCATCGGCAACCGTAGCAGCCACTTGCGAGTTCCTGATATGATCCCGTATCACTTGACGAAGGATGCCATCCCCCTTGCCATGCAAGATCTTGACCTCGTCAATACCAAACAAAAGTGCATCGTCCATAAAACGATCTACTAATGAGAACACCTCTTCAGCGCGTTTTCCCCGCACATCCAGGGTAGGACTAAATTCGGCACGTTTGTGATTCAGGTCAATTCCCTTCCCACCGGTATACCGTTGCTTGTTGATCTTTTTAGACACCCCTTTAGATACCTTTTCAAGCCGATCGAGTTTTACGGTAGATTTCAAGTCTCCAAACTGTACCTCGGCAGATTTACCTTTTAGTGAAATTACCTCTCCCGCTACCTCTTGGCCTATTATTCTTACCGAATCACCTAATGAGATCTCACCCGTTACGACCTTGACAGGCACTTCTTTCTCCTTTACCTCGGTCACTTTTTCCGCTAGGCCTGAGAGTTTTTGTCTTACCTTCTTCGTTTCTTTTTTTTCCGCTTTGTTTTCTTTTATATGCCGGATGGTTTTTTCGATCTCGCGGTTAGTTTCTTTTAAAAGTGAGGCAGCCTCACGTTTGGCTTGGTTCAGGATCGATTTTTTATTAGTCTCTATCTCCTCGGTCAGGTGGCGATATTTAGTTTGGAGCTCATTGACCTCACGCTCTTTAGCCTTAAGTTTTTGATCTCTTTCTGCGATCTTTTGCTTTTGTCGCTCAAGCTTTAAAAGCAAGTTATCGACGTCAATGGTCTTACTGCCCATGGCCTCCTTAGCGTACCCGATCACGGGGTGCGGAATGCCGATCTTTCGCGCAATTTCTAGGGAAAACGAACTCCCTGGTCGGCCAATCTCAAGCTCGTAGAGGGGCTCAAGGTAGTTTATATCGTATTTCATAGCACCGTTGATCAAACCCGCTTGGTTTTCAGCATAATTCTTAATGTTGCTGTAGTGGGTCGTAATCACACCATAGGTCTGCTTACCCCGGAGCTCTTCTAGCACAGCTTCGGCAATGGCTCCGCCAAATTGCGGATCGGTGCCCGTGCCAAATTCATCAATAAGGCATAAGGTTTTCGGCCCACAATGTTTCATGAAAAATTTCATGTTAGAAAGGTGCGAGCTGTAGGTGCTAAGATCATTTTCGATGGACTGCTCATCACCAATATCGATAAATATGTCTTCGAAAATACCGAATTGAGAGTCTTCTTCCACAGGTACAAGCAACCCGGCCTGTAGCATAAGTTGTAAGAGCCCCACAGTCTTCAAACAAACGGATTTACCCCCGGCGTTGGGACCGGAAATGATCAGTATCCTTTGATCCGTATCTAGCCGTATATCCAGCGGTATGATCTTTTTATCTTGCTTCTTATGAGAAAGAAATAAGAGTGGGTGTCTAGCGCCCCGCCAAGATATGGATTGCTCATTCGTCAATGTAGGTAGTGTAGCGTCTAGCTCCAAGGCGAATCTTGCTTTGGCTTGGATAAAATCAATGATGCCCAGGAATTTGTAGGCTTTTCGTAGCGGTGCTAGGTGTGCTCTCAATGTATCGGTGAGCCGGGTCAATATTTTGACTACCTCTCGTTTCTCAGCATATTCTAATTCTCTCAACTCGTTGTTACCTTCCAAGACGGTTGCGGGCTCTATAAAAACCGTTTGCCCGGTGGAAGACTCATCGTGTACGAAGCCCCTGACCCTGCGTTTAAATTCAGCCGCTACCGGGATCACCATTCTTCCATCCCTGACCGTGATAGACGCCCCATCCGGGATGAAACCTTCTTTGGCGGCGGTTCTAAACTCACTTTCCAGCGCCTTTCTTACCTGGTTATGTTTTTGGGAGAGTGTCCGGCGAATACTTTGGAGCTCTGCCGAGGCGTTATCCTTTACCTTGGGCTCTTCGTCAATCTTACTGTTAATGATATTGACCAGTTCTATGGATACCTCAAGGGTATGTGTCAAAGTAAAGAGAAAAGGGTATTGTTCCGCCCTGGATCGTAAGAATTTAATGCAACTGTTAATGGTACTTAAAGAAAGGCCGATCTCCCTAAACTGGCGCTCGTCCAAAAAGGCTCCTTCCACCCGCGCCTTCTCTAATGACTTCCTGGTATCCAGGTAATAATCAAAAGGAAAGGCGTCTTCTGCCTCCAGCAATTGTTTAAACTCACTCACCTGGTTCAGCCAGCGGTGAATAAGATCGAAATCTTTGGCAAACTGCAACTTCTCTACCATTTCTTCCCCAAGAGCACTTTTACAGCGCCCTTTTACCAAGTCTCGAATTTTATCGAACCCTAACTTATGCTCTATATCTTTCGGAAAAAGCATGATTATCCCTTCGCATTTTTTTTTGAAACAACATTCCCAGTCCCTCGGCTACTAAACCCGGGACCATGCATATATAGAAAGCTGGCATTAGGCATCCACCACCTTTTTTGGCTTAGTTTCCTCCTCGTCCTCCCCATCTCCATTTTTAAGTTCCTCTTTTTCTTTCTCTTCCAATCGCTTCTCTAGGAGATTCAGGCTATCCAAAACAGTCTCATAGATCATTTCCAACTGGTCCGGGTGATCATAATAATAGGACATACTGAGCCTATAGGTAGAATCGGCTACATTGTGCTTTTCAAAGATATACTGCTCGTAAACCTCGAAGAGCGCCAAAGAAGAATCTCTCTTCACCCTCATTTCATTCACTTTCCCTTCGGCCAGGTACACATCTAAGAAGATGGGGATCATCTGCTCCGGGGTGAGTACTCCCACCGGGGCCTCTTTTGAAGAGCATGCCGCTGATAAGACGCCAAAAAAAAGTAAACTTACCCAAATGCTCTTACCGCCATTGCCGCTTATACGCTTTATCATAGTTCTATCCCTTTTGTGGTCCCTTAACCCTTATTTTACTCCATGTGAACAATACCCCCTTTTCCAAAAAGATAATATTCTTCAACTTTGCAATATTTGATTACCCAAAACCGGGCCAAATGAAGGATCTTATAAAGAAATTACGAAAGTACGAAATACAGATCAGAAAGGCTATCAACAGCCAGATGCAGGGCGATTTTCATTCGATCTTTAAAGGTTCGGGGCTTGAATTTGATGATGTTCGCGCCTACCAATATGGAGACGATGTACGTACGATCGATTGGAATGTAAGCGCAAAAGGCCATGGCACTTTTGTAAAAACATTTAAAGAAGAAAAAGAACAGACCGTGCTGTTTATCCTAGATGTGAGCGGTTCACAGGAGATCGGAAGCCCCGGCGCTCAAAAATTAGACATCGGGAAAGAGATCTGTGGTGTTTTGGCCTTATCGGCAGTAAAGGAAGCCAGCCAGGTAGGTCTTATCAGTTTCTCTGACCGTAAAGAGAAGTACGTAAAACCGGCCAAAGGACCCAAACAGGCTTATGAGATCATACAAAGCCTGGTAGACCTCCGCCCCGTATCTCACCAAACTGATCTTTCCAAGGCCATCTTGTTTACCCTCAATACAGTAAAAAAACGTAGTGTGGTGATCTTCATTTCTGACTTTATCGATGAAGACTATTTCCATAACCTAAAGGGATTGGCTAAAAAACACGACTTGGTCATGATCAGGATCACGGACAAACGGGAAACCCGATTGCCTAAGCTTGGCATTATCCCGGTATTTGATAAGGAGAGCGGTAAGACGATTTGGGTAAATACATCTTTCGGTAGTTTTCGGTCAAAAATCAAAAAGAACCATGCGGAAAATGAAGCAGAACTTTCCAATTTTGCTAAAAAACACCAGGTCAACTTTATCTCCGTAGACACCGAGGAGGATTACGTTCCTAAGCTGTTAAAACTATTTAAGATCAGGAATAAAACATTGAAAAGTGTATAAAAAGGTTTTTTTCATCGTAATGATCTTTATGAACATTTCGTTGGGCATCACCTGTGCCCAAGAAATCAGGACCCGGGGCCATTTTTTTGAAGATAGCCTAAAAATAGGGATAAAAACACCTTTTATCTTGACCGCGCGATACCCGAAAGATTGGGATGTGGTTTTCCCGGATTCTCTTTATGATTTCAGCCCTTATGAATTGGATGAAAAATGGTACGCTCCCACTCGATCAGGCAATGAGTTTAGCTACGATAGTGCTGTTTACTATTTGACCTCTTTCGAAATTGATAGTGTGCAATACTACCAAATGCCAATCTTTGTTTTAAATGGCGGTGACAGCCTGGTCATTAATACAGAAAGAGATTCTATTTTTTTACAACACGTGGTGGCCGAAATACCGGATTCAGTAGCTGCCGAGGCGATGCCACTGAAAGAAAACACTACCTACAAGCGTGTAAGCTTTGAATTCAATTATCCATATTTCTTAATTGGAGCGGCCATATTCATAGTTTTAGGAGTGCTTATTTTATTGATCTTTGGAAAATCGATCCGCAGAACCCTGCTTGTGCGTAGGTTACACAAGACCCACCGGCAGTTTTTACTCCGTTTTGAGACCTTGGTAACTGGTAATACAGCAGACCGTGAGCGTGCCGAAGCCATTCTATCCGCATGGAAAAAATACCTAGAAAAATTAGAAAATAGGCCGTATACCAAGTCTACCACCAAGGAGATCCTTCAGAATTATAAATCCGAAACGGTGCGGCAGGCCTTGCAGGGTTTAGACAGGGCTATATATTCTGGCCAGGCCGGCGGAGAATTAGCGAAAAGCTTCGATGACCTAAAAAAGTTTTCCGAAGAAAGGTTCCACCAAAAGATCCAGGAGGTGAAAAATGGATAACGAAATTTATGCCGGGCTACCTTGGTATGCATTGGATTGGTTCAATCCCGCGGTACTTAATAATTTCACTTGGGAGTTCAGCCTAGCCTTGTTCGGGTTGCTACTCATACCACTATTCATCCTAGCCCGATGGATACTCCGGTTCTACATGAATCAAAAGCTGCCCATAGCCCTTATGAAAAGCCAGGTAAGCGCCAACCCTATCAACTTGGTCCGTTTGGTACCGGATCTTTTACTGGCCTTGGTATTTGCACTCGTGATCATCGCTTTAGCACGACCACAAAAGACCAACGAGAAAGTAGTACAATGGACAGAGGGTATCGATATTATGCTGGTGGTAGATATTTCACAGTCTATGCAGATCGAAGACTTTAAACCTAACCGCCTGGAAGCAGCTAAGAAGGTGGCGGAAGAGTTCATAGACGGCCGCTTTCAAGACCGGATCGGCATTGTGATATTTTCAGGGGACGCCTACTCGCTGTCGCCGCTTACTACGGACTATGATCTTCTAAAGTCGTATATCAAGGACATAGAGTTTGAAATGATCGAAAACAGGGGCACGGCGATCGGGAGCGCCCTGGCAGTAGCCACCAACCGGATGCGCGAATCGGATTCGAAATCAAAAGTACTGATCTTATTGAGTGATGGTGATAACACTGCGGGTAATATAGACCCGATCACTGCGGCTAAGCTGGCAACCGCGTATGACATAAAAATGTACTCCATCGCCATCGGGAAAGAAGGTAAAGTACCGTTCGGTAAAGATTTTTTCGGCCGGCCGCGTATGGTCGACAATACTATGGATGAAACCACCCTGCGGGAAATCGCCAAGATCGGTGAAGGGGAGTTTTTTCGTGTTGGTGACAACAAAGCGCTCGAAAACGTATTCAAGCTAATAGATACTTACGAAAAGGCGGAAATACAGGAAACACGCTATAAAGACACTGAAGACTTTTACAGGAATTATCTATACTGGGCGTTAGTGCTTTTTATGTTATGGATGTTGACAAAATCTACGTTCATTACCAATGTTTTACAAGATTAAGGTGACTTCAATCACCTACAACTGCAATAAGCCATAAAGGCAAGCGGGCAACTTACTTATAAATACTTTATCATTTGATTTTGGTTAACAATGCTCCATTAGTGTCCCGGCTGAAGAACTTTCATTTTTATGGCAAGTTACCAGTTACCTACAGGGTCTGAATTTGATTTATAATCATAAAATAAGGTCGGCATGTGCGCTAATGCCAGGTTTTTAAAAAGAGAATCCGGGACGGAAAATACCAAGAATGGGCTTATTTCGATTTTAAGGATGGTTATGTAGCATTTTTTTTACTACTTTTATAGTTTGAATAGTGTGTGCGAGATCATATACTGGATTATTTTTTAATAGTATTACTGTGAAAAGATCACTTATTTTTTTAGCTGTCATGGTGATCACGCCATGTTTTTATGCATCAGCGCAAAATCGCCGGGACAAAAATCCTGTGACCTACGAGGAGCTTTATGATGAGCCTTACGCTATTAATAAGCTTTTTGTACAATTCCAACCCTTGTATGGAGAACTGTATGTTTCCAATGTCAACGCGGGGTTCGGTATGGAGGCCACCTATTTTTTAAAAGATCAAATGTCGTTCAGGGCCCATGCACGCTTGACCTACATGCAACGCTTTGACCTAATGCGCGACTTAGCCGAGAAAAATAGTGATGTAAGCAATGTCCCTGATGTGCTCAATTATTATGAGTTCGGCGCTACTTATCATATAAAGGATTTCGAAGAAAGCTCATCTACTAAGATGTTCTTATATAAGAAAAGCTACCGGGGTAATCGTTGGGCCGCCAGGGTCCCTCTTAATGCAGAGATCCCTTGTAAGGTACGTAAGATCTATGGCGCACGTCTCGGCGGAATTATATTCGATACCTCTGTTGATATCAATCGAAGCCTGGAAGCACAAGACAAGACTTTTGCTGACCTGGCGAGCGACGACCAAGGCACCTTGCTAGATGCGATCCCTACGGATGAATTGGGAGATTTTGCCGTTTACAGCGGCCAAGATGTAGCGGGTGTCTACGTTGGAGGTTCCATCTCATGGATCAAAAATGTAGCTGTCGATTTCGATAACAAGTACGCTGAAGGAGTCGATGATCTCATCTTTACTGCATTTTTAGATATTATTGTGGCTCCCCAAGTAGCCGTAGATGATATCCGTTACAACGGCGTAGACTACTCTGCCGATGATCTTGATACCAGCATTTTCGGGATACGTGCGGGGATAGACGGCAAGTTCAACCGCACCTTAAGCTGGGGGTATGGTGGTGAAGTAGGCGTACGTCCCGGCCTCCAAGGACGTGGTTTTTACGCTTTGGTAAAAATCAGTTTCCCTGTATACAGTACTAACTTGGACTACTCGGTAGAGGCCTTCGGAAAATAAGAAGGGGCATGCCCTAATCGTATCCTAACGTTATGCCCTGGCTAGGGATAAGAAGGAATAAAAAGATTATGATCTATTGTCACGGTGAGTGACACCATTTTCGCGAAAATACATGGAGTGGCAAAACGGATCGTCATGGCCAGGCTGGCGTATTTTGGAATGCTTTGCTGTTTTTGGACATAAGATTACCCGCTAGGCGCGGGTTACGCCTTGCACCAGGACCTTGCGAGAAATTACCTAATCCCGTGCTGGGGAGGGAACTTAGCTGGAAAGACTGCTAAACGGACATTTCGACAACAGGCGAAAGTACCAAACATGGTGGCTCTATCCTCCCCGACCATACTACCTTG